>CANHJV010000143.1 GCA_947461225.1 Gemmatimonadota bacterium | reverse complement strand
CTCGGCGTCGCCGACCACGAACACGGCCCGTTTCGCCATCGCCGGCCGCAATGATGCTTGATGCACCAGCGCGCGAACGGTCGCCACATACAGCCCCTCAGTGCCCAGCGACGGGGCCCAGAGCCCCTCGGCTTCCATCCGTTCGGCGATCGCCTCGCTGAAATCGGCTTTCACGTCGTCCGGGGAGGCGTCGCCATCTTTCAGGCGGGGGCGCGGAAAGAACCAGTGCAGGTCAGGGTGCATGCCGCGCGTGGTGTAACGGCAGTGCTGGCAATCCTCGCACGGTTCCCCAAGGCGCTCCGGCAGGGCGCGCTCACACAGCAGGTATTGGCCGAGCCAAAGTCCGAGGCGCTGCTTGCCGACACCGCGGCGACCTTGCAGCATGAGGCTGGCCGGCAGCCGGTCATCGGCGGCCGCCGCCGTGAGCCGATGCCGCAGCGCGGCATGTCCGTAGAGCGGGCGAAGCGACATGCGCGCAATATGCAGGGATCACCGTCCTCCCCGTCAGTCCGCCTTCATGACTCCGATGATTCAGTTCTCTGGTGTATGCACTCGCCTCGCGGCCATCGGTTTGGCGGTGAGCGCCTCCGTGGCACCGGTCGGCGCCCAGCCGCGTGCTCGTGCGATGGGGCTCGCACCCGGCGTGTTCTCGCCGGGGCCCCACAATGCCATCACCGATGTGGCCGGCGTCCGCGTCGGCCACGAAACGGTCACCCTCGGCGACTCCGTTCGTACCGGCGTTACGGCCATCATACCGCATGGCGGAGACCTGTATCGCGATCGGGTGCCGGCGGCGCTCCATGTGGGTAACGGCTTCGGCAAGTTGCTCGGGGTGACGCAACTGCGGGAACTGGGCGAACTCGAAACCCCGGTCCTGCTCACCTGCACGCTGTGCATCTGGCAGGCGGGGGAAGCGCTCGCGCAGTACATGCTGGCGAAGCCGGAAAACACGAACGTGCGGTCGATCAACCCGGTGGTCGGCGAAACGAACGATGGCCAGTTGAATGCCACACGGGCGCGGCCGGGAATCGCCGCCGCCGTGAACCGGGCCTTGGCGAACGCCGACACCGGTCGGGTGACCGAGGGCAGCGTCGGTGCGGGTCATGGCACCGTGATGTTCGGTTGGAAGGGCGGCATCGGGACGTCGTCGCGCAAGCTACCCGCCTCGCTTGGTGGCTACACCGTGGGCGTGTTGGTGCAGGGCAATTACGGTGGCGTGCTGCAGATGGCCGGGGTGCCGGTTGGGCAGCTGCTGGGCCGCTATGCCTTCCAGCGCGATGTCGAACGCGCCGCCGGCAGCCCGCCTAGCGGTGCCTTTCCGGGGGACCTCGGCGCCGAGCGTGGGGACGGATCGTGCATGATCGTGATCGCCACCGACGCACCGATCCTGTCGCGCAATCTCGAGCGGTTGGGGGCGCGAGCGGTCATGGGGCTGGCGCGTACCGGCTCGAGCGCCTCGAACGGATCCGGCGACTACGTGATTGCCTTCTCCACCTCGCCCCGCGTGCGTCGCTCGCCGGATGCCCCGCTGTCCACCAACGACGAGTTGGGGAACGAAGCCATGTCGGCGTTGTTTCAAGCGGTAACGGAAGCAACGGAAGAGGCGTTGTATGATGCGTTGCTGATGGCGACTCCGGTGTCCACGCGGGCCGGTCGCGTGAACCCACTGCCGCGCGATTCCGTTCGGGTGTTACTGGACGCCCGCGGAATCCGCGCCCCCCGAGACTAGAAACGAACATGGACGCAGCGTCTCTCCCCATGGCGACCGGTGACCGGACGCGCGCCAACGCGCGCGCGACGGTGGGTACGATGCCGTGGCAATTGGCGGCGGTGGTCTTCGCCGCCACCAGCGTGATCGTGGGGCTGATCTGGGATATCTCGTGGCACATGACGATCGGCCGCGACACCTTCTGGACGCCGGCGCACTTGGCGATTTACACCGGTGGGGCCGTGGCCGGGTTGGCGTGCGGCTTCGAGGTGCTCCGTCGTTCGTTCTTGTCGGGCACGAAGCCCGCCGACGGGGTGACCGTGTGGCGCCTGTTCAATGGTCCCCTCGGGGGCTGGCTCTGCATCTGGGGGGCCGTCGCCATGCTGACGTCGGCGCCATTCGACGACTGGTGGCATGCCGCCTACGGTCTCGACGTGAAGATCATCAGTCCGCCACATGCGCTGTTGGCGCTTGGCTTCATCACGATTCTCGGCGGCGCGCTGATCATGGCGGTGGCCGTGCAGGGACGCGAGGCCGATCGCCGTGACGCCAGCGCCATCGGTGGCGCCGAGCCGGCAGGCGTCGCGCCGTACGTCGTGGCGTATACCGGTGGGCTCGTGCTCGCGATGCTGTCGATTTTCACGACTGAGTATCACGATCGCGAAGCGATGCACCTAGGCAGCTTCTATGTAGTCTCGTCGCTGGTCTTCCCGTTCGCACTGGTCGCGGCGGCGCGCAGCACGCGGCTGCGATACGGCGCCACCGCCACGGCGATCGTATATACGCTCGTGATGTGCGTGCAGCTGTGGGTGTTGCCGCTGTTCGAAGGGTCGCCCAAGCTGGGGCCCATCCGTACGGCGGTCACGCACATGGTCTCGCTGGACTTCCCGCTGTTGTTGTTGCTTCCCGCCATCGCCATCGACCTGCTCCTGCCGCGCCTGCGCGAGCGTGGTGTCTGGAGTCAGGCATCCGCGCTGGGCATACTGTTCCTCGTGGTGCACACGGCGACCCAGTGGCCGTTCGCGAACTTCCTGGTGAGCGACGCATCACGAAATTGGTTTTTCAACACGGACAATATTCCGTACATGATGCCGCCCGATTGGCTGCGGCCGATGCGCCGGTTTGCAACCGAGTCGGCCTCGCAGACGGTGCGCGCCTTCGGCGTGGCGGTCGCGCTGGCGGTGTTGTCGGCGCGGGCCGGTCTCGGTTGGGGCAGCTGGCTGCGCTCGGTGCGTCGGTGATGGCTCACGGCATGACCCGTCTTGCTGACATGCTGTCGCGCCTTGGCGCGCGGCTCACGGTGGTCGGCGGCGCGCTGTTGGCCTTCGTGCTGCTGTCGGCGCACATCGGCACCAATCAGGTGGTGTTCGAGGGGCAGGCCGGTGGCTATCCCGTGCGCGTGCTGATCAACCCGCCCGGCGTCGTGCCGGCGCAGGTGCCGATCACGGTGCGAGTGTTGAGTGGGACACCGTCTCGGGTCACGGTGCGTGCGGCCCAATGGAACGTGGGCACCAAGGGTGCGCCACCGGCTGAGGACGCCGCCTTGGTACCGGGCGACTCCGGCCTTTGGGCGCACGACTTGTGGATCATGACGGCAAGCGTCTACTCGGTGTATGTGGCGGTGGAGGGGCCGGCGGGCAACGGCACCGTCGTGGTGCCGATGCAAACCAATGCCACGCGGACACTGGGTATGGAGCGCGGGATGGGTGCGGTGTTGATCGCGCTCGGCACCCTGCTGGTGGCCGGCATGCTCACGATCATCGGCGCGGCCGTGCGTGAAGGGCCGGTGGCGCCCGGTCAGGCACCGCCGCCGGCGCGCGTGCGGGGCGCCCGCATCGCGATGGCATCCGGTGCAGCCCTGCTCGCACTCGCGCTGTTCGGCGGGTCGAAGTGGTGGGACTTGGAAGCGCGCGCCTACCAGCGTCGGATGTTGAAGCCGATCGCGATGCAGGCGTCGGTACGGCTGCTCGACACCGAACGCGTGCTCGCGATGGCGATCACCGATTCGCTGTGGCTCACGAATCGCTTCGCGCCCATCATGCCCGACCACGGCAAGTTGATGCACCTGTTTCTGATCCGTGCCGACGGCGCGGAGACGGAGAGCGCCCTGGCGCACCTGCATCCGTTGCGCGTGCACGCCGACAGCTTCGTGACGCGCGTGCCGCCGATGCCAGCGGGACGGTACCTGCTGTTCGGCGATCTGCTGTTTCAGAACGGCGCACAGCGCACGCTGGTGGACACGATCGATGTGCCGGTGGCCCCGGTGGTACCGGGTGAGGATGGCGCCGCGGCCGCGGTCGTGAGTACCGCTGTGGTGCCGGCACTCGGAGCCGATGACGCGTGGAGCGCCGTGACACCCGTGTCGCTCGGCGCGGCGTATCGTTTGGCGAGTGGTGGGATGATGGTGCTTACTGCTGATGCGCGCGTGGACGCCGGGCGCGATCTCCGGCTGGTGGCCACCGTCACGAACGCCGACGGATCGCCGTCGACGCTGATGCCATACATGGGCATGGGTGGACACGCGATGGTGTTGCGCCGAGACGCGGGCGTGTTCATGCACCTTCATCCCATGGGCACGGCGAGCATGACCGCGCAGGCGCAGCTCATGCGCCGCGAGCGCGGCGATACGGCGTTGCTTGATTCGGCGCAGATCGCGATGGTGATGGGCGCCGCCGAAGCGGCCGACAGCGGGGCGCACGCGATGCCGGGGATGCACGCGATGCGGCCGAGCAACACGGGTGGCGCCGCGCTGGCGTTCCCCTTTGCCTTTCCGACGGCCGGTGCGTACCGCGTGTTCGTGCAGGTGCGGCGCGACGGCGTGGTGGAAACGGCCGCGTTCGACGTATCGGTGGGCGAGAAGGGGCGCTAACGCGAACGCGCCACGATGTCGGCCAGCACCGCCCCCGCGGTGGCACGCCCACCAGCGCCGGGTCCCTGAAATACCAGTGATCCGGCGCTTTCGCTTTCCACGACGATGCGATTGAACGGACCGGCAACCCGGGCCCACGGATCGTCGCTGGTGATACGCGTGGGAAGAATCCGCGCGACCAGCTCGTCGCCTTCGCGCGCACAACTCGCAATCAGCTTCACGCGATCACCTTCGCGCGCCACGCGCGTGGCCCACGCGGCGGTCTCCGCATCGATCCCACGACGCGTGACCGTGAGTGTGGCCGGGTTTACGCCAAAACACATCCACGCCAGAATGCGCAGCTTGTCTTCGGCGTCCTGACCGGAGAGGTCGCGCGTGGGATCCGCTTCCGCGTAGCCCAGCCGCTGCGCCGAGGCGACGGCTTCGGCCAGTGACGCGCCCTCGGCGACTTTCTCGAGCACGTAGTTGCTCGTGCCGTTCAGGATGCCGCTGATCTTCGTGATGCCCACGCCGGCCGCGCCGCTGCGCACGCACCGCACGATCGGAATCGCGCCGCACACCGCGCCCTCGAAATCGAGGCGCGTGTCGGTGATGCGCGCCAGCGTGGCGAGCGCCGCGCCGCGCTCACCGAGCAGGGCCTTGTTGGCCGTGACCACGCGGATGCCACGTCGCAGCGCCGTTTCCACCAGCGTGCAGGCGGTGGTGGTACCCCCGATGACCTCCACCAGGACGTCGATGTCGTCGCTGAGCAGGAGCGTGGGGTCGGTGATGCAGGCATCCGGCGCCGCGATGCCGTGCGCGATGGCCTGCGCGAGGGCAGGGCGCGGACGGGCGGCGTCACGCACCAGCACGCGATGCACGTGAATCGGTTGTGTATCCCCCACCTGTTGCGCGCGCTCACCGAAGAGCTCGAGCAAGCTGCCACCCACGTGGCCACAGCCGGCGAGTGCCACCCGTAACGGACGCACGCGCGGTGCCACGGCGGAGATGACCGGCGTCGCCACCTGTGCCACGACCGGCGTCGGTGACGCCGCCCGGGCTTCCGACTCCGCTACGGCCTTGCCGATCACCGCCGCCACGCGATCGACTTCCAGCAGAAAGGCATCATGCCCGTGGATGGAGGGGAGCTCGACGTACGTGGCGTTCGCAGCCGTCGTCCATTCGCGCACACTCTCGGCCGGATACAGCAGATCACCGGGAATGCCCACACCGATCAGTCGGTCACCGACGGCTGCGAGTGCGGCCGACAGCCCGCCGCGCTGGCGACCCACATCGTGCTCGTCCATCGCATCGATCAGCGCGCCATAGCTGGTGGCATCGAACCGGGCCACGAGTTTCTCGCCATGCACGGCGAGCCAGTCGTGCACTTGAAACGTGTCGTGCTCACTGCGCGATCGCCCGAAACGACGTTCAAGCCCTTCGGGGGTTCGATAGCTCAGCATGCCCACCATGCGCGCCAGCGCGAGTCCTTCGCGCACGCCGCCCACGGCAATCGCACGACGCATGATGGCGTTCCAGGCGATGCCCTGTGCCGTCTGCGCCGCCGGCGCAGCCAGCACGACAGCCGATCGCACGCGCGTGGGAAAGCTGGCCGCGAACTCGAGCGTGACCATGCCGCCCAGCGACCCGCCGCAGACCAACAGCGGCGCACCCACCCCGAGGGCGTCGAGGAGTCGCGCCAGGAGTGCCGCTTGATCACGGGTGCCGAAGGGCGGTAAGGCATCGGGATACTCGGTGCTCGAACCGGTCGTGCCGTCGCAGCCGCCCAGCAGGTTCGCGCAGAGCACCGCATGCTTTGTGGGGTCGATGGCCGCGTTCTCACCGATCACCCCCTTCCACCAGTCGCTCGCGTGCGTAGTGCCGGTGAGCGCATGTACCACGAGCACCACGTTGTCGCGTGCCGCGTTGAGCGTGCCCTCGAGCCGATACCGCACGTCTACGCGATCCAGTCGGTCGCCGCGCTCCAGCGTGACGTCGTGGAACGTGATCGTCTCATCGCGAACCGGCCACGATGCAACACGCCCGACTGGGCGACTCGAAGGCGACGTGCTCATGCGGCGTGCTCGCTCAGCAGGGGGGCGGTGTTGGTGGCGTGGCCAGCGACGGCGGCGACGGCCGCACACAGCGCACGATCGAGGTCGGTAAGGAGATCGTCGGCATCTTCGAGACCGATCGAGAGGCGCACGAGATCGGGTGGCACGCCGGCCGCGCGCCGTTCGGCTTCGCCGAGCTGCTCGTGCGTGGTCGTCCGCGGATGGATCACCAGACTCTTCGCATCGCCGACGTTGGCGAGCAAGGAGAAAAGCTTCGCCTCCACGATGAAGCGCCGTGCCGCCGCTTCGCCGCCGCGCACGCCGAACGTGAGCACGCCACCGAAGCCGCCCGTGAGATGCGCGAGCGCCTGACGATGGGTGGGGTGCGAGGCGAGCCCAGGATAGCGCACCCACGACACCGCCGGATGCGACTGCAGGAACTCGGCCACCTTGAGCGCGTTCGCGCTGTGCTGCCGGATACGCAGTGGCAACGTTTCCAGTCCCTGCAGGAACAGGAACGCGTTGAACGGCGACAGAGCGGCGCCGATGTCGCGGAGCAGCAGCACGCGCAGACGTACGGCGAAGGCGATGTTGGCGCCATTCACGTTGCCGAATGCTTCGGAGAAACGGAGGCCGTGATAGGCAGGCTCGGGATCGTTGAAGAACTTCCGGAAGCGCGCGGTGGCTCCCCAGTTGAAGCGACCGCTATCAATGATCACACCACCGATCGACGTGCCGTGTCCGCCGATCCACTTGGTCGCGCTGTGCAGCACGATGTCGGCGCCATGGTCGATCGGCCGCGTGATGATCGGGGCGAAGGTGTTGTCCACCACCAGCGGTACGTTGAAGTCGTGCACCAGCTTCGATAACGCCGTGAGATCGGGCACGTCGAGCGACGGATTGCCCACGGTTTCTACGTACACCGCCTTGGTGTTCTCGTCGATCGCCGCGGCCACCGCCTTGTGATCGTGGATGTCCACAAAGCGCGTGCGGATGCCCAAGCGGGGCAGAGTGTGCGTGAGCAAGCTCACGGTGCCGCCATACAGCGACTTCGACGCGACGATGTTGTCGCCGGCTTCGGCGAGGTTCAGCAAGGCCAGTGTCCGTGCGGCCTGTCCGCTGGCCACGGCCACCGCGGCCACGCCACCCTCGAGCGCGGCAATGCGCTGCTCGAAGACGTCGGTGGCACCGTCCGGCTTTTCCTGGCCCAAGTGCAGGGCGAGGGT
>CANHJV010000142.1 GCA_947461225.1 Gemmatimonadota bacterium | reverse complement strand
TACAACGACGAACGCGTGCGCCTCGATGATCCCGCGGCCGTGGCCGCCGAGTGGGTACGCAGTGGCTTCACCCGCTTGCACGTGGTCGACCTCGACGCAGCCACCGGGCGCGGACACAACCACGAGGTGATCCGCGAGATTCTGCGCGATGCCACCGTGCCGATTCAGGTCGGTGGCGGTGTGCGCGACGAGTCGCGTATCGAACGTCTGCTCGAGGAGGGCGCCTCGTGGGTGGTGATCGGCACGCGCGCCATCGAGGATGAAGATTGGCGTCGCGAGATGACGGAGCAGTTTCCCGGCCGCCTCATCATCGCGGCCGATGTCCGCGAGCGGAAAGTGGTCACGCGCGGCTGGGCCGAGACCTCACAGATCGATGTCATCGATTTCGTGTCCGAGCTCGCGCAACTGCCGCTGGCCGGCGTGTTGGTCACGGCGGTGCATCTCGAGGGCAAGATGGCGGGTACCGATCTTCCCCTCATGGAAGATGTGGCCGAGGCGAGTCCGTGGCCGGTGTTCGCGTCGGGTGGGGTGACGTCGTTGGATGATATGCGTGCGCTCGAGCACCGCGGCCTGTCGGGTGCGGTCCTCGGGATGGCGCTTTACACGGGCGCGCTCGATGCGCGCCGTCTCGCAGAGGAGTTCGGCGTATGACGGTCGTGATTCGCGAATCGAAGGAAACCCAGATCCGACTGGCGATCACCGCCGGCACGGGTGTGGCCACGGTGTCCACCGGCGACGGCTTCCTCGACCACATGCTGGTGGCGTTCGCGCGCTACGCGGGCGTGGATCTGAGCGTGCAGGCCACCGGCGACATGCGCCATCATCTCATCGAAGACGTGGCCATCACGCTCGGTCAAGCGGTCGCCGCCTTCGCACCGGCCGGCTGCGCGCGCTACGGGGAACGCACGGTGCCGATGGATGATGCGCTGGTGCAGGTCGTGCTCGACATCGGCGGACGTCCGTACTACGAGGGCAAGCTGCCGTCGAATCTGTACGAGCACTTCCTGCGCTCGTTCGCGGACAACGCCAAGGCCACGCTGCACGTGCGCGTCATCCGCGGCTTCGACAAGCACCACATCATCGAGGCGGCCATCAAGGGATTGGGCTTCGCGCTCCGCGAAGCGCTGGTGGAAACGGGCGCCGTGTTCAGCACGAAGGGCAGCGTGCGTCTCGAAATCACGGATTCGTGATCGCATGTTGACGCGACGGGTCATCGTGTGCCTCGATGTGAAGGGCGCACGAGTGGTAAAAGGTGTGCAGTTCGAAGGACTACGCGACGTGGGCGATCCGGTCGCCCTGTCGGAGCGATATGAACGCGAAGGCGCCGACGAAATCACCTTTCTCGATATCTCGGCCAGCGCCGACGAGCGCGCCACGCTGCTCGATGTGGCGCGTCGCACCGCCGAACGGCTGTTCATTCCGCTCACCATCGGTGGCGGGGTGCGCACCTCGGACGACGTGGCGCGCGCGTTGCGGGCCGGCGCCGACAAGGTGTCGATGAATTCGGCCATCGTGACGCGGCCGGCGTTGCTCACCGAAGCCGCCGATCGCTTTGGGGCCCAGTGCGTGGTGGCCAGTATCGACGCCAAGCGCGACGCCAACGGCGTGTATAAGGTGTGGGTAAAGGGCGGGCGCGAAGAAACGCCGCTCGAGGCCGTGGCGTGGGCGCAGGAATGCGTGGCGCGTGGCGCCGGCGAAATTCTGCTCACGTCGATCGACCGCGATGGGGCGCGCACCGGATACGACCTCGCCATCACGCGCGCCGTGGCCGACGCCGTGCACGTGCCGGTGATCGCCTCGGGCGGCGCCGGGACAGCGCAGCATCTGGTCGATGGCATCGTGACGGGCGGCGCCGACGCGGTGTTGGTGGCGGGCATCCTGCACGATGGGGTGACCACCGTGCAGGCACTCAAGCAGGTGATGCGCGAGGCGGGACTTCCCGTGCGCGTCACGACCGCGAGCGTGGCCGCATGAAGAGTACCGAGGGTCCGGCGGTGCTGATGCAGGCCGCAGCGGAAGTGGCGGAGTATGCCGCCGCGATTGCGATGCAGTGGTATCGCACCGATATGAACGTCGAGATCAAGGGCGATGGGTCGCCGGTCACGATTGCCGACCGCGAAGCGGAGCGCGCGGCCCGTGCCTGGCTGGCCACACGCTTTCCGCACGATGGCGTGTTCGGCGAGGAGCTCGACGACGAACGCGGTGATGCACCTCGGCGCTGGATCCTCGACCCGATCGATGGGACGAAGGCGTTCGTGCGTGGCGTGCCGCTGTGGGGCACGCTCGTGGCCTGCTGTGAGGGCGACACCGTCATCGCCGGCGCAGCCTGTTATCCCGCCGTGCAGGAAACCGTGGCCGCCGCGCTCGGTGAAGGCTGCTGGTGGAACGGATCGCGCGCCTCGGTCTCACGCGTGGCGCAGCTGCGCGATGCCACCACGTTGATCACCGACGACCGGTTCCTCGAGCGCCCACATCGGCGCGCGAAGTGGCATGCGTTGTCGTCGGACGCTGCCGTGGCGCGCACCTGGGGCGATTGCTACGGCTATCTGCTGGTGGCCACCGGCCGCGCCGACGTCATGATCGATGACATCGTCAATCCGTGGGATGCCGCTGCGATGTATCCGCTGGTCACCGAAGCCGGCGGTCGATTTACCGATTGGCGTGGTCGTGACACCGCCTTCGGCGGCGACGTAATCGCCACCAATGCCGCGCTTGGCGACATCGTTCGACCATATCTGGTCGAGCCTTTTGATCCCGCTGCTGGAGTATCGGTATGAGTGACCGCGTGCGTGCCATCGACTTCGATCTCGACCAGCTCGACTTCACCAAAGGCGGTGGTCTCGTGACCGTCGTCACGCAGGATGTGTCGACCGGCGCCGTGCTGATGGTGGCGCATGCCGATCGCGAGGCGCTCGCGTACACGCTCCGGACCGGCGAGATGCACTATCGGTCACGGTCACGTGGCTTGTGGCACAAGGGCGGCACGAGCGGCAACGTGCAGCGTGTCGTGTCACTCACCACCGACTGCGATGCCGACGCCGTGCTTGCGCGCGTCGTGCCGGCTGGCCCTGCGTGCCACAATGGAACGACCTCGTGTTTTCGTGAGGAGGCGTTGCAAGCCGACGTGTTCGCCACGCTCGACGCGACGATCACCGCGCGGATGCAGCACACGGACGAGACGACCACGAGCTACACCCAACGGCTGCTCAGCGACCGGAATCTTCGCTTGAAAAAACTCGGCGAGGAAGCGGTCGAGTTGGCGACCGCTTGCGTGGACGGCGACGTCGAACGCGCGACCGAAGAGACCGCCGATCTGCTCTATCACGCGCTGGTGGCGCTGCGGGCGGTGGGTGGCTCACTGGATGGCGTTCGCGCCGTCCTTTCGTCCCGGGCGAAGTAAGCGGCACGGCGCATGCAATAGTGGTGGGTACTGGGCACCTATGCCTGGGAGTCCCATCATTTCGGAGCCATCCATGCGCATACACACCACAACGCTGCTGCTGCTGCTGTCGCTCGCAAGCGGTCTGACCGCCTGCAAGGGCGACCGTGACACCGACACGCAGGCGATAGAAACGACTACGGCTGAGGGCAGCCTGGCCTCGGCGTCCACCGATTCCGCCGAACATCGCGCGGTCTCAATGGTTCGTATGATCAACGCCCTGCCAAGTGCGAAGGATGCCTCGGTGAGCGCCGATGATCGCGCGATGTTCAGCGGCATCGGGTTCAAGACGGTTACACCGTACTCCGAGCTCAAGGACAACATCGCGAAATTCCGCCTGCAGGCTGGCGACCGCGACACCACGATCGCGTCGAACAACGAGATCATGATGGATGGCTCGCGATACTCGCTGGTAGCGCTGCCCGACGGCAATGGCCGTGTGCGCCTGCGCGTGCTGAAGGACGAACTCGCAATGGACAGTAGCAAGGCGCGGCTGCGCGTGATCCATGGCGTGAACGGCGTTGGCGAGATTGACGTCGTGATGGCCGGCATGACGGAACCGTTCTTCGATAACGTGAATCTCACGTCGGAAGCCGGATACAAGAACATCGATCCCGTGAAGACCACCGTGACCGTAAGCGTTGACGGCAACGGCCAGCGGCTTTTGAAGCGGGAAATGGACTTCCAAGCCGGGCACTCCTACAGCATCGTGCTCACGGGGACGGCCGGCCAGCGGGTGGAAGCGATCGTGATCGACGACCAGGCCATCAGCAACGCGAAGATGATGATGCTGGATTCGCTGAAGAAGGCCCCGTGAGCTAAGGCAATGGCCGACGGAGACGGCCAGCAGAACTGCGTGTTGCACAGCAGATTGGTCGGGTCGCCCGTTTACGCAGTGATATTGCGGGCGTCCCTGCCACCCTCTGCTGAGTGTTCTCATGCGTCCTCACCATTTCGCGGGCGGGCGTCACCGCGTCGCGCTGCGTTCGGTGCTCCCACTGCTACTCGCCGGTCGCGTCGCGTTCGCCCAGAGCGCTGAGCCGGTCGATATGGCCGCGGTGACCAAGATCCGCGCCGAAGCGTTCGAGCACTCGCAGGTCATGACAATGATGTCGTGGCTGACGGACGTGCATGGTCCCCGCCTCACGGGCTCGCCGATCACCCGGCGCGCCGCGGAATACACCGTGCAGCAGATGCAGTCGTGGGGGCTCAGCAACCCACGCATCGAGCCATGGGGCACCTTCGGTCGCGGCTGGGTGAACGAGAAGTTCTATGCGCAAGTCACCTCGCCGGTGCCGTTCGCGGTGATCGGGTACCCGCAGGCGTGGACGCCGGGCACGAACGGACTCGTGAAGAGTGAGATCGTGTATGTGCGCATTGACGGCGACGCCGACTTCGAGAAGTACCGCGGTAAGCTGGCCGGCAAGCTGGTGATGCTTGCCCCGATGCGAGAGGTCGCCCCCCGCTTCGAACCGTTGGCCGCGCGTCGTACCGATGCCGATCTCGCCAAGCTAGAGGCGGCACCGATGCCGGCCCCCGCCGCGATGGGCCCGCGCGCATCCGCACCGCGTACCGCCGCCGACAGCGCCGCGATGCGGCAGCAGGAGGCGATGCGCGCCACGCAGGCCACCGCGGTGCGGCGCATGGCGTTCATTGCCGACGAGAAGGTGGCGGCGGTGATCGAACCGGGCCGTGGCGACGGCGGCACCGTGTTCACGAACAACGGGCAGTCACGCGACCCCAAAACGCCGTACGGCACACCGCTGATCGTCGTCGCCATCGAGCACTACGGGCGCATGCTGCGCACGGTCGAGAAGGGCGTGCCGGTCGAGATGGAGCTCGACGTGCGCAATCGCTTCTACGACGACGATCTCACCTCGTTCAATATCCTCGCCGAGATTCCGGGCACCGATCCGAAGCTCAAGGACGAAGTGGTGATGCTGGGTGCGCACTTCGATTCGTGGCATGCCGGCACCGGTGCCACCGACAACGCCGCCGGTTCGGCCGCAATGCTGGAAGCCATGCGCGTACTCAAGGCATCGGGCCTCAAGCCCAAGCGCACGATTCGCGTGGCGCTCTGGACCGGCGAAGAACAGGGACTGCTGGGTTCACGCGCCTATGTGCGGCAGCAATTCGGCGCGCGCGATTCGTTGACCGAGGCGGGCAAGAAGGTGTCGGTGTATTTCAATCTCGACAACGGCACCGGTGCGATTCGCGGCGTCTTTCAGCAGGGCAACACCGAGGCGGGCCCGATCTTCAAGTCGTGGATGAAGCCCTTCGACGACAAAGGCGTGAAGGCCGCCACGTTATCGAACACCGGCGGCACCGATCACCTGGCTTTCGACGGCATCGGCATTCCCGGCTTCCAGTTCATTCAGGACGAGGTGGAATACGGCACTCGCACGCACCACTCGAACATGGATACCTACGAGCGGGTACAGGATGCCGACATGAAGCTCAACGCGGCCGTGATCGCGTCATTCGTGTATCATGCCGCGAATCGCCCCACGCTGTTTCCGCGCAAGCCGGCCGCTACCGCGCCGCGGTCATAAGCTGCGTTCCCACCCACGGCTCACCGTGACGTCATGTCGCGGTCACGTCGCGGTCACGTCGCGTTCACTTCGCAGTCACGCGCTGCAGCGTACGATACAGGAACTCCGCCGCCCATCCCAACGCCGGCACTGGCACCCGCTCGTTGTCGCCGTGCATGCGCAGCTCGTCTTCCATGGGCAATGGCATCGGGAGAATGCCGTACGTGGGAATCCCCTTCGCACGCAGCGCCGCCCCGTCGGTCGCACCCGTGCTCATGAACGGAATGACGGTCGTGGTCGGCACCATCGCGGTCGCCGACGACTCCATCGCCTGATACAGGGCGGCGGACACCGGCGACACCGGTGGCGATTCCCGCGGTTCGCCGGTAAGCGCGAACGTGACCTGCGACTCCTTCGCCACCGTATTAAAGGCCGACACCACCGCGCGCACGTCGTCGTTGGGCAGCACGCGCACGTTGAACGTGGCCGTACCTTCGCTCGGAATCACGTTCGAACGAATGCCACCGTTCATGAGCGTGAGCGACTGACCGGTGCGCAAGACCGCATTGTGCAGCGGCTCACGCGACAGAATCGCCGCTGCGGCATCGATCTGCAGCTTCGACGCCGCCGGCGACGACACACGCTGCATGGCCACCTTCATGACGGGATCCTTCTCGATCTGCGCCAATCGGGCAAAGTAGAGACGCGTGGTTTCGTTGAGCTTCACCGGCGACTTCCACTCGTGCACGCGTGACACGGCGCGGGCGAGTGCGGCCAGCACGTTTTGCGGCAGTGGCACCGACGCGTGTCCACTCGGCCCCTTCGCCGTAGCGATCACGTTGTAGGAAATCTTCTCGGTGGTCTGAATGTTCACCGACATCACCCGGCCGTCAGCCACCCGGACGCGTCCGCCTTCATTCAGCGCGAACTCGGCATCCTTGATGAGATCGAAATGCTTCTCGATCACGCGATCAATCCCGATTTCGTCGCCTCCCTCCTCGGCCGCCGTGGCCAGGAAGATGATGTCCCGATCGAGCGAGGCGCGCTGCGTGGCCAGCTGCTGCATCGCTGCGGTGGCCGTGGCGAGCATCCCCTTGTCGTCGATCGCGCCGCGGCCGTACAGATACGACACGCCACCTTCCTCGCGAATCGTCGCCGTGAAGGCCGGCGTGTTCCACTTGGTGGTATCGGCCCCGACCACGTCCATGTGCCCCATGATGAGCACCGGTCGCTTGGTCGGATTCACCGCGCGCAATCGGGCGATGAAGTTGGCCCGTCCGTTGCCGGCATCGAGCACATGCCGCTCGACCCCGGGAATCTGCGCGAAGATCGCATCGAAGTACCGCGCCGTGAGCATCTCGTTGCCCGGCGGGTTCTGCGTGTTCAACGCAATGAGCTTGGTGAGATGCTCCAGCGAGGCACGCTGTGCCAGGGCACGGTCAAATCCCGCCGGCGCGGCGGTGGTCACCACATACGGTGATGCCCCCTGTGCCCGCAGCGTATTCACCGGGGCGGCGGGAACGCCAAGCGACAGCGCCACTGCCGCACCAACCAGCACACCTTCACGATGCCAGATACGCACTACAGCTCCCATCCCTTTCGGTACACGCGGGTGAGGTACTGATTCGCATCGGGGGCATTGGTGAACTTCATCCCGTCGCTGTCGTAGTTCACCTTGCGCCCTTGCCCGGCGCGCAACGCCGCCATGCCCAGCAACATCGTTTCGGTCAGCGGTGACGCCTGCGAGAACGGAGAGCTGGACTGCGCTTCGCCCTTCGCCGCCTGAATCCAGTTCTGCTCGTGCGACACCGTAATGCGCGGAACGGTGACCGGCACCTGCTCGGCCTTCTTGGCGATCGCTTCCGGGAAGATGCGTGGATTGTTGCCATACGTTTCGTAGAACATGATGCCCTTCTCGCCCACGAAGACACCGCCACCGCCGTCGCTGCCGGGATTATTCATCGGCACCTCGTCGGGGAGCATCTCCGGACGCGGCGGCATCAGACCACCGTCATACCAGTACAGCTTGAGCGCGTCTCGCTTGCCGACCTTCGGGAAGTCATACTGCACCATCGTGGCCATCGGGTACGTGGCCGGATTCTGCGCGCCG
>CANHJV010000141.1 GCA_947461225.1 Gemmatimonadota bacterium | reverse complement strand
GGAGGTGCTGCTCGGCACGCCGCCGCCGCCGCCGCCACCTAACGTGCCCGACCTCGAACAGACACAGGGATCGAAGGAAGGCAAGCAGCTCACGACGCGCGAACGCATGGAAATGCACCGCGCCAATCCGACCTGCCGCTCGTGCCACAACTTCATGGATCCGATCGGCCTCGCCCTCGACAACTTCGACGTGACCGGCAAGCTGCGCTATCGTGAAAACGGTGCGCTGCTTGATACGCGCGGTCAGTTGTATGATGGCACCGCGCTGGTCACGCCGATTGATCTCAGCAAGGCGCTGCTGAAGCGGCCGACGCCGCTGATGCGGAACTTCACCGAGAATCTGATGGCGTACGCGTTGGGCCGTCGCGTCGAGGACTACGACCAGACGACGGTGCGCACCATTACGCGCGACGCCGAGCGCAACAAGTACAAGTTCTCCTCGTTCGTGATGGGTGTAGTGAACAGCAAGGCCTTCCATAGCAAGCGCGCCGAGCCGGTGTCGGCTGATGCGTCCCATAACTGATCCGACTTTTACGGAGATAGACCCATGTCGTTCATGACGCAGAAAGCCCTCCCGCGCCGCACGTTCCTTCGAAACATGAGTGCCGTCATTGCACTCCCGTATCTCGATGCGATGGAACCGGCCGGACGTTTCCTGGCCAAGGTCGGCGGCGCCGGTGCGCCGCTCACCGGTCACAAGCGCCTCGTGACCATCGAGTCGGTGCACGGCGCGGCCGGCTCGAACACTTGGGGCGCCTCGAAGTATCTATGGGCGCCGCAGGGTGTCGGTCGCGACTTCACGCTTAATCCGGAAGGCGCGCTGGCGCCGATGGAAGCGTGGAAGCACAAGATGTCGATCATCAGCAACACCGACGTGCGCATGGCCGAAGCGTTCGACGCGCCGGAAATCGGCGGCGATCACTTCCGCTCCAGCGCGGTGTTTCTCACGCAGTCGCACCCCAAGCAGACGCAGGGCTCGGATCTGTACGTCGGTACGTCGTTCGATCAGATCGTGGCGCGCAAGATCGGACAGGACACGCCGATCCCCTCGATGCAGCTATGCATCGAGAACCTCGATCAGGCCGGCGGTTGCTACTACAACTACGCCTGCGCCTACACCGACACGATCAGCTGGGCCTCGCCCACTGAACCGCTGCCGATGATCCGGAATCCCCGCGCGGCGTTCGATCTGCTGTTCGGCGCCGGCTCGAACAACGCCGACCGCTCGGCCCGTCGCAAGGACAACGGCAGCATTCTCGACTGGGTGGTCGGTGAGATGTCGTCGCTCAAGCGCGAACTCGGCGCCACTGACCGTCGTCGCGTGGACCAGTACCTCGAGAACGTGCGTGAGCTCGAGCGTCGCATCCAGAAGGTCGAAGCGAAGAATGCCAGCGGCGACGAGCGCCTGCTGCCGGAAGCGCCGGCCGGTGTGCCCGATTCGTTCGAAGAGCACATGAAGCTGATGTTCGACATCCAGGTGCTGGCGTTCCAGTCGGACATGACGCGCGTGTTCTCGTTCAAGACCGGTCGCGACGCCTCCAGCCGCACCTTCCCGGAGTCGGGCACGAACAAGGGCTTCCACCCCGCGTCGCACCACGGTGGACGCGAGTCGGCGATTCTCGAGTTCAATCAGATCAACCGCTACCACATGTCGATGCTGCCGTACTTCCTGCAGAAGCTCGAGGAAACGAAGGAAGGCGACGGCACGATGCTCGACAACACGACGATCATGTATGGCTCGCCGATGGCCGACGGCAACATTCACAACCATCGTCGCTGCCCGCTGCTGCTCATGGGCGGCGATGCGAATCTGGTGCCGGGTGGCACACACCTGCGCGCGCCCGACGGCACGCCGATGGCCGACGTGATGCTGTCGCTGCTGCACAAGTACAACATCGATGTGCCCAGCTTCGGTGACAGCCTGTCGCCGTTCGCGCTCTACGCCTGAGACGAGCCATGATCGATCGAAACGGAGTCCGGATCGGAATGGCCGGTGCGCTCGTGCTGTTGTCGGGCGCGCTGGCTCCGGTCGCGGCACAGGATGCGAAGCCCGTGGTGCGGGTGGCCACCGCAAAGATCGAAACGACGCCGGCCGCGCGCGTAGCCCCCGCCGTGGCCGAAGCTGCCATGCAGGGTGACCTCGCGAAGGTGCGCGCGCTGCTCGCCCAGCAGAACGACGTGAACGTGGCGCAGGGCGACGGCATGACGGCGTTGCACTGGGCGGCCGATCGCGGCGACGTGGCGATGACGGCGCTGCTCCTGCGTTCGGGCGCGAAGCTCACCGGCACCACGAAGAACGGCGGCTACACGCCGTTGCATGTCGCGGCTCGCGCCGGGCATGGCGCGGTGGTGCAGGCGTTGCTGGCAGCGGGCGCCGATGCGAAGACGCTCACCTCCACAGGGGCGACGGCGATGCACCTGGCCGCCTCGGCCGGTGATGCCGCGTCGGTGAAAGCGTTGCTGGCCAAGAAGGCCGATCCCAACGCGCGCGAGTCGGCGTGGGGACAGACGCCGCTGATGTTCGCGGCGGCCGAGAACCGTGGTGATGCCGCGCGCGCCTTGCTGGCCGGCGGCGCCGATGCATCGATCCGCACCAAGATGGTCGATCTCACCGAAGAGCTGGCGCGTCAGCAGGCGGCGGCGAAGAAGCGGAACGAGGTGCTCTTCTCGTATCTGCCGCAGAAGACCCGCGACTCGATCATCGATGCCTCGGCCAAGGCGGCCGACAAGTTGATGGCCGACGCGGCGGCGGCGCGAAATCGCGCGGCCGCGGCATCGGGAATGCCCGCGCCTGCTGCGGCGGCTCCGGCGGCGGCTCCGGCGGCGGCTCCGGCGGCGGCTCCGGCGGCTGCCCCTGCTGCCGCTCCCGTGGCGGCTCCGGTGGCGCCCGCCGCTCCGGCGGCAACGACGGCGGTCGCCGCCGCCCCGGCTCCCAAGGCGGATCCGGCGCTCCGCGGCTACAAGATCGGGGTGGCTGCTCCGCCCACGAATGACCTGACGGCGGCGCAGATCCAACAGGCGATCGAAGCTGGCCGGGCGCTCTTTTCCGGTGGACCGGTGGCCAAGACCACGGAGTCGGCCGAGTTGTTTGAAGGTCAGGTGTCCGGGTACGAAGCCACCGTTGGCGGCATGGGTGGCCTCACGGCGCTGCATCACGCGGCGCGCCAGGGCAACATCGATGCGGCGATGGCCATTCTCGATGGCGGCGCGAAGATCGATGAAGTCACCACCAGCGACAGCACCACCGCGCTGCTCATGGCGGCGATCAACGGTCACTTCGATCTGGCGATGGCGCTCGTGAAGCGCGGCGCGAGTGTGAAAATCGGCAGCAGTGCCGGTCTCACGCCGCTGTACGCCGCGCTGAATACGATGTGGGCGCCGCGCTCGCGCTACCCGCAGCCGCAGGCCGTGCAGACGCAGAAGGTCACGCATCTCGAGCTGATGGACGCGATGCTGACCGCCGGGGCGGATCCCAACGTCCGTCTCAAGAAGAACCTCTGGTTCTTCGCCTTCAACAACTGCGGCAACGCCAACTGCGGCCTCGAGGCACTCGATGGCACCACGCCGTTCTGGCGCGCGGCGTACGCGGTTGACGTTGACGCGATGAAGATGCTCAAGGACCGCGGCGCCATCGATACGCTGCCGTCGATGCGTCCCGTGGCGGCCAACCGCGCGAATCGCGCGCGGATTGCGGGCGGCGCCGGTGGCGCTGGTGGTCCGGGTGAACTGCCGGGGGCGTTTGTCATGCCCGCCGACATCGACTCGGCGTCGAAAGCGGTACCGCCCGGTATCGGTGTCTATCCCATTCACGCGGTGGCTGGCGTCGGCTACGGCAACGGCTTCGCCGGCAACTCCCATCGTCATGCCGCCGACGGGTGGATGCCGGCCATGAAGTACGTGGTGGAAGTGCTGCATGCCGACGTGAACCAGCGCGACCTGAACGGCTACACGCCGTTGCATCATGCCGCCGCGCGCGGTGACAACGAGATGATCAAGTATCTCGTGAGCAAGGGTGCCGATCCGAAGGCCGTGGCCCGGAATGGCATGACCACGGTGGATATGGCGAACGGTCCCGTGCAGCGTCTTCGTCCGTTCCCCGAGACGATCGAACTGCTCGAGAAGCTGGGCGCCAAGAACAGCCATCGCTGCGTGGCCTGCTGATCCTCGGCAGTCTCTCCGATACGACAACGCGGCGCCGTCATTCGTGACGGCGCCGCGTTGTCGTTCGGGCGTCTTCAGATCTGCTCAGGGCTCCGTTAGGGCTTCTTCTCGCCGGCCAGCAGCAACCCCATGTGATCCTGCGCCTGCTGCAATGCCCCTTCGCCGTCGCCCCAGCCGATGCGGCCGTCGGCGTTGTTGTCGGAGCCCGCGACAAGCTGCTCGCAGATCGAGACCAGTTGCGATACGAGCGACGCCGCCGCGCTCGCCGTGGTGGCCGACTGAATTTGCTTGGCGAGCGCGATTGCCTGATCGCCGCGCGCCATCGCGCTTCGGGCGGCCGTGGCGATGTGCGTCGCGTGCGTCTTCACGTTCGCCGACGCTGCCGGTTCCTTGGCGGCCAGCTCCACATGCTGGGCAATGCCACCGGCGGCGCGCTTCATCCCGAAGCCCTTGCCTGGCCCGCTGGGCGCTTGCGTGGGGTCGATCGCATGAATCACGTGCCCGGCGTGCGTCTGCATGGATTGCAGATTGTCCGGCGTCCGTGCCGCGAAGGCGGCATGTTGCGCGGCGATCTTGGCCTCGGTGAGCGCCATCGGCAGGAAGCCCGACTTGTCGGGCGTGTCCATGAAGCTCGACACCACGTGCCCGAGATGCGTGCCCACCAGCCCTGGCGGCAGCGACGAGGCGGCCACGGCACCCGGCGCCAGCGGGGCCGCTGCCATCACGCCAGGTAGCGGCGCGCCGGTCACAACCGACAGAATGCTGTCAAACTGTGCTCGCAGTGTCGCATTGCTGCTCACCAGAAAGCGACGCCTGGAGAAGACCGAGTCGGCCATTCCCTTCTTGGCGAGCGCATCGGTGATCATCTCGCGCTTCTTTTGCTGCAGCTCGAGCTGGGCTTCTTTCGTCTTGTTCTTCTGCTGCGCCGCCTTGTTGTCGCTCGAGTCGTGAATGGCGGACACGATCAGGTGCGCTTCCACGAGCGTCCGTACTTCGGCGAGCGTGAGCGCGGGAGCGGACGCCGCCGACGACGCGCTCTGTGCAGCGAGGGGCGCGGCGGCCATGAGGGCAGCCGTGCTGGTTAGCGCCAAAATGGCGCGCGGGCGGACAGGGAGGGCCATGGTGTCCGGGAGGTGAGAGTCGATCGGGGACGCGTCGTTCACGCGCCCTGCGACACTATACGCATTGGACACGTTCTCCGCTCTGGCGAAGTCGCGCGTTCGGCGGCATCGTCCCGCATCTCCCGTGTATGACCCCTGAGTCCTCCCACCGTTCACGCATTCCGAGGCCCCGCCATGACCCGAGGCATTTTCCCGCGCGTCCCACACCGCGTCTCGCTCCGCGTCTCGCTCCTGGGCGCCGCGCTCGCCAGCGCCGTGGCGTCTCTTGCCCTCAGCGGCACCGCCAGCGCGCAGGGTGGCGCGCAGAGCGATGCCCAGCGCGATCCGCGCAACCGGGGCGGCGGCACGTGTACCGCGAATGCGTATAACTGCGTCGACGCGGTGAATCCCCTCCCCGCCCCGAATACGGTGTGGATCGAAGAGATGACCTGGATGGACGTGCGCGATGCCCTGAAAGCCGGCAAGACCACGGCGATCATTGCCACCGGCGGTATGGAGCCGAACGGCCCGTGGCTCGTGACCGGCAAGCACAACTACGTGCTGCACACGAACTGCGAGGCGATTGCGCGGAAGATGGGCAATGCGCTGTGCGCCCCGATCGTGAAGTTCGTGCCCGAAGGCAACATCAGCCCGGCCAGCGGACACATGGCGTCGCCCGGCACGATCAGCATGCGCGAGGAGACGTTCCGCATGCTCCTCACGGATCTCGTGCACAGCCTCAAAGCCCACGGCTTCACCCGCATCATCCTGATCGGCGACAGCGGCGGCAATCAGGCGGGACAGCGGTGGGTGGCTGACTCGGTCACGAAGATCTGGCAGGGCTCGCCGATCGTGGCGCACATCCAGGAGTACTACGACTACGCCAGCGTAGCGAAGCACATGGAGCAGTTCGGCGTCCATCAGACCGTCGCGGAAGGCCTGCACGACGATCCCGAAATTTCGCTCAACATGTTCATCGACGATCCGAAGTCGATTCGCTACGACGAACGCGCGAAGGCGAAGAAGCTGACGATCAACGGCGTCTCGCTCGCCGATCGTAAGAAGGCGACCGAGTGGGCGAAGCAAGTGGTGGAGTTCCGCACGAAGGTCACGATCGAGGCCATCGAGAAGGCCACCGCGAACAAGGGCACGTTGCCCGCGCCGCCGCGTCGCCCCGCCGGAAACTGAACGCACTAGCTTGAAGGCATGTCGATTCTTCGCTCCACCCACCGGCACAGTCTGCTCGCCGTGACCGCTCTCGGTCTGGCCGCCTGTGCCGGTGATCGCTCCCCGGTACCGGAGCCACCGGTTGGCACGCCGATCGCTTCAATGCTCCCGCAGTTACCTCAGCTGTCGAAAGAGCTGCGGGATGTCGTGCCACCGGATCTCGATCTCGCCTTCGGCGCCGACTCGGTGCAGCTCACGATCTCGGTGGAGCCAGGCGCCCGCGTAAATGCGCTGCTGCCCCCCGTGATTGAAGGCACCGACGGCCGCCGATTCCTGTTGCGTGCCCCGACGGTTACCGAAGACAGCGCCTATTTCGTGGAGCGCGCGTCGGTCACGGTGGCGCGGTCAGCCCTGCCCATCCGCGGCACGCTGCGCACCAGTTTCTGTCGCAGCGACGAACGGCTGTGCCGCAGCGCCGAGCGCGATGTGCTGCTCGAGGATCGGTAAAAGCAAAACAGCCAGAACACGGATCACACCGAAATCACAGAAACAACACAGATAAGCAAACAGCGCTTTTTGCTTATCTGTGTTGTTTTCGTTCAATCGGTGTGATCCGTGTTCTGGCTGTTGCTGTTGCTGTTGCTGTTGCCGGCCTCGCGGAGAGCTACTTGACGCGCGCCCGCTCCAGCTTCGTTGCCATGCGGTCTTGCGCTGCGAGAATGACCACGCCGCCCGGGCCGAATCCGACGATCGTGCGGTTCTCGGGGATCTGCACCCGATCCACCACCTCGCCCTTGGCGCTAATCACGTCGTACACCGCGCCGCCGGGCGTCGGCTTCGTGGGAATTGTGCGCACCCAGATGTTGCCGTCGTCGTCGGCCTTCGCACTCGTGGCGAAGAACGCTGGCTGATAATCGGGGAGCTCAGTGGGCGACACGTAGTTGATCTGCGGCGCCATGATCTGCGGGGCGGCACCACCGCTCGGCGGGCCACCAGGACCACCACGGGCTTCGAAGCGCATCACCATCGTCGGCGCCGCTCCGCCCGCCGCGCCACCGGTGCCGAGGGCCGCCCCGAAGGCCGCCGCCATCGCGTTGCCCTGACCGGGATTCGCTGCCGCCGCCCGATCGCGAATGGCCTTCACGGAATCGATGAGTGCCACCTTCTGCTCGTCGGAGAGACGCTTCCAGTCGAACGCCATCTTGGGCGACGCCCGATGCGTGCCGTCGGGCGACATCCAGTCGATGTGGTAGTCCTTGCCGCGAATCAGCGCCACATCGCCGGCTGAGGTGACGACCCAGTCATCGACCACCGGCAGCGGATTCACTTCGATCGAAATGCTGATCTTGCCGTCGTCACTGCGCGTCATGTTGGTGTTCGTCTTCGGGATCTTGATGAATCCCACCGTGTCCACCGCGCGCGACTGCAGATTCACGCGCACGATCGCCATCGTATCGGCGATCGACGGCATCGTGGGGACACCCGTCGCCCCCATGCGCATCTGCATTCCCGGCATGCCGCGGTACACCAGATAGCCATTGCTGTAGTACGCGCCAGTGCCGAGTCCACCAGCGGCCAGCATCATCGCATCCTGTGAGCGCGGTACCGACATGACGCGGCCGATCTTCCCCGCCGGGTCGATCACCAGCATCGACAGCGACGCCGCATCGACGAACAGCGTGGAGTCGCCACGAAATGCGATCAAGCTGCCCGACCGGGGGCCGTACGCGTTCGCCGTACTGCTCGTGGAATCCGCCACGATGCT
>CANHJV010000140.1 GCA_947461225.1 Gemmatimonadota bacterium | reverse complement strand
TCAGCGTGCGCACCCTCCGCAATAAGCTCAACGGTCCCGGCAAGGACGCCGACAGCGACGACGAGTAGTCGGTCGTAACATCGGCGCGCTGGCACGGTCGGCAATTTTGGTCATCACGCCACCCGGCAAGAATTGCCCCAATGGCGTGATTGACCGCACCCCGCTTGCCTGGACACACGCACCACCCGAGACTTGAACGCCTCACTCAAGCCTCACACTAACAATGACTTAGCACGCAATACGCGATGAGTTTCCGATGGCCGGTCCGTTGTGGCCCGGCCATTGCTTTTTACCGGTGTGGATACGCTCGCCCTTTCACACCGGGAATACGCAGATGCTCTTCGGACTCATCGATCGCACCACATCGGCCACGACGCTCAAAGGCGCACTCGACAAGAGTGTGGAGCGGTCCCGTGGCATCGCGGATCGCGTCTCCAAGGCAACCGTAGGCAACGGTGACGGATTCGCACTGGAAGCGAAGGCCGGCAAGGCGCAGGCCAACCTGAATCCCGTCAACGTTGAAGACGAGATGACGGCGCTGGCGGATGAACAGATCCGCTTCCTGGCCACCACCCGCCTGCTCGAAAAGACCTACGCCAGCCTCCGCACCGCCATCAAGGGAGGTAACGGCTGATGTCGATTGATCCGAGCCGCCGCCCCGCCCTGCTCCCGATCCCAGGCCAGCAGACGATCCGCCCGATGTTCCGCTCGCTTGGTATCGCCGCCAGCGGACTCAGTGCACAGCGCCAGCGCATGGAAACGATCGCCCAGAACATGGCGAACGCCGATGTGACCCGCGGCCCCGACGGTCAGCCGTACAAGCGGAAAGACGTCGTGATGGAAGCGGCCACGTCCCAGAACGCGCTCTACAACTCCGAAAATTTCGCGACGACCATGGGTACGGCCGCCGCCAGCAGCAGCGTGTTGGGGAGCAACGCCTTCGACATCGCGACCGGCGATGCCCGCAAAGCCATCGAGGTTCCCGTGTTACCGACCACCGGCGGCGTGAACGGCACGCTCGGCGGTGAGTTCGGCGTCCGCGTGGCCGGCGTGGCGGAAGATCAGGGCGAAGGCCGGCTCGTGTACGAGCCCGGTCACCCCGATGCCAACGACGCCGGCTACGTGCGCTACCCCGACATCGATACCACGCAGGAAATGGTCAAGCTGATGGATGCCAAACGCATCTTCGAAGCGAACGCCGCCGTCTTTCAGACCGCCAAGTCGATGCTCCGCGCATCACTCGACATCTAGATCAACGCAGTCCTGAACTAATGCTGCGGGTTTGGGGATCGGCGTGACTCTTCCTCCTCCTCCTCTCCGAACCACACGGTCCCCAACCCGCAGCACGCTTCGCCGCACCACACGACTCGCTGCACTCGCGTTAACCGAACACCAGAGATTCACATGAGCGTCAACGGCATCAACAACACCCCGCTGCTTCCCAACCTCGGCGCGACCCGCACCGAGACGGCACGCACGCAACCTGGCGCGCAGAACGGCGCCGAGCGCGCGCAGCAGGCGACGACGAACGCTCGTGGATTACAGAATGCATCGCAGCATGCCGCACTCAAGCCGCAGACGCCGATTGCCGGACAGTCCGCGGCACAGAGCGCGGTGCCGGCCGAAGCACCCGCCGGAACCGACCCGTCGTTGTGGAGCGTGCTCACGAACGACGAGCGCAACTTCTTCGCGAAGACCGCTGCACTCGGCCCGCTCACGTATGGCCGTATCAAGGCCGTCACGAACCCTGCGCCGCCGACGGCGCGCGGGATTCGCCTCGACGTCCGCGCCTGATTCTCGACTCCCACCGGCTGATCATCATGCAGAATCGAATCGATCTTCTGACCCGGGCGATGCCCGAGTTCGGCGCGCGCGACACCGGCCTCACCAAGCAGGTTCCGGTCGTCGGTCAAGGCGAGAACTCGTTCGGCAACACGCTCACGCGCGCCATCAACGAAGTGTCCGACGTGCGCGATCGCGCGGGCGACCTCACGCAGCGCTTCGTCGCCGGCGAGAACGTCGAGTTACACCAAGTGATGGCCGCCGGTGAAGAGGCAGGTCTCGCGCTCGACATGATGATCGAGCTGCGCAACAAGATGGTCGAGGCCTATCGGTCCGTCATCGCCATGCAGTCCTGAGTAAGCGATCGCTATGAACTCCCTGATGGAATCTCTCTTCGGTCGCATGGGCAACGGACGGCAGATCGCGATCATCGCGGTCGGCGTCGTGGCCACGGCGCTCGTGTTCGGCGTGTCACGCTGGGCGACCCAGCCGACGATGGTGCCGCTGTACGCGGACATCCCGGTCGAGAACGTCAAAGCGATGACCGACAAACTCACCGAGACGGGCATCGTGTACGAGCTCGATCGCACGGGCTCGACGATCCTGGTGGCCAGTGCCGATCTGGCGCGGGCCCGCGTGAATCTCGCGGCAGAAGCGATGCCGAGCGGCGGCCGTCCCGGCCTCGAGCTGTTCGACAAGCCGTCGTGGGGCATGACGGACTTCACGCAAAAGGTGAACTATCGTCGCGCGCTCGAGGGAGAACTGGAGCGTACGATCGGCAAGCTGAAGAACGTCGAGATGGTGCAGGTGCACCTCGCACTCGAGGACGCGCAGATGTTCAAGGCGAACGAGCGTCCATCGAAAGCATCGGTGACGCTCAAGATGGCCGGTGGCGAGACGCCGCGCGCCGAGACGGTGCACGGCATTGCCAGCATGGTCGCAAACAGCGTGGGTGGCCTCGAACCCGAGCACGTCACGATCGTCGACGAGCGCGGGCAAGCGCTCACGCTCGAAGACGAAGGCTCGGTGGCCGGTCTTTCCAGCCGTCAGCTGTCGGTGCAGCGCGAAGTCGAGACGTACATGGAACAGAAAGCCGACAAGCTCCTCAACAGCCTCGTCGGCGCCGGCAACGCCCGCGTGCAGGTGGCCGCGTCGATCAACTTCGACAAGGTCGAGCGCACCGTGCAGGCCGTCGACCCCGAGCGTCAGGCGCTCGCCACGGAGCAGAAGGCCGAAGTGACGCCGAGCAATCCCACACAGGGCGCCGGCTACAGCACGACCGCCACGTCGTACGAGAACACCAAGAGCGTGGAGAGCTTCAGCGGCGCGATCGGCAATCTGAAGAAACTCACAGTGGCGGTGCTCGTGGCCGACAAGGTCACGATGCCGGTGCTCGACACCACGATCAAGACGGCCCAAGCGCCGATCATCACGGTGCGTACGCCAGAGGAAATTGCCCGCATCGAAACACTGGTGCGCAACGCGCTCGGCGTCGACTCGACGCGTGGTGACATGATCTCGGTGGTGAGCGCGCCATTCGATATGCCGACTCCAATGGTGCAGCGCGACACGGTGGTGCCGCCGCAGGACCTGGTGGCCAAGCTGCAGGCGAACCCGAAGCCGGTCGTGGCCATCGCCGCCCTCATCGTGTTGCTCGTCATCGCGCTGGTGAGTGTGAGCGCGCTCAAGCCCAAGAAGTCGCCGGCCGTTGCGGGTGGATCGCCGAACCTGCTGCCGCCGACCTCCGGCTATCCGGAGCTGCCCGCCAGCTCGCAGATGCAGGCAGCGATGCAGGGCGCGAACGACTATGACGACCAGGAACTCGACGAGCCCAAGCGTCCCGTGCGTCTTCCCCCTCCGCCAACCACCCCGGAACGTGAACAGGCCATGGCCACCGTGGACCAGCGTCCTGACGCGGCCGTCCGTGTGATGCGCGGCTGGCTTCGTTCGTGAGCACTTCCATGATCGCACTCCCCCGCGGCGGCGGAAACAGCGCCGACAAGTACTCACCCGATCGTCTCACCGGCCGCCAGAAAGTGGCGATCGTGTGCATGGCGATCGGCACCGAGCATGCGGCCAAGGTCACGGCTGGCCTGCACGCGGAAGAGGCGGAGATTGTCGCCCTCGAGATGGCGCAGCTCGATCGCGTGCCGCCCTCGGTCGTCGACTTGGTGCTCGCCGAATGGCTCGAGCTGACGCTCGGGGTCGATTCACTGAGCGCCGGCGGCGTTGAGTTTGCGAAGGACGTGCTGGAGGCGGCGTTCGGACCGGCCAAGGCGCAGCAGATTCTCAAGCGCATCCAGGGACAGCTCGCCGACAGCGACCGGTTCGGTCGTTTGCGCCGCGCCGACCCGCAGCAGCTCGGCAATACGCTGCGCGGCGAACACCCGCAGACCATCGCGCTCATTCTCGCGCACCTCGATCCGACCCACGTGGCCGCCATTCTGCGCGAGCTTGATCCCGCGCTCGGCGGTGACGTGATGTTCCGCATCGCGAAGATGGAAAAAGTGTCACCGGAGATGATCTCGCTCGTGGAACGCGCGATCGGCAGCGAAGCCGACCTCGCCTTCTCGCAGGGCATGTCCAGCGTGGGTGGTCCGGCCGCCGTGGCCGCGGTCCTCAACCTCGTCAGCTCGTCGCTCGAAAAAGAAGTGCTCGACCTGGTCGCCGAGAAGGACGCGCACCTCAGCGATCAAATCAAGAACCTCATGTTCGTGTTCGAAGATCTCTCCTCGCTCGACGACAAGTCGCTGCAGCGCCTGCTGCGCGAAGTGGATGTCAAGCAGCTCGCTCTGGCCCTCAAGGCAGCGAGCCCCGAGCTCAAAGCGAAGATCATGCAGACGATGTCGCAGCGCGCCGTCGCTGGCCTCAAGGAAGAGATCGAGTTCCTCGGCCCGGTCAAGATGCGCGATGTGGAAGCGGCACAGACGGATATCGTGTCGAAGGTTCGTGCGCTCGAAGAGACCGGCGAGATCGTGCTGAGCGCCGGAACCGACGATGTCATCGTCTGAGGATTATCGAATGCGAGCAACTGCCTGGTCTCTCGACGAGTTCGCCGCGGCCGACGGCTTCGACGAATTCACGCCTGCGGAAACGCAGAACCCCGCGCAGTCGGCGGACGACCTGGAGGCGGACTTCCAGGCTCGTCTCGCTGTCGAGCGTTCGCGCGCGGAAGCGACGGCATACAGTCGCGGCCGTGCCGATGGCGAGCGGGCGGCCCGCGCCGGCGTGGACGAAGAAATCGCCTCGGCGATGGCGTTGCTGTCCGAGGCGCTCACCACCGTGCAGCTGCACGAGTCGCGCTGGGTCAGCAATGCCGAAGAGAATATTGCCGCCCTCGCGGTGATGGTGGCGCGTCACATCGTGCAACGCGAAGTGAACGCGGATCCGTCGTTCGTGCGTGACGTGGTGCAGATGGCGATGACGCAGTATCCGCTCGATCAGGAGATCACGATCCGCATCAATCCGGAGGATCTCACCGCGTGCCGCGCGTCGATCGACGACAGCGGTCGTCGCGAGATCCGCTGGATCAGCGATGTCTCTATCCTGCGCGGCGGCTGCCTGATGGAAGGACGCGAGCGCATCATGGACGGGCGCGTGGACACGGCGCTCGAGCGCGCCTATCGCAGCCTTGGCGGCGTGCAGGCGTGATGACGCCGCCACGCGCCACCACGCCGTTCGACGACGGATACACCAGCATGCTCGACGCCATGGCGGACCGGCTCGCGCACAGTGAGCGCTTCGGTTCGTACGGCCGCGTGACGCGTGTCGTCGGGCTCGTGGTGGAAGCCACGGGCATCGATGTCGGGCTTGGCTCACTGTGCCGCATCACCAGCCATTCCCGCGATCGCTCGGTGCTGGCTGAGGTGGTGGGATTCAACGAGCGCAGCGTGCTGCTCATGCCGCTCGGCGAACTCGACGGCCTGCATGCCGGTGCCAGTGTTCAGCCGCTCGGTCGCACCTTCGGGGTGGATGTCGGCCCCGGACTCCTGGGGCGCGTGCTGAACGGCCTCGGCCATCCGATCGACGGCAAGGGCAAGCTCGACACCGTGGAGCGGGTGCCGCTCTCGGCTGAACCGCCCAACCCCCTCACGCGCGACACGATCGACCGTCCGTTGGAAACGGGTGTGCGTGCGATCGATGGACTGCTCACGATCGGCCGCGGCCAACGCGTGGGTATCTTCGCCGGTTCCGGCGTCGGTAAGTCGACCATGCTCGGCATGATCGCGCGCAACGCGCAGGCCGATGTGAACGTGATCGCGCTGCTCGGTGAGCGCGGCCGCGAGGTGCGTGAGTTCATCGAGAACTCGCTGGGCGAGGAAGGTCTCGCCCGCTCCGTGGTGATCGTGGCCACCGGCGATCAGGCCGCCCTCGTGCGCGCCCGCGGTGCCCTCGTGGCGACCGCGATCGCCGAATACTTCCGTGATCAGGGCAAGCAGGTGCTGCTCATGGTCGACTCCGTCACGCGTGTGGCAATGGCCTGGCGTGAGATCGGCCTCGCCACCGGTGAACCGCCCACCACCAAGGGCTATCCGCCCTCGGTGTTCGCCAATCTTCCGCGCTTGCTCGAGCGTGCCGGCAACGCCACCACCGGTGGCATCACCGGCATCTACACCGTGCTGGTGGACGGTGACGATTTCAACGAGCCGGTGGCCGACGCCTCCCGCTCGATTCTCGATGGCCACATTGTGCTGACGCGTCGCTTGGCGGCGCAGAATCACTTTCCGGCCATCGACGTACTCGACTCGAAGAGTCGAGTGAAAGACGCGATCACGAATGACGTCCAGCGTCGCGCCGGCAGTGCGATGCTGCGGCTCGAAGCGGCCTATCGCGAAAAAGAAGACCTGATCATGGTCGGCGCCTATCAGAAGGGGAGCGATCCCTACGTAGACGCCGCCATCATCTATCGGCAGCGCGTGCTCGAGTTCCTGCAGCAGCGCCCCGATGAGGCCACGCCCTACGGCGACACGTACAGCGCGCTCGCCCAGATCGCCGAGGCCATCGAGTCGTCGGTGCGGAGACGTCCGTGAGCTTCAAGTTCCGGTTGCAGCGCATCCTCGAACTGCGCGAGCAGCACGAGCAGGCAAAGGCGCGCGCGTTGGCCGGCGCGCGCGAGCATGCCGAAGCGGCGCATCGTGCGAAGGACGAGATGGCGAACCTGCGCGACCACAGCAAGCAGCAGATGTCGACGACCGCGAACAACGGTCCGCGCATCGGGCATCTCCATCAGCTCGGATTCGTGCTCGCATCGCTCGACGAACGGGTGCTTTTGGCCGCCGATGCGGCAAAGCTTGCCGATGGCGACGTGCAGAAGGCGCAGGGCATGCTGGAAGAAGCGGCTCGCGACCGACGCGTGCTCGATCGCCTAAAGTCGCGCCACGCCGACACTTGGCGCGCCGAGAGCGCCCACAAGGACCGTGTGGCCATGGACGAGATCGCTCTGGCACAGTTTGCGCGTAAAGGAGGGATGAATGCGGCGGATGACGCCGCGAGCAGCAACACCCCCATTGATGGTTCGCATTCATGAAGCAGCTGATCATCCCGATCGTGATTGGACTCCTGGCCGGCCTCGGCGGCGGCACGGGGTACTCGTACATGAAGACATCGGCCAAGTACACGGCCGACTCGACGCACCTGGCCGACAGCCTCAAGGCACATCCGCCGGCGGACTCGACGCATGCGGATTCGACGCATGGCGACGCGGCGCATGGCGAGGCCTCGCATGACGATGCCGCGGCACACGACAGCGTCCCGGCCGAGAGCGCGGCGCATGGCATGGACTCACCGGGCTCGCATGAAGCGGCGCCCCCGATGACGCCGGCCGACAGCATTCGTTCGCTCGAGGCCGCGCGCCGCGATCTGAAGGCGATGTCGGCGAAGCCGGTCGCGGCGAAGGCCGTCGATGCGCCCAGCCTGAAGTCGCAGACGCAGACGGCGACGGACGCGAAGTCGAACGCCACGTCTGGGGCCAGTGTGGTGAAGGACGCGCGTGACGCCGCATTGAACACGGCGCTCCCCGAGCAGCGCCTCGCGAAGATCTTCTCCGCGATGGCAGCGAAGGATGCCGCCAAGGTGCTCGACCAGATGACCGACGGCGATGTCCGTACGATCCTTGGCATGATGAACGACCGCCAGGCGGCCGCCATCCTGACGTCGATGACCGCGGCGCGCGCCGCTACCATCACGAAGGGTGGCAGCAAGGCAACCGGAGGTTCGCTGTGAACGTGATGAAGGCGGTGACCGCGGCTGCACCGCGCCCGGAACGGGCCGCCGAGCGGGCCATCGAGCGCACTACGCGCCCGGATGGCGAGCGGACGGAGACGGATGCGACGAGCGAGACCGAGCACAAGCGCAGCGTGTCACGCGCCGAATTCTCTGGCCTGCTCGCGCTCCTCTCCGGCGCCGGCCCGCGCGTGCGTTCCGATTTGTTGCAGCAGCTGCCAGCCGAGGGCGCGTCACTCGTGGACACGCTGCTCGGCGAAGTGGCGGACGAAGCGGTTGGCGAGCAG
>CANHJV010000139.1 GCA_947461225.1 Gemmatimonadota bacterium | reverse complement strand
TACGTGCTCAGCGAAACGAAAACCGAAGGGGAGCTGTGGCGCAGCGACGATGCCGGCAAGTCGTGGCGCACCGTGAACCGCGATCCCAACATCAACTTCCGCCCGTTCTACTACGCCGACATCCGCGTCGATCCGAAAAATCCGAATCGCGTGTTCACGCTCTCCGGCGGACTCTATTTCTCCGAAGACGGCGGCACCACGTTCCGCACGATTGCGCGCGACGTGCACGGCGATCATCAGGCGATGTGGATCGATCCCGTCGATCCGCGCTACATCCTGAGCGGCAGCGACGGCGGCTGGCAAGTGAGCCGCGACGGCGGCAAGAACTGGGACGTGGTGAACACCTTCGCGTTCACGCAGTTCTACCACATCAACTACGACATGCAGACGCCGTACCGCGTGTGCGGCGGTCTGCAGGACAACGGCAACTGGTGCGGCCCCAGCAACTCGCTCTCCGGTCAGGGCATCCGCGCGGCCGATTGGGTGACCGTCTCGGGCGGCGACGGATTCTTCACCGTGCCGGTGCTCGACAAGCCGTGGCTGATCTTCAGTGATTCGCAGGGCGGCATGCTGAACATCACCGACACGCGCAGCGGCGTGCAGAAAATGATCTACCCGTACCCCAACCGCGTCGGGTCGGTGGGCGACGCGATGATCGGCCACAAGTACCGCTTCAACTGGAATTCGCCGATCGTGCTCTCGCCGCAGAATCCGGGCGTGGTGTACTTCGGTGGCAACGTGCTCTTTCGCTCGCGCACGTACGGCCAGAGCTGGGACGTGATCTCTCCCGATCTCACCACCAACGATCCGGCCAAGCAGCAGTCGTCGGGCGGTGAGATCGTCGTAGACAACACCGCCGCCGAGTTCCACAGCACGCTGCTCAGCGTCGCACCGTCCCCGCTCGATTCGAACGTCATCTGGACCAGCTCCGACGACGGCCTCGTGCATATCACGCGCGACGGCGGCAAGACGTGGACGAAGACCTTCACCGCTGTGCCGGGGCTCGCACCGAATGCATGGCTGGCCACGATCGAAGCTTCGCACGTCGATGCCGGTACGGCGTACGTGACGGCCGATCACCATCAGGACGACGACTACGCGCCGTACGTCTACATGACCACCGACTTCGGGAAGACGTGGACCAGCATCCGCGGCGATCTCCCCGACCGCGCCTGGTGGACGCACGTGATCCGCGAGGATCCGAAAAACCGCAACCTGCTCTACCTCGGCACCGAGGCGGGCGTGTGGGCCAGCTGGGATCGCGGCGCCCACTGGCACTCGCTGCGCGGACGCCTCCCGGTCACCCCCGTGCGCGACATCCAGATCCATCCGCGCGACAACGACCTCATCGTCGCCACGCACGGCCGTGGGCTGTACATCCTCGACGACCTCGCCCCGTTTCAGCAGCTCGGACAGGTGCTCACCGCCGACGCGGCGCTCTTCGACCTGCGCCCGGCCATCAAGTGGACCTCGTGGAATCGTGACGGCAATCTCGGTCAGCGCACGTACGCCGGCGAGAACCCGCCCACGGGCGCAATGATCTCGTACTACCTCAAAACGCAGCCGGCCGGTGAAGTGAACGTGGAAGTGGCCGACGCGACCGGTAGCGTGGTGCGCCGGTTCCGCCGCGTCCCCGACGAGGCCGGTGTGCAGCGCATCGTGTGGGATCTGCGCGAAGAGGCGGCCCCCGGTGCCGGTGGTGGCGGTCGCGGCAATCGCGGCGCCGTGGAAGCCGCAGCGCCCACCGACACCTCGCTGGCCGGACTGCGCGAACGCCGTCGTGCGGCGGCGCAGAACCGCGATGCGGGCGGTGGCGGCGAAGAAAGCTTCTTCGGACCCGCATCCGCCTGGGCCGTCCCCGGCACCTACACGGTGACGCTCGTGGTGAACGGCCAGCGGTACGCCAAGCCGGTCGTGGTGCAGAACGATCCCCGCATCGAGATGACCGCCACGCAGGTGGCCGAGCAGTTCGACGCAGCCAAGGGCGTTGAGGCCACGCAGGCGCGCATCGCCCGCGTGATCGCCGGCGTGGATGATCTCTCGCGGCAGCTCACGGCCGTGCAGGTTGCCCTGCGTGCGGCGCCCGGCGTGACCAACGGCGCGGCGGCCCTCACCGAAATCGGTGGCGCATTGCGCGACCTCCGGCAGTTCCGTGACTCCGTGCTCGCCCGGCCGCTGGCCGGGCTGGGGTACCGCCAGTATCCGCGACTGCGGGAAGAAGCCCAGACCGTGAGTGGCATGATCGCACGGCCGCAGTGGCCGGTCACGGCCGGCGAGAAGTTGCGCGCCGGCGAGCTGGGCGTGGAAACGACCGATGCGCAGGGACGCCTCGACGCGCTCACCCGGGAACGCATCGGCCGCATTAACGAACTGCTCAAGGGGTCACCACACATCATCACCCCGGTAGCGGGACGCATCATCCCGTAGTCACGGAGCACCAACCCGGTCGGCGGGAGTCGCCCCCGTCGACCGGCGCCCGCCGCACCGTGTAGGTTGGTCCGGATGAAAGTGCTGATCTTCATCCAGTGGCCAGTGCAGGCGTGGTCCATTCCTGACGCGCAGGCCGACGCCCTCGCGGCGGCCTTCCCCGAGGTGGAGTTCGTGCGCGCCCGCACGCTCGAAGAGGCCGGCCGCGCGATCGTCGATGTCGACATCTGTTTCGCCGCCATGCTCGCCCCGGCGATGATCGCCACCGCGCCACGGCTGCGCTGGGTGCATTCGTCCGCGTCGGCGGTGCAGGGACTGCTCCCGCTCACCGAACTGGCCGCGGCGGGGGTGCAGCTCACGAACTCGCGCGGGGTGCAGGCCATCCCAATCGCCGAGCATGTGATGGGAGGCGTGCTACAGCTGTCGCGACGGTTCGACCGCACGCTGCGCGCACAGCAGGAGCAGCAGTGGATTCAGCACGAGCTGTCGGTGGACTGGCCGTGGATGCTGCACGGCCGGCGCATGACGATCGTGGGGCTGGGCACGATCGGGCGCGAAGTTGCCAAGCGGGCACACGCCTTCGGCATGCACGTCACGGGCGTGCGTCGCCATCCCGACCGCGAGCGTCCCCCGTACGTAGACGCCGTGGTCGGCGCCGACCACCTCGACCACGCGCTCACCGGCTGTGATGTGGTGGTGCTGTCGGCACCGGGCACCGCACACACGCAGCATTTGATCGCGGCGCCGCAGTTGGCGCGGCTCAACCGCGGTGCCGTGCTCGTGAATGTGGCACGCGCCGGCATCGTGGATGGCCACGCCATGCAGGCGGCGCTGCACAGCGGACAGCTGGGCGGCGCGGTGCTCGACGTGTTCGATCACGAACCGCTCGCGGCGGATCATCCGCTGTGGACCACACCGAACGTGGTACTCACCCCTCACAGCGCGGGCTTTCGCGCCTCGCACTGGGATGAGGTGGCGGCACTCTTCCGCGACAACCTGCGCCGGTTTCAGCGCGGGGAACCACTACACAATCCGGTGGATCCTGCCGCCGGCTACTGAGCACGCGGCGCCACATCGGCCCGCCACGCGGTTCCCACCTCCTTCACCACACCGTCTCATGCCGCGTCCTCCCGCCCACGTCCGCATGCTCACGCGCGCCCTTCCGCTCGCGGCCGCGTGGCTGCTCGCGTCGGCACCTCCGGTGCAGGCGCAACGCGTGCAGGCGCAACGCGCGATCGCGCAACGCGTCATCGACCTCGATGCCGCCACGATCCCGGAGATCAATGCGGCCTTCGATGCCGGCACGCTCAGCTCGGTGCAGCTGGTGAACCGGTATCTTGCCCGCATCGCCGCCTACGATCGGCAGGGGCCGGCCATTCGGGCCGTGCTCGCACTCAACCCGAACGCCCTCGAGACGGCGCGACTGCTCGACGCCGAGCGCAAAGCGAAGGGCCGGCGTTCGCCGCTGCACGGCATCCCCGTGGTGCTCAAGGACAACTTCGACACCCGCGACCTACCCACCACCGGCGGCTCGGTGCTGCTCAAGGACTACGTCCCCGCGCGCGATGCGGTGCTCGTACAACAGCTGCGCGACGCCGGCGCGATCGTGCTGGCCAAGGTGAACATGTCCGAGTTCGCGTCGGCCGGCATGTACAGCTCGTTGGGCGGACAGACGCGCAATCCGCACGATCCGGCCTACGCCCCCGGTGGCTCGTCGGGGGGCACCGGCGCGGCGGTCGCGGCCGCCTTCGCGCAATTCGGACTGGGCACCGACACCGGGGGCAGCATCCGCGGCCCGGCGTCCATTAACGGCATCGTCTCGCTCAAACCCACGCTCGGCCTGCTCAGTCGCACCGGCATCATCCCGTTGGCGCTGTCGTTCGACACCGGCGGCCCGATGGCGCGCTCGGTCACCGACATCGCGGTCGCGCTCGGCGTGCTCACCGGCGTGGACACCACCGATCAGGCAACCCGCGCCAGCGCCGCGCACGCGGTGCGCGATTACACGCCATACCTCCGGGCCGATGCCCTCAAGGGCGCACGCATCGGGATCGCGCGGGACTTCACCGGGGCAGACGCCGAGGTGGACTGGGTGGTGGAGGCCGCGCTCGAGGCGATGCGACAGGCCGGGGCCACCATCGTGGAGGTGCGCTTTCCGCCGTGGTTGCTGAACGCGCGCGATGCGTGGTACAACGCGGTGCGCTTTCCCGAATTTCCGGTGCAGATCGCGGCGTATCTCACGAACACCCCGGCCGCGTATCCGAAAACGCTGGCGCAGATGCTGCAGCGCGCCCGCGCCATCCCGTCGCTGGGCGACGACGACACCGGGCCGAATGCGTCGCGCTGGTCACGCTTCGTGACGGAAGCCGCCAGTGGCAGCATGGACAGCTATCGCTACCGGTCGGTGCGCGATCACGCGCTGCCGATGATGCGCGAGGTGGTACAAGGCATGCTGGATGCCGACCGTCTCGATGCCATTGTGTATCCCCCCGCGTCCGACCGGGCGGCCCCCATCGGCGTGACGCGGGGCGGGGCGCCCGCGCCCGATGCCAGCAACATCGCCAACCTGACCGGCTTTCCCGATCTCACGGTACCGGCGGGGTTCAGCGACAATCGCCTGCCCATCGGCCTGTCATTTCTCGGGGCCGCATGGAGCGAACCCAAGCTCATTGCGCTGGCCTACAGCTACGAGCAAGCCACGGCGGCCCGTCGCCGGCCGCGCTTTACACCGGCCTTGGCCGGCGATGCCATCCGTCTGCCGCGCTAAGCGCCGACGGATGGCCCAACGGGGGTGCCGGTGTGTTACCGCATGCGGTCGCGGCGCACCAGCACCTTCTTGCCCTTGATCGTGGTGTTGCGCAGCGCCGTGATGATGTCCTCGGCGATCTCCTCGGGCACCTCCACCGTGCTGTAGCCGTCGGCGATCTGGATGGCGCCGATCACGCTGGCGTCGATCCCGACCTCGTTGGCGATGGCGCCCACGAGATCGCCCGGCCGCATCTTCAGCTTGCGTCCGGCACCCACCCACAACCGCGCCACGCTCCACTCGGGCTTCGAGCGCTTCGTGGCCTTCGCTCCGCGCGGCGCGTCCTCTTCGCCACCGCGACTCGGACGGCCACCTTCACGGGTACCGGCACCGTCGCGACCACGGCTGCTGTCGCGCGAGCTACGATCGTCCGTGCGCGGCTGCACCGCCGGAATATCCGGCTCGTCGGTCTCGTCGTTCGCATCGAACAGCTTCACGGCCGCCGCGGCGATGTCCATCACGTCAAACTCACCGGCCAGCGACTCCACGATGCCGCGGAACTTGTCGAGCCCACCTTCCATGATGGTCTCGCGCAGCGTCGTGCGTACCAACTGCAGGCGATGCGCGCGCAAATCGTCGACCGTCGGCACCTGCGCGATCTCGATGCGCTGATTCGTCATGCGTTCGATGTTGCGCAGCAGACGATGCTCGCGCGGCTCGGCGAGCGTGATCGCCACACCCTCACGACCGGCACGACCCGTGCGGCCGATGCGGTGCACGTACGACTCGGCGTCGGCCGGCACATCGAAATTCACCACGTGCGACACATGCTTCACGTCGAGACCGCGCGCCGCCACGTCCGTCGCGATGAGCAGATCGGTCTTCTTCGTGCGGAACTTCGTCATCACGCGATCGCGCTGATCCTGGCTCAAGCCACCATGCAACGCGTCGGCGCGCAGACCGCGCGCCATCAACGTTTCACTGAGCTCGTCCACTTCGGTGCGCGTCCGGCAGAACACGATCGCACTCGTGGGCTGCTCGATATCGAGCACGCGCGCAAGCGCGGTCATCTTGTGGGCGCGCGGCACGATGTACGCCACCTGCCGCACACGGGCCGCTTCGCCATCGGGGACGACTTCGCGATCGATCGTGACGAGCACGGGATCACGCAGCTGGCGCTTCGCGATGCTGGCGATACGCGGCGGCAGTGTGGCCGAAAACAGCGCCGTCTGACGCGACTTCGGCGTCGCCTCGAGAATCGCCTCGAGATCTTCCGCGAACCCCATGTCGAGCATCTCGTCGGCCTCGTCCAGCACGACGGTCTTGAGCGACGACATCTGCAGCGTATGACGACGGATATGATCGAGCGCACGTCCCGGCGTCGCGATCACCACGTCGACACCGCGCTTGAGCGCGCGGACCTGCATCTCCATCGAGGAGCCACCGTAGACGGCTAAGGCACTCACGCCCATCGGCTTACCGTAGCGATGCACAGCTTCAGCCACCTGCATGGCGAGCTCGCGCGTCGGCACGAGAATCAGCGCCGACGTGCGCTCGGCGCCCTTGGCGCTCGTGTTCACACGGCTCAGCAGCGGTAGCGCGAACGCCGCGGTCTTGCCGGTACCGGTGGCCGCCTGGGCCAACACGTCACGGCCTTCCAGCAGCGGCGGAATCGCGGCACGCTGCACTGGCGTAGGTTCTTCGTAGCCCAGCGCAGCAAGCGCTGAGGCAATGCGGGGGTCGAGTCCGAGCGCCGCGAATCCGGTTTCGCTGACGTCGCGCTCGCTGTTCCGTGCGGCGACATCGCGCTCGTCCGGCTGTTTCATATGTCAAGTCTCCTTTGAGATCTGGAATCTATCCTATTCCGGCGCCGAGATGTGGTTTCGGCAGGTGAAATAGGTGAGATTGTCAGTCATCATGACCGATACATCACTTCCGTTCGAGGTCCGGCACTCCCCGATTCAGGGTTTCGGGGGGTATGCGACCCGCCCAATCGCCGCCGGCACGCGCATCATCGAGTACGCCGGCGAGCGGCTCACCCCGGAAGCGGCCGAGGCGCGATACCCCGACGTGATCGGCGAGCGTCACCATACCTATCTGTTTGCGATCGACGACGAGGTGGTGGTCGATGCCGCCGTCGACGGCAACGAAGCGCGGTTTCTCAATCATTCGTGCGCTCCGAACTGCGATGCCGTGATCGACGATGGCCGCATCTGGATCGACGCGATCCACGAGATCGAGGTGGGCGAGGAGCTGGTGTACGACTACGCCTACATCCTGCCGGAGCGCCACACACCGGCCGCCAAGAAGCGGTTTCCCTGCTTTTGCGGTGCGATCACCTGTCGCGGTACGATCCTCGCGAAAAAGCGATAGTCCGCGTTAACACCCATCGACGCGAATCGTCTCACGACTACGTACATTTACGGTACTGAGTTGTGTGAACCTCGCGTGGAGCCTTGGAGGCCGTATGCGTTCGTGGGTCGTGATGTCGGTGGTGGTACTCGGGTCAGCCGTGGCGTGCGCTCGTGGCGCCAAGGAAGGAGCGGTCCAAGAAGCGCGCCCCATCGCGTCGGCGGAAGGCGCCGCGCCAGCGCGTCCACAGGGTCCCCGCCGGGTTCCGCCCACGCCCATGAAGCTCGATACGCTGCGCCGTGAAGCCGTGGCCGAATTGATGGCGACGCTGGTAGGCCGCGAGAACGAGCCGGCGGGCACCGTGTTCAAGAATGTGAAGCTGCACAAGACGATGCCGGCGAAGGAGTTCGTCACCATGATGGACGAACAGTTCGGTCGCGGCCTGGGCATCAACTGCACCGGCTGTCACATGGACAACAAGGACTACGCCAGCGACGCGCGGAAGGACAAGATCATCGCACTGCAGATGGTCAAGATGCAGCGCGATATCGATGCGAAGTACATCGCCAAGGTGAAGGAGCTCGATGATCCGCGTCCGAAGACGACGTGCGTGATGTGCCACCGCGGTGTGGGCCATCTCACCACCGACATGGACGTGCCGACGGCGCCGGTTCCGCAGCGCAAGCGCGGTTAAGCGCTCGCTCCATCAGCATCAAGCACCGACCGCGACATCACGCGGTCGGTCTGCAGGTCAGTGCCGAGCCGGAACACCTGCGAGCCGATATCG
>CANHJV010000138.1 GCA_947461225.1 Gemmatimonadota bacterium | reverse complement strand
GCGCTGCGGAAGCCGCCCGACGTGGGGAAGAGGCGGGGCACGAGCGCGTCATTCACGTTGCGCTTCCACGCGGTGAAGTCGACGGCAACCTTGTTGTTGAACAGGCCGGCTTCGAAGCCGCCTTCGATTTCGGTGGAGATTTCCGGGCGGAGGTCGGCGTTGCCGAGCTGCGACGGGAGGAGGCCGGCACCCAGTGACGTGACCTGGGGCGCAAACGTGGTGAACTGATCGAAGGCACCAGGCTGACGGCCGGACTGACCGATCGCGGCACGCAGGCGGAACGTGGAGAGCAGCGTGGACGACCAGCTGTTGAGATCCGACGGGACCATGGACAGCGAGGCCTTCGGGTAGAAGACGCCGCCGGCGTTCTTACCGAACGCGCTGGAGAAGTCGTAGCGGCCGCCGAGGGTGCCGAACACCCAGTCGCGCCAGCCGATCTGCGACTGCGCGAAGTAGCCACCGTTGACGGTGGTGAGGAACGACTCGCCGGCCGAGATGTTCTGGCCACCCGCGCCGACGACTTCAATGCCGGGGCCGGGGAAGAAGGCCGAGGAGCCGGAGTTGGTGGTGGTGCGGTTGTTGAAGACCTGCAGGCCCGCCACGCTGGAGGTGGTGAAGGCGCCGAAGTCGCGGTTGTAGGCGACCTTGCCGTCGAGCGTGAGCACGCGCGTGCCGCCCGAGTACACCTGGCGCGATCCGTCGGGGTTGTTCGACGTGAAGAGGTCGACGTTGTAGCCGAAGGGCGACAGGCCGAAGTCGTTCTGCGAGGCGTAGTCGAAGCCGAGGGTGCTGCTGAACGTAAGGCGCTCGGTGGCGGTATAGGCGCCGTCGAGGGTGCCGACGTAGCGCTGCACGCCCGTCTTGTTCTGCTGCTGCATCGCCTCGCGCACCGTCATGAACGCCTGATTACCGAAGGCGTTGCCCGCGCCGGAGCAGACGCCGGGGGAGACGTAGGTGGAGAGGTTGCAGTTGGCGAGCTCGGGGCGCGCCATGTAGCTGAGGGAGTTGACGCCGTAGATGTTGTTGTTGTTCTCGGGCGACTCACCCTGCGTGTTGTAGTACGAGTTGTTGAAGCGCAGGCGCAGGTTCTTCGTGGGAACGAGCGACAGGTTGGCCGTGGACTGAATGCGGCGGATGACGTCGCGCGCGGGGCCGTAGTCGTTGCCGCCGAAGGGGCCGTTTTCGAAGTAGTAGCGGCCGCTGGCGAAGTAGGTGACGGCCTGGCCGCCGCCCTGCACGGAGGTGGAGAACGTGTTGCCACGTCCCGTCTCGGTGAAGTACTTGTTGAACACCGGCACTTCGAACACCTGGAAGGCCTTGAGCCCCGGGATGTTCCAGTAGGTGGCGAGCGAGTCGGCGCGGGCCTGCGTGCGGGCGTAGCCGGAGTTCGGGGCCACGCGGTCGCCGAAGCTGACGGCGTCCTGCTGCAGCTGCATGGTCCAGCGCGGGGCGCTCGACGATCCGGTCTTGGTGAAGAACTGGATCACGCCGTTGGAGGCTTCGGTGCCGTACAGCGTGGCCGCGGCCGCGCCCTTGAGGACTTCGACGCGCTCGATGGTGCTGGGGTCGATGTCGTCGATACGGGACGGCGATCCGCCGCCGCCGTTGCCGATGCCGTAGCCGCCACCGGAGTTGATGCGCACGCCGTCGACGAAGATGATCGGTTCGTTGGACTGCGAGAGCGACGCGTTGCCGCGGATGCGGATCTTGGCGCCTTCACCCGAGAGACCACCTGACACGAGGCCGGTCACGCCGGGTTCGCGGGCGGTGAGCAGGTTCGAGATGTCGTTGATGGGCGCGTTGGCCGGCGGCTGAATGACGGCCACCGTGTTGCCGAGGCGCTTCACTTCGGTTTTCTGACCGCTGCCGGTGACGACGACCTGATTGAGCTGGATCGCCGAGACCGTCACGGAGAAGTCGGCCTTGACCGTCTGGCCGGGGGTGACCGTGACGGTGCGGGTTTCGCGTGAGTAGCCGATGGCGCGCACGCGGACCACGACCTGCGAGGAGCCGCCGGCCACGGTGATGCCCGTGATCCGGTAGTTACCCTGCGCGTTGGTCATGCCGCCCAGCGTCGTGCCGTCAATGCTGACCTGCACGTTTTCGAGGGGCCGACTGTTCGCCGCGTCGGTGATGCGACCTTCGACGATCGCGGTGGGTCCTTGGGCCGACGAGCGGGCCAGGGGCACGGCCAGGGCCATCACCGCGAGTGCGATGAGGGACCGGCATCGTGCGAGAAAAGCTCCGGGCATTCCGTGCCTCCTACAGGTCGTGAAGAGACCTCGGATCCAACGGATCCGAGGTAAGCTGAAAAGCGCGCCGAATATGTAGGTTTCCTACAGGCTGAGCAACGGTTTATCTCGATTTCGTCCCAATTGATCGCGGGTCGCGTCACGAATGGACGGATCGGACCGGTGCGTCTTCGCGCGGCGTACTACCGCCCGCCGCGGGCTTCGCGCAGGGCCTCGTCCAGTTTACGCGCCTCGGCATGGGCGGTGTCGAGCGCCAGCGATCGCCGCACGGCCCGCGCGGCGGCATCCAGATCGCCCGCTTTGAGGAGCGCGAGGGCCAGCTGGAAATGTCCGGTCGCGAGTCCCGGGTCTCGGGCTAGCGCCTGTTCGAGGTACGGGCGGGCCTGCGCGGCCTGATCGTTGCGCAGGTAGTGCGTGCCGAGGTTGAGCCGTGGGAGCGCGGCGGTGGGATCGCGCGCGATCGCGCGTTCGTAGGCCGCAACCGCGCCGGCGGGGTCGCCGGCCTGCTCGAGGGCGTTGCCTAGATTCACTTCGGTCATGATCTGGCGCGGGTCCCGCTGCAGGGACTCCCGGTACGCGGCCACGGCGCCGGTCATGTCGCCTTGCGCCGCCCGGGCGAGTCCCAGATTGAGCAAGAGCAGCGGATCACCGGGGGCGACGTCGAGGGCGGCCAGATACGCGGCGATGGCACGCGGTGCGTCACCGGCGGTGCGGGCAGCGTCGCCGAGGCTGCCGAGCGTCACCGCCCAGCGGCGGCGGAGCGCCGATCGATTGTCACCGGCCGTGGGGCGCGCGCGTTCGCGCAAAAGGCGGCGCACCACCGGGTCGTTGCCGCGGGCGAGATGCAGCGCGGCCAGCGCGAGGGCCTGTACGTCGAGGTCGGGAGCGTCGGCCAGCGCCCGTAGGCGTGCGGTGGCGTCGGCGTCGGGTGCCCCGACGGCGGGCGCAGCGGCACCGTCACGGCTGGTGCCGGTGAAGCGTTCGAGCCATTCACTGAGCCCGGCCACCTGCGCCATGGCGTTGCGCGAGGTGGGGTGCAGGAGCAACGGGGTGGCCGCCTCGAGGGAGGTGACCGATCGGGCCGCGAGGACCCCGGCCACGGCCGTCTCGTGCGGCTTGAGAGTGCCCCACCAGCGCGTGACCTGCGCCTCGAGGGCGGCGGTGCTCAGGTTCTCGTGGCACCCTTGGCAGGCGCCCACAAGCCCGAGGGATGCGTCGAGCGCGGGTCGGGGGATCGCGATGGAATGGTCGGAGCGCCGGTAGCGAATCGCGCGTCCGAGTTCATGCTGCTGCTCATAGGGCATATGGCAGGAGACACACCGACTTCCCGTGGATGCCGCGGGGTGCTTCGTGTGCGCCGGTACGTCGCTGGCCTTGCTGCCGTGGCAGCTGGTACACTGGCGATCGTCGAAACGGCCGGGGATGGGCTGTCCGTCGACGGTGCGATACCCCTGACTATGGGGGTCGTGACAGGACGCGCAGGTCATGCCGCCGTTGCGATAGCAGTCGCTGGCGTAGTGCCCCTCCTGATACGCGAACGTGCGCGTGCGCCCATCGGGGGTGAACGGTGTGTCACCGAGTTGCGACAGGTACGTGGCGTAGTAGGCCTCGAGCGATCCCCCGGGCGCGTACCCCGGGGCGAGACGCGTCTTGAGGGCGTGACAGCCCATGCAGGTGGCGAGCGACCGGTCCTTGTCGAGCGCGCCGAGCGCCGGCAGGCCGATGTCGGCGCCGGCGGGGCCGGCGCGCATGAGGCGCACGTGCGTGGCCGCTGGCCCGTGGCACGATTCGCAGTCGATCGCGAGCGACCGGACGTCGGTGCGCCAGCGCTTCGCCACGCTGTCGAAGCCCACGGTGATACCGCTCCCATGGCACGACTGGCAGTTGCTGAAGCGCGCATCGTCACCGAGAATGCGCGACGGGGGCCAGTCGCCGCAATCGGCCAGCCGCATGGCGGGGGTGATGGGTTGCCACCCGCGCTCGGTGCGCGTGCCGGTGTGGCAAAACCAGACGCGGTTGCTGCGGCTCCAGTCGAACGGGAGGAAACGCTTCGTGCCGTCGGGCCATGCGGTCACGAAGCCCTGCGTGCCGCCCCCGTTCATGTGGCCGCCCCCGATCACGCCGTCCACCGAGAAGGTCGTGTCGGGTTCTCCGGTGCGCTGGACGAGGAAGCTGAACCGGCCGGCTACCTGCCGAGGAATGACCACGGCATCGCGAAACCGGATGGGCTCCCCAGTGAAGGGCGCGATGACGCGCACGTCGTTGGTTGCGCTGCCGGGCACGCCACCGGCGGTACCGTGCGTGGAGCGCTTCCATGTCGCGTATTCGGCCGCATGGCACGACTGGCAACTTTCGGCCCCGGCGAAGTCGGCGGCGGCGGGGGGCGCGGGGGGCGCTGCGAGCGCGACCGTGGTCAGCGCGCTCGCGCCATCCGTGGTGCCCTCCGCCGCGTTTCTCGAGCAACCGGCGAGTCCGGCGAGGAGCAGGGTGCCGAATGCGCCATGCCGTGCGGCGCTGCGTAGCGCGCGCACTAGCGCGTGCCGTCCCGCGACCACGCGGGGCCGACGCACCGACAGAGCGTGCGGATGTGCGCGACGAGCGCCCGGATCTGGGTGGGCGACAACGAACCGCCAAACGCCGGCATGCGCGCGCTGCGGTTCATGATCGCACCGCCGCCGTCGATGGTGTCGTACAGGGTATCGTCGGGGCGCTGGCTCATCGTGGCGGCATCGGCGTGACGGGCCGGGGGCACGGGGAGCGCCTTCGCATTCGGGCCGTTGCCCTGTCCCATGGCGCCGTGGCATCCGGCGCACCACGTGCGATAGAGGGCCGCGCCGTTGGTATCAGCGGGTGTGGGTGCGGGCGCTGGCGTGGGTGCGGCGGTGCCATCGCGGTTCGCGATGGCGCCGCCGAGCAATCGCGTGATGAGGGTGCGGTCGGCCTCGGGCATGCGCGTGCGCGGCATCGCGGCGCCCGGCCGGGCCTGCTGGGGATTCCGGATGATGGCGGCGATATACGCGGCGTCGCGTCGGGTACGGACATCGTGCAACGCGGGCGCCAACTGCCCGCCCTCCTCTCCGAGGCGATGGCACCCGAGGCATCCATACTTCTCCCGCAATAGCGTGGTCGCCTTGGCGGTGGCGAACGGGGAGAGTGGCTGGGCGTGCGCCACGGCGATGGGGAGGCCCACCAGCACCGCGACCAAAGTGAACGCCCAGCGCATCACTTCTTTGCGGGAGCGCTGCGGGCGCCGGTCCAGATGACGACCGAGCCACATCCGTTGCGCGTCTGGAATTGCAGGGGGACGCTGGCGGTCCGCGCGTAGACCTCGACGGCTCGCACATCGCGGGCGTTCACGATGGCGTCGAGATCGCCGTCTTCGTTCGGAATGAGCAGGCCGTTGAGGAAGACGGCCGGTGGACAGTCACCGGTCATGCCGGTGCCGCGCAGCAGTACCCGGTCGCGACCGAACTGGCCGGGCATGGTGATGACGCCCGGGGTCTGTCGGAACACGTCGGCCACGTTGTTCGGGGCGCGCGCGGTGATTTGCGCTTCGTCGAGGAAATGCCCGAACCCCAGCTTGCGGCGACGTTCGAACTCCGCGAGCGGCACGGCCATGCGATCGGCGCGCACGCGCATCGTGTCGACGGCCGCCGGGAGCGCCGCCAGTGTGAGCTCGGCCTCGGTCGGCACGCTGCTCTCGAGATCGACGACGGTCCGAAGCGGCTGATAGCCGAGGGCGCGGGTCTCGAGGGTATAGCTGCCTTCGGGGAGTGCCGAGAGGGCGACTTGTCCGGCGTTGCCCGAGGTGGCTTCGCGCGCGGTCCCGAGCAGCACGACGCGCGCCCCGGCCACGGGATTCCCCGCCGCGTTGCGCACGGTGCCACGGAGGCGTGCGGTCCCGCTCAGGCTTTCCCCGCGGGTCCCGGAGTCGCTCCGGGTGCGCGTGGCGCGGCCGACCACCAGGTCGCGACGGAGGAGTCCGTTGGTCGGCACCGTGAGCTCCACGAACCCGCTGCTGTCGGTGGCGCTGAATGCGCGTACGTTGACGACCCGGCCCGGTGGCAGGCCGCAGACGCGGAACAGCCCGTCGTCGTCGGTCGTCCCGAACTGCGAGAGCGTACGCCGTTCGAGGCCGCGCTCGCTGGCGATGGACTGGGTGTACTGGGCACGGACGCGCGCCGCCGACGCCAGCGGTGCCCCGCCGGCCGCCCGCACGCGACCCACGAACAGTCCTTGCGGCCGACCGGGCTGCGTGAGGTCGCAGCGGGTGGCGATGAGCGCGGTGGGTGACGGCGTGCTGAGGGTTACGGCGATCGGGTCGGGCGCCGTGATTTCGAGGCGCGCCGTGGCCCCGTCGATTCCGAGGCTGTCGAGGAGCGGGTGCAGGAAGCCGAGCAGATACACGCCGACGGCGACCGAGTCGAAGCGGAACAGTCCGCGACTGTCGGCCGCGACCGCCCGAATGCGTGCCGGCTGTCCGGTCGTGACCAGTTGCACGGTCGCGCCGGCCAGCGGTTGCATGGCGAGGCTGTCGAACACCACGCCCGTGACGCGGGCCTCGGGCCGTGGCTGCGCGTGCACTGTGGCCAGTGGCATGAGGGCGCCGGTGGCCAGCGCGAGAAGTCCAAGACAGCGGTGACGGCACGGCATACCGGCGAGAATAGTGTTCCGGTGGGACGGCGGGTAGGGGTGCGTCGTGTTTGCCCACCGGGCGACCCTTGCCGGTGGGTGGTGGAGCCACGAGGATGAGGGAATGTCCTCTGCTCCTGCTCCCTTGCCGGCACCTGTCCCGGGTGGCCCGCCTCCGGCGTTCGCGCCGGTCGCGGTGACGCTCACGGGTCGTGTGGTTCGCCTCGAACCGCTTGGTCCTGTACACGCCGACGGCCTGCTGTCGGCGGGCCATCACGAGGCGTTATGGCGTGTCACGGTGCAACCGCCGTTAGTGTCGGCGGACGCGGTGGCCCGCTATCTCGCGCACGCGGCCGAGCAGGCGGCGCGCGGCGACGAGGTGCCGTTCGCGATCGTGTCGTGCGAGACGGGCGCCGTGATCGGCTCGACCCGTTGGATGGACATTGTGCGTCCGCACCGTCGCGTCGAGATCGGCGGCACGTGGCTCTCGCCGACGGCGCAGGGGACTTTGGCGAACACCGAAGCGAAGTACCTGCAGCTGGTGCAGCTGTTCGAGGTGCTGGGTGCGGTGCGCGTGCAGTTCAAGACCGATCTGCGCAACACACAATCGCAGCGGGCGCTCGAGAAGCTCGGCGCGATCCGCGAAGGCGTGCTGCGGCGACACATGGTGGTCCGCGACGGCTTTGTGCGCGACAGCGCGTACTACGGCATCACCGACGAGGACTGGCCGGGCGTGAAGCGACGGCTGTGGGAGCGGCTGATGGCCGGGGTGTGAACGCTGGGCGGGTGACTGGCAACAGCAACAGCAAAAACAACAGCAACAGCAAAAACAAAAGCAACAGCAAAAGCCGGAACACGGAGGCCACGGATTTCACGGACAACGCACAGATAAGCCAACAGCGCTTTTTGCTTATCTGTGTTTATTCCGTGTGATCCGTGGCCTCCGTGTTCTGGCTTTTGCCGTTGCAGTTGCAGTTGCTGTTGCTATTGCCGCTGCTGGTGCTGGTGTCGTTGGATCTCTATGTTCTCTGGGCTCGGTCATCCTCTCACGCATACGTCTTATGAAACGTCTGACTACGGCAACTCTGGCGGCGGCGATGCTCGCGGTCGCACTCCCTGCAGTCGTGCGCGGACAGATGGCGAGGCCGTACGCCGTGCCGGAGGCAGCTGCTCTACTTCCATGGGCGCAGCAGATCGCCCTTCGCGAGGACTGGCTCACCAAGCGGCATGCGCTGCTGTTGCCGATGATGCGGCGCCACCAGATCGGCATGTGGATCGTAGTGAACGAGGAATTTCACGACGACCCGCTGTCGCAGTACGTCGCCCCGCCGCGCCCCTACACGGGCAATCGCGATTTCTTCGTGTTCATCGACGCCGGCGAGCAGGGGCTCAAGAAGTTCGCGATCACGGCGTACACGGAGGAGAATCTGGCGCGTTTCTTCGATGCGCCCTTCACGGAGCCCCGGCCGCCGGCCGCGACGCTGCGCGAGTTGTATCAGCAG
>CANHJV010000137.1 GCA_947461225.1 Gemmatimonadota bacterium | reverse complement strand
GTGATGAATCCCAGCGTGGCTTCGGGCACGTGAATGTCGTCGGTGGTCAAGCCGTGATCTTCGAGCAGGCGCGGCATGAGATATCGCTGCGCGATCTCGACTTTTTCCTCGATCGTGTAGCCGGCGATACGGATCACCTCCATGCGATCGCGCAACGGACCGGGAATGTCGTACAGGTTGTTCGCGGTGCAGATGAACAGCACGCTCGACAAGTCGAACGGCAGGTTCAGATAGTGATCGACGAAGGTCGTGTTCTGCGATGGGTCAAGCACTTCGAGCATGGCGGCGGTGGGATCGCCCGAGTTGCCGCCGTTGCTCATCTTGTCGATCTCGTCGATCATGATGACGGGGTCGCGCACTTCCACGCGACGCAACGCCTGAATGAGTAGGCCCGGCATCGCGCCCACATACGTGCGGCGGTGGCCGCGGATTTCGGCTTCGTCGCGCACGCCGCCCACGGAGATGCGATAGAACTCGCGCCCAATGGAGTTGGCGATCGCTTCGCCCAAGGACGTTTTGCCGGTGCCCGGCGGTCCCACGAAGCAGAGAATCGGGCCGGTGGGATCGCCGCCGCGCAGCTTGCGCACGGCGAGGTACTCAATGATGCGCTCTTTGGCCTCATCGAGTCCGTAATGACGATCGCCGAGGGCGTCTTCGACCTTCGCGAGCACGATCTCCTGATCGTCGGCGCTGCGCTGGTGCCAGGGGAGCGCGAGCACCCAGTCGAGGTACGTGCGCAACACCTGATACTCGCTGGACGCGGGCGAGAGCATACGCAGGCGTTCTGTCTCTCGGCGGGCCTCGCTGGCCACCTTCTCGGGCAGCTGCGCCTCGTCGATGCGACGCAGCAGATCGACCGCTTCTTTTTCGTTCGGATCGGCTTCGCCGAGCTCAGACTGGATGGCGCGCAGCTGCTGGCGGAGATAGAACTCGCGCTGGTGCTGCTCGATTTTGACCTCGGTCTGCTTCTTCACGTCTTCCATTACGCGGGCGCGGGCGACTTCGCGCTCGAGGCGTGAAAGGATGAAGCGGATACGATGACCGATGTCGAGACGCTGGAGCACCTCTTCCTTGTCGGAGATGCGGAGGTTCATGTTCGTGGCCGCCAGATCAGCGAAGCGTCCGGGATCGGACACATTCATTTTCAGGATCTGCGGCACTTCGTTCGGAATGCGGTCCACCAGTTCGGCGAGCGTTTCCGCGGCGGCGACGGTGCGCGCCACGAGCTCGTCGAGCTCCATGGCATCGGCGGGCGTTTCTTTGGCGCCCTGGATCTGCGCGATGGCGAACGGATTCACCTGATCGATCGCGTCGATCGTGATGCGACGCAGGCCCTGGAGCGTGATCTGGACCGTGTCGCCCGGGAGGTTGATCCGCTCGTGCACGCGGGCAGCCACGCCGACACGTCCGACGAAATTCTGAGGATCGATGGCGTCATCCCCGTCTCCGGAGGCGACCACCAGCGCGACGACCAGGCCGGACTCCTCGTGTGAGCGCAGCAGGGCGAGGTTCTCGGGGGCACCCATCTGTACCGCGATCGTTCCCAACGGGTACACAATCGTGGAGCGCAGCGCCATCAAGGGCAGCGTCGGAGGCAGCTCGGCGCGAAGAATTTCTTCCTTACGCTGGCCGCGAGGCATCGGGATGCCGGCAAACCGCGGATTCGATCGTGACACGTGACGGGCGAAGAAAGTGACAGCGTGATCCGGACACAGCCAATCTATAGACAGGCCGAAAGGCCCACCACGCGTGTTCCCGTCGGAAGTTGCGTCAGGAGTGGCCTGTTTCGTCACCCCCCTGGCGTGAAACAGTTGTACGGGGCGCCCAGGTCCGTTAGCCTTTCCAGTCTATGTTTGACGAGCTTTCAGACAAACTCGGGAACGTGTTCGCGAAGCTTCGCGGACGAGGCGTTCTCACCGATGCCGACATCAAGGAAGGGCTGCGCGAGGTTCGCCGCGTCCTCCTCGAAGCCGACGTAAATTTCTCTCTTACCCGTGAGTTCCTCGAACGGGTGGAGAAGAAGGCCGTCGGCGTGTTGCAGATCAAGACGATTCAGCCAGCTCAGCAGTTGGTGAAGATCGTCCACGACGAGCTCACGGCGATGCTGGGCGAACGGCGCGAGGGGCTCAAGATGAGCACCGTACCGCCCACGATCATTATGATGGTCGGCTTGCAGGGGTCGGGTAAGACGACCACGGCCGGCAAGCTCGCCCGCAAGCTGATGCTCGAGAACCGGTCGACGCGACTGGTGGCGGCCGACGTGTACCGCCCCGCCGCGATCGATCAGCTCGAGACGCTGGGTAAGGCGCTGAACGTGCCGGTGTACGCCGATCGCGACACGAAGGACGTGGTCAAGATCGCCAAGGCCGGTATCGATCAGGGCGTGCGGGCGCGCGACCGCGTGGTCATCATCGACACCGCTGGCCGCTTGCAGATCGACGCCGACATGATGGACGAGCTGAAGAAGCTCAAGGCCGCGATCAAGCCCGACGAAATCCTGTTCGTGGCCGACGGCATGACGGGTCAGGAAGCGGTAAAGATCGCCCAGGGCTTCGATGAAGCGCTGAACGTCACCGGCGTGATCCTGACGAAGCTCGATGGCGATGCGCGCGGTGGTGCGGCGTTGTCGATCTACGGTGTGCTCAAGAAGCCCATCAAGTACATCGGCGTCGGCGAGAAGCCGGATGCACTCGAGGAGTTCCATCCGGAGCGCATGGCGGGACGTATTCTGCAAATGGGCGACATCGTGTCGCTCGTGGAGAAGGCGCAGGAAACGTTCGATGCCACTGAAGCGAAGAAGCTCGAGAAGAAGGTCCGCAAGGAAGGCATGGACCTCGAGGACTTCCTCACGGCGATGCGTCAGATGCAGAAGCTCGGACCGCTCGAGAATCTGCTGAAGCTGTTGCCGGGCGTGAACTCGAAGATGCTTAAGGACGTCAAGATGGACCCGAAGCGCATGAAGCACATCGAGGCCATCGTTTTATCCATGACGCCGCAGGAGCGGAAGAAGCCGGAGATCCTGAACGGCTCACGGCGTGCGCGCATCGCGAAGGGGTGTGGCCGCCCGGTGAGCGAGGTGAACAAGCTCCTGGAGCAGTTCCGCGATATGCAGAAGATGATGAAGAAAATGGGCGGCGGCCCGGGCGGCGCCGGTGGCAAGGGGGGCGGCGGGATGCCCCGGATGCCATTCGGCGGCGGTGGCGGGATGTTCGGCGGAATGCGGTGAACGAAACGGCGAGCGTTAGCTCGCCGTTTCTGTTTTTGCCAACTCGGTATCGAGTCCCGGCCAGGACGGGAGGTTGTATACCACGAGGGTGCGCAGGTAATGGCGCCCGTCGTCTCCGTGCTGGGTGAGCACGGCGGCGACACCGCGCGCGACCGCCTCGGCGTCGGCATACGGTGGCTCGAGCTCTTCCGGGATCACGCCGGCTTCATGCTTCACGCCGGCGGTGTCGAGGAAGGTGATCTGGATCTGCGGTTCGAGATCGACATAGAGGAGCTGCAGCAGCTCGAGTTCGTCCTGCGGTGTCTGCGCGTTCAGGCGCACGAATTCGCGGGCGAGCTTATCGACGGGCCACGACATGAGCGTGGCGGCGCGGAACCCGCCGCCTTTGGCGGCGAGGCGCTGCGAGTAGAGAGGGCGCGCGCCCTTGTGCTTGGCGAGGGCGGACGACACGAGCGACAGGCGCCGCTCGGGGGTCAGTGCGCGGTACGGAGTAGGTGACTTGGCCATTTGCGTAAGCTAGCGAGTGGGCTCGCGCTTGTCCTCGGCTGCGTCCACGCGAGCGGCCGGCGCCGGGGGGCCGGCGGGGACGCCCGACGTACGCATGTCGGCCAGATGCTCGGCCGCCTCCGGGGAATCGATGCCGCTGGCCATCTCACGCAGCAGGCCCTCATGCATGTCGTACACGAGCCCGTGCAGCAACAGGCGCCGTCCCCCGCTCCAGGCCTTTTGGATGATCGGGGTCTCCGACAGGTGATACAGCTGTTCGAGCACGTTCAGCTCCACGACGCGGTTGGCGCGGGCCTCCTCATCCGCGATGGCGTCCAGTTCCGGCTTGTTCCAGCGCACGACGTTCCGGATCGGGCCAAGCCAGTGGTCGACGAGCCCGAAGTGCTGGTCGGTCATCGCGGCCTTCACGCCACCGCAGCCGTAGTGGCCGGTGACGATCACGTGCTGCACCTGGAGGACATCCACCGCGTACTGCAGCACACTCATGCAGTTGATATCACTGGGGATGACGAGGTTGGCGATGTTACGGTGCACGAACAGCTCGCCGGGCTGCGTCCCCGTGACGGCGTTCGCCGGCACGCGACTGTCGGAGCAGCCAATGTACAGAAACTTCGGCTCCTGCTTCAGTGCCTGTTCACTGAAGAAGTCCGAATTGGTGGCCTTGATCTGTTTGGCCCACGCGCGATTGTTCGCGATCAGACGACGAAAGTTTTGCATGTGATGCTCGGCGGGGCGATCGAGGGGCAGACGGGTGGACATCGGCGGCGGCGCCCGAGGCGGTAACGTAACCGGCCGCCGTGGCTCGGACGCTATCGCCGGCCCCGAGGATGGTTCCCTCGGGCGCCGACGGGGCGTATGCTCTGGTCCATGCGCTCGAGCCGGTCCCCCACCTTCCTTTTCCCATCGCCATGATGCGCTTGATCCGCTCTCAGACCGCTGGCTGGCTGGCGGTGCTCCTCGCCTGCTCGGCCTGCGCGGAGCCGCGCGCCTATGATGTCGTGCTGCGCGGCGGAACGCTGTACGACGGATCGGGCGGGGCACCGGTGGTTGGCGATGTCGCCCTTCGCGGGGACTCCATCGTCGCGACGGGCGTGGTGGCCGGCCGGGGGACGCTGGAGATCGACGCGACGGGACTGGCGGTCGCTCCGGGCTTCATCAACATGCTGAGTTGGGCCACGGAATCACTGATCGAAGACGGTCGTAGTCAGAGCGACATTCGCCAGGGCGTCACGCTCGAGGTGATGGGCGAAGGGACGTCGATGGGGCCGCTGTCCGACACGCTGCGGGCCGATATGCTGGCGGAGCAGGGGGACATCCGCTTCCCCATCACTTGGAAGACGCTGCGCGGCTACCAGGACTCGCTTGTGAAAAAGGGGATCAGCACGAACATCGCGTCATTCGTTGGCGCGACGACGGTGCGGATTAACCACGTGGGGTGGGATGATCGTGCGCCGACTGCCGCCGAGCTCGAGGCAATGCAGGCCGAAGTGCGCACCGCGATGGAGGAGGGGGCGCTGGGGGTGGGCTCGAGCTTGATCTATGCGCCGGCGTTCTATGCCAAGACGCCGGAGCTGGTCGCGCTCATGAAGGCGGCCGCGCCCTTCGGCGGCATGTACATCTCGCACATGCGCAGTGAGGGGGCGCGCCTGGAAGAAGCCGTCGAGGAGTTGATCACCATTGCGCGGGAGGCGGGCGTGCGCGCGGAGATCTATCACTTGAAGGCGGCGGGTGAGGGCAACTGGCCGAAGATGAACCGGGTGCTCGCGCGCATCGAAGCGGCGCGTGCCGAAGGGCTCGCGATCACGGCCGACATTTATCCCTACACTGCGGGGGCGACCGGGCTCGACGCGGCGATGCCGCCGTGGGTGCAGGAGGGAGGCTACGCGGCGTGGGCGAAGCGGCTGCAGGATCCCGCGACGCGCAAGAAAGTGGCGCAGGAGATGCGCACGCCAACGGACGAATGGGAGAGCTTGCTGTTGGCGGCTGGTTCGCCGGAGCGCGTGGTGCTGTCGGGATTCAAGGCCGACTCCCTGAAGCAGTACACCGGTATGACGCTGGCCGCCGTGGCGAAGCTGCGGCACACCACGCCGGAAGAAACGGCGATGGATCTGGTGGTGAAAGACGGCACGCGGGTCGGCACGATCTACTTCATCATCGACGAAGGCAACATCGTGAAGGCACTGCAGAAGCCGTGGGTGAGCATCGGCTCCGATGCGGGTTCGCTGGCGTCGGAAGGCAAATTCCTGAAGAGCAGTCCGCATCCGCGCGCGTACGGCAGCTTCGCGCGCGTGCTGGGCAAGTACACGCGTGACGAACAGGTGATCACGCTGCAGGACGCGGTGCGACGCATGTCGGCGCTGCCCGCCAGCAATTTGCGACTCGCGCGTCGCGGCATGCTCAAGCCGGGCTACTTCGCCGACGTGGTGCTGTTCGACCCCGCCACCATCCGAGACAACGCGACCTTCGAACAGCCACACCAGTACGCGAGCGGCATGCGTCATGTGTTCGTCAATGGCGTGCAGGTGCTGAAAGACGGTGAGCACACGGGTGCGACGCCGGGGCGCGTGGTCCTCGGCGCAGGGGCCACACGATGAGCGACGGCATGAGCACACGCCGGGAATTCCTCCAGGCCGCCGGCATGGTCGCGGCGGTGGCGAGCACGAACCCACCCTTCGGGCTCAACGTGCGCCCCGGGCGCGCCGCGCACGATCTCGTGATTCGCGGTGGCACCATCTACGACGGCCGCGGTGGCGAGCCGCGCATCGCCGATCTGGCGATCCGTGCGGGACGCATCACCGAGATCGCCCCGCGCATCGTGGGCACGGGCACGGAAGAAATCGATGCCCGCGGACTGGCGGTGGCGCCGGGATTCGTGGACATCCACTCGCATGGTGACGGATCGTTGCTGGAAGACCCGCGCGCCGAGTCGGTCGTGCGTCAGGGGATCACCACCCTCGTGGCTGGGGCCGACGGGAGTTCGCGTTTTCAGGGTGACGGAGAGCGCGGCTTCAGGGCGTGGGCCACGGCGCTCGAGGCGGCGCGCCCGGCGGTGAACGTCGCGGCGATGATCGGCTTGGGCAGCGTGCGCGGTGCCGTGGTGGGCGACGACGACCGGAAGGCGACCGCGGCTGAGCTGCAGCGGATGGTGCGCATGGTGGAGCAGGCCGTTGCCGCCGGGGCCTGTGGTGCCTCTACGGGCCTCGAATACACGCCGGGGGCCTTCGCCAGTCCCGAGGAGTTGATCGCGCTCTGTCGTCCACTGGCGGCCAGGCGGTTGCCGTATGCCACGCACATGCGCAACGAAGATGACCGGGTGCTCGATTCGATCGACGAGTCGATTGCCGTGGCGCGCGGGGCCGGGTGCCCGCTCCAGATCTCACACCTGAAAATGCAGGGGACGCGCAACTGGCCCAAGCTGGATACGGCCCTGGCGCGCATCGCCACGGCGCGTTCGGTGGGCATCGACGTGCAGTTCGATGTGTATCCGTACGAGGCCTACTCCACCGGACTCACCAATCTTTTTCCGGTGTGGAGTCGCGACGGCGGGACCGACGCGTTCCTGGCGCGCCTCAAAGACGCCAGTGTGGCACCGCGTATTCGCACTGAAGCACTGGGCAAGGTGGAGCTGATCGGTGGGTGGGATAACGTGCAGATCTCTCGGGTGGCCGAGGCGGTGGACCGCGACGCCGAAGGCAAGCGCCTCGGCACCTACGCGGCGGCCAAGTCGCTCGATCCCTATGTGGCCGCGGTCGGACTGCTCGAGCGCAATCGTGCCGACGTGGGGATGCTGGGCTTCGCGATGAGCGAGGACACGATCGACCGCTTGCTGGCGCATGAGTTCAGCATGGTATGCTCCGACGGCGGTGCCTTCGCCATTGATGGACCCACCCGACGGGGCAGCCCGCATCCGCGCGGGGCCGGCACCTTTCCGCGCGTCCTTGGCCGTTACGTCCGCGAGCGGAAGGCACTCTCCCTGGCGAGCGCGATCCGCAAGATGACCGCGGTGCCGGCGGCCCGGGTACACCTGACCGATCGGGGCGCGCTTGTCACCGGTATGGCGGGCGATGTCGTCGTGATCGACGTGGCGCGGGTGGCGGATACCGCCACCTTTGCCAACCCGTTTCAGTACCCGCTTGGGATCACGACCGTGGTGGTGAACGGCGTGATCTCGGTCCGAGACGGTCAGCGGCCGTCGGCCGGGGCGGGGAAGGTCCTTCGTCCCGCCTGATCACACGCCGTACCCCTCAACGTCTGCCGCCGAAGGGCGTAGCTTTTCCGAAGCCATTTGTCCCGTCCCTCCTCAAGCTCCCTGAGATGAATCGCCGTACACTCTTTCTCTCGATTTCGGCCGCCTGCGCCACGCTTCCGTTGGGGCTCTCCGTTGGCGCCCAAGCCAAGCCGGCCGCCGCGCCGGCCCGGGCCGCGGCCAAGGTCCCCTCAACGCCGATGATGGCGTCGGCCGACCCCGCCCTGTTCAAGGGGCTCACCTACCGCCTGGTGGGCCACTCGCGCGGTGGACGCGTGACCTCGGTGACGGGCGTGCCGTCGCAGCCGAAGACGTTCTACGCCGGCGTCGCCAGCGGCGGCGTGATGCGCACCACGAACGGTGGTGAGTCGTGGGATTTCATTACCGACAACAAGATCCCGCTCGGCTCGATCGGTTCGATCGCGGTGGCGGAGTCGAACCCGAGCG
>CANHJV010000136.1 GCA_947461225.1 Gemmatimonadota bacterium | reverse complement strand
GTGATCCTCGAGCAGGAACGCGCCGGCAAGCGCGAGAAGCTCATGAAGGAGCTCTCGAAGGATCAGGTGCGGAAGGGCGTCGTCAAGAACATCACCGACTTCGGTGCATTCATCGATCTCGGTGGCGTGGACGGCCTGCTGCACATCACGGACATGTCGTGGGGCCGCATCTCGCATCCGAGCGAGATGGTCCAGATCGGCATGGAGCTCGAGATCAAGGTCCTGGATATCGATTGGGAGCGCGAGCGCATCTCGCTCGGCCTCAAGCAGCTCCAGAGCTACCCGTGGAAGGACGTGGCGGCCAAGTACCCGGTCGGCACGCGTGTGAACGGCAAGGTCGTGTCCATCACGAACTACGGCGCGTTCATCGAGCTCGAGCCGGGCATCGAAGGCCTTGTCCATATCTCCGAAATGAGCTGGACGCGCAACGTTCGCCACCCGTCGAAGATCGTGTCGATCGGCGAAGCGATCGAGGCGGTGGTGCTCAAGGTCGACGAGACCGAAGAGAAGATTTCGCTGGGTATGAAGCAGACCGAGCAGGATCCGTGGGTCATCCTGCCGCTCAAGTACCCGGTCGGCACGCGTATCAACGGCAAGGTCCGCAACCTCACCAGCTTCGGTGCGTTCGTGGAAATCGAGCCGGGAATCGACGGCCTCATTCACATCTCCGATATGTCCTGGACCAAGCGCGTCCAGCATCCGTCGGAAGTCGTGAAGAAGGGCGACGCGGTGGACGTGGTCATTCTCAACATCGACAGCGAAAACAAGCGCATCTCGCTCGGCCTCAAGCAGGCCGAGGAAGATCCGTGGCTTCGCATCGGTGAGACGTATCCGGTCGGCACCGAGCTTCCGGGCACGGTGGTGCGCCTGATGGACAAGGGCGTGGTCGTCGATCTCGGCAACGACATCGAAGGCTTCGTCCCGGTCAGCCAGCTCAACCCCGAAGGCACGGTCACCAATCCGGCCGACTTCGCGTGGGAAACGATGAACCTGGTGATGCGCGTGTTGGAGGTGGATCCCATCCACCGCCGTATCGTGCTCGCCGTGACGTCGGTCCCGGAAGAGCAGCCGCCCAAGCCGGCCGAGCCGAGCAAGGTGCACAGCTCCGAAGACGAGATCGGGCTGTAATCCGCACGCGGTGAGTAGAACGACGAAGGCCCCGGCAGCGATGCCGGGGCCTTCGTGTATTCGAGCGACCCGGTCAATCGAAGTCGCTGCCTACAGAACACCCCGACTTGCGACGGGGCTTCTGTGTACGACGTTACTCCGCGCGTAGCGTTACGCGGTACGGTGGCGACGACGTGCGACTCCGAAGATGCCGGCGCCTATGAGCGCGTACGGTGACGGCTCGGGGACCGTGGTCTGGAGGTTCGGAGAAGACCATTCGGCCCATCGAGTGCCGGAGCTGTAACACCCGCCAACGCGATCGCCGCACCGACCAACAGCGACAGCTTCTTCCTTGTCACCAAGTGCCGCGCCGGAGAGCGGGCAGGGGAATTCTCCGGTCGATTGGTGAAGCATGGCTCATGAGAAAATGAAAATTATTTCATGGTGGTAGGGGCGGCTATTTCTGGCCGAAAAGCATGCTTCGCGGAAACCCGCACGATCTGTTGCGCTGGACTGTGGTCCATAGGCAACACCTCATGTCTTTCTTGTCGTGTCAGACTCGTGCTGGAAGCGTCTCAGGCCCTCGCTCGGGCTCGCGGGTCAGTCCCACTGCGGACGAAGCGATTTTGCTCCGCATGCCGAAACTGTGACAGCACCCTTCAAGCACCGGGCCGGTTCACCCTCAAGTTCCGTAGGGGCGCATGCGACGAAGTCCCCGGCGCAAAGCACCGAGGACTTCGTTGGCGAGCGGGCGCCGAGGAGGCTGCTCGCGCCTCCTTCGCCGCTATCGACCCACAATCAGGCCGACGCCTTCTTCGGCCTTCTTGTCACCCTTCTTGGCGGAAGCGGCGCTGTTGCCTCGTGGGGTCTTGAAGCATGCCAGTGCTATGAGGGCGAAGGCCACCAAGAACAACGACGTGACCACGCCCACGCGAACTGAGGTCGTGTTGAAGGTGTTCATCATGGCGGAGTTCACGATCTTCTTGAGCTGCAACGCGTCCAGCGCGAAGAGGGCGAAGGACCCCAGAAGCCCGACCGTGAACAGCGTAGCAATCACGCCCACCGTGCGGGCCAGGGCCCGGCTGTCGAGTGCACGCGACATGAGGACCAACAGTGACATTCCAAGGAACGGGAGCAACAGCACGCTGGACAGCGCGTTCGCGGCGCCGAACCGCCACTGAATGTTGCTCAGCTGGAGCGGCCACAGCTGTGAACCTGCCTGCAGGAACGGAACGGCGACCAGAAGGATCGCGCCGAGATAAAGGACGCGTCGGACGGACGGATCGTCGTGAAGATCGAGGGAGTCGGACATGGCAGGTGTGGGAGCGTCGGCAAGGGAAGGCGTCAATGGCACTGTGACAATGCAAGCCGCGTTCCACCAGTCTCAGCGGGAGGAAGCGGCATGTGATGCATCAGGGGCACTGGTTACGGACGGCAAGAAGGTGAAGTCCGTCACACACGACTCGTCACAAGACCATCCGAGGAATCGAATCGCCTGACCGACCCGATCATCGACATGCCATAACGTTCCGTCCCTGCTGGTTCTGGCGCCGGCCCGCCGAAAGGGGTCGGCTCCTCGTTTTTCTGCGGAGACGCGCTAGCTTCCCGCCCCATGTCACAGTCCACGACCATGCGCCAGAAGCTCGAGCGGTTGGCCATCGCCCGCGAGGCCTCCGAACAGGGAGGCGGCGCCAATCGCCTCGCCGCCCAACACGCGAAGGGCAAGCTCTCCGCCCGCGAGCGTCTCGACGTCCTCCTTGATGAGGGTTCGTTCGTCGAGATCGACCGATTCGTCACGTCCCGCTCGCTCGCCGAGGGCGAAGCGCCGATATACGGCGACGGCGTCGTCGCCGGCCACGGACGGATCGAAGGTCGGATCGTCTATGTCTTCTCGCAGGACTTCACCGTGTTCGGTGGGTCGCTGTCTGAGGCGCACGCCGCCAAGATCTGCAAGATCATGGACCTGGCGGTGCGCAACGGAGCGCCGGTGATCGGTCTGAACGACTCTGGCGGCGCGCGCATTCAGGAAGGCGTCGTGTCGCTCGGGGGGTACGCCGACATTTTCCTGCGCAACACGATGGCGTCGGGTGTCGTGCCCCAGATCTCGGCCATCCTCGGACCGTGTGCCGGTGGTGCCGTGTACTCGCCGGCGATCACCGACTTCATCTACATGGTGCGGGGCACGAGCTACATGTTCGTGACCGGTCCGAACGTCGTAAAGACGGTGACCCACGAAGACGTGACGATGGAGCAGCTCGGTGGTGCCGATACGCACGCGGGCACCAGCGGCGTTGCGCATTTCGCCTGTGATTCCGAGCTCGCCTGCCTGCAGCAGATTCGTGAGCTGTTTCGCTTCGTGCCCTCGAACAATGTGGATGACCCGCCACGTGGCTCGGGGCGCGATCCGCGCGATCGACGCGAGGAGTCACTGCTCGATGTGATCCCGGACAATCCGAACAAGCCGTATGACATGCACGAGGTCATCGGACGCATCGTGGACGATGGGGAGTTCTACGAGGTCCAGCCGGACTACGCCGGTAACATCCTCGTCGGCTTCGCGCATCTCGGGGGCTACAGCGTCGGGATCGTGGCCAATCAGCCGGCGGTGCTGGCCGGCGTGCTCGACATCAACGCGTCGATGAAAGCCGCGCGGTTCGTGCGGTTCTGCGATTGCTTCAACATCCCGCTCGTGACGTTCGAAGACGTGCCCGGCTTTCTTCCCGGCGTCACACAGGAACACGGCGGCATCATCAAGCATGGCGCGAAGTTGCTGTATGCCTACTGTGAAGCCACTGTGCCCAAGCTCACGGTCATCACGCGCAAGGCGTACGGCGGCGCCTACGACGTGATGAGTTCAAAGCACATTCGCGGGGACTACAACGTTGCCTGGCCGACGGCGGAAATCGCGGTCATGGGTCCGAAGGGTGCCGTTGAGATCCTCTACAAGAAGGAGATCGCCGAGGCGAGCGATCCGCAGGCGGCGATGGATGCCCGCGTGGCCGAGTATACGGAGAAGTTTGCGAATCCGTACAATGCGGCGGCGCGTGGCTACGTGGATGATGTGATCGATCCGCGCGACACCAGGCCGCGGCTGATCGACGCGCTCGATGCGCTGCGCGGTAAGCGCGATCGCAATCCGGCGAAAAAGCACGGAAACCTCCCCCTGTGAGGCCGCCGATGTTCCACAAAATCCTGGTGGCCAATCGCGGCGAGATCGCGCTGCGCGTGATCCGCGCCTGCCAGGAGCTTGGCGTCAAGACCGTCGCCGTGTATTCCGAAGCGGACGCGCGCGCGCCGCACGTGCGCGAGGCTGATGAAGCGGTGCTCGTCGGTCCGCCGCCGTCGAACCAGAGTTATCTCGTGGGTGAACGGCTCATCGAGGTCGCGCTCCGCACTGGCGCGCAGGCCATCCATCCGGGCTACGGCTTCCTCTCGGAGCGCGCTTGGTTTGCGCGCGCGGTGCGTGAGGCCGGCCTGGTATTCATCGGACCGCCCGCCGAGGCGATCGATGCGATGGGGTCGAAGACGGCTGCGCGACAGTTGGCGATATCGGCCGGTGTGCCAGTCGTGCCGGGCACCACGGAGAGTGTGCGCAGTGCCGAGGAAGCGATTGCGATCGCCGAGACCTTTGGCTTTCCCGTACTGCTCAAGGCCGCCGCTGGCGGCGGTGGAAAAGGGATGCGCATCGTGCGCGTCGCGTCGGAACTGGCGGATGCGCTCGCGTCCGCCAAGCGCGAAGCACAGAACGCGTTTGGTGACGACGCCGTGTACATCGAGAAGTACATCGAGGGCCCACGCCACGTGGAGATTCAGGTGCTGGCCGACATGCACGGCAACGTCGTGCATCTTGGTGAGCGGGAATGCTCGGTACAGCGTCGTCACCAGAAGATGATCGAAGAGGCCCCCAGCGTTGCCGTGTCGCCCGAGTTGCGCGCCCGGATGGGTGAGACGGCGGTGGCGGCTGCGCGGGCGGCCGGCTACGTCAACGCCGGTACGTGCGAGTTCCTGCTGGACAAGGATGGTCAGTACTACTTCCTCGAGATGAACACGCGCATTCAGGTTGAACATCCCGTTACGGAACTTGTGATGGGGGTCGATCTGGTACAGTGGCAGATTCGCGTGGCCGCCGGCGAGGTATTGCCGTTCGCGCAGAAGGATTTCGCGCCGCGTGGTTGGGCGATGGAATGCCGCATCACGAGCGAAGATCCGGCGAACGGGTTTTTGCCGAGCACGGGCCGCATTGAGTATCTGCATCTGCCGACCGGCCCAGGGGTGCGATGGGACGGCGGCATCGAGTCGGGTAGTGACGTCGGGTTGCACTACGATCCGATGCTGGCCAAGCTCATTGTGCACGCCCCCACGCGGGAACTGGCGATCTCGCGCATGCGACGGGCGTTGCGTGAACTCACGATCGATGGCATCGAAACGTCGCGGAGTTTTCATCTGCGCGTGATGGATCACCCCGATTTTCAGCGTGGCGATATCACCATTCAATGGCTTGAGCAGAACCTGCCCGTGTTGACGGCGCCAGCAACGGATCGTGAATCGATTCGACTCGCGGCGATCGCGGCGGCGCTGGTCGCGCATGAAGAGCGCCACGCCGGAAGCGGCTCGACGAAGCGCGCGTCGGCGACATCCGCGTCGGCGACATCCGCGTCGGCCGACGCGTCGACCGCTGGCGGTGACGCGAGTCGCGGTGCGCACGGACCAACGTGGCGCGACGTGGCTCGGCGTGAATCGTTGCGGTCCTCGTGAAGCAAAAACGGCCAGATCGCCGCGCGGGACGCGGCGCGCCGTCCGGCACCTCGCGCCCGGGGATGTCGAGGCGCGGCGCGCGCCGTGTGTCGGAGAAGCCGGCGGTGGAGGAGATCGCCACGATGACGATCGAGCGCATCGCGAAGGGAGGCGACGGGGTCGGACGGGCAAACGGATTGGCGTGTTTCGTGCCGCGCACGGCACCGGGGGATGTGGCGCAGGTGGCGTACGTGGCGCACGCGCGGCACGGCCGCGGGCGCGTGCTGCAGATCGTGACGCCCTCCACGCATCGCGCCGAGGCGCGATGCGTGCACTACGAGCGTGACCGATGCGGCGGGTGTCAGTTGCAGCATCTCGATGACGCGACGCAACGTGACGCGCGCCGCCACATCGTGCAGGATACGCTGGCTCGCATCGGGAAGCGCACGATTGAGCTGCCGGAACTCGTGACCGGTGACTCGTGGGGCTACCGCGGACGGCTAACGCTCATGCTGTTGCCGCGCGGCCGTGGGTGGACGGGTGGTCTGCATCCACATGACGATGCGGCGCGCGTATTCAATCTCGACGAGTGCCCGATCGCGAATCCGGTGCTCGTGCAATGTTGGCGTGACATGCGCGCGCGATTGCACGGGATGCCGACGGATCGTTTTCTGCGCGTGTCGTTTCGGCTGCTGTCGGCCGATGCGGGGGAGGAGACGGTGGCGGTCGTGGTACAGGGTGGAGAGACGTGGAGCGGAGCCGCTGAGTGGGCCGCGGCGCTGCTGCGTGGGTCCTCGCCGGTCCGTGCCGTGTGGTGGGTGCCTCGCGGTGGCGAGGCGGTTGGGCTGGCGGGCGACGTCGCGAATGACGAGGCGGCCGTGAGTGCCGCGCGGGTACTTGCGGCGCCGCCGCCGGGGGGGGACGCGTCGGCCGATGAAGCGGCCGAGGCCGGACGTTATGAGCCGGATGCGCGGGAGGCGCTCGCCTTCGCTCAGGTGAATCCCACCGTGGCGACGGCGCTACGCGACTTTGTGGATGCATCGGTGCGGGCGTTCTCTCCGCTGCGGGTGGTTGATGCGTACGCGGGGAGTGGCGAGCTGACCGAGCGGTTCGCGCGCGACGGCGTGCACGTGGTGTCGATCGAAGCTGACGCCTCGGGTACGGCGGCCACGCGTCGTCGGGTCGTCGAGGCGGGACTCACCGATCGGGTCGAGGTGGTCACCGGGCTCGTGGAATCGGTGCTGTCGTCGGCGCTGCCGGCGGATGTCGTGGTGCTCAATCCACCGAGGGCGGGCGTGGCGGTGGGGGTGACGACGCTGTTGGAGCAGGCGGCGAGTCGCGGCGTGCGTGGCATCGTGTATGTGAGTTGTGATCCGGCGACGCTTGCGCGGGATCTCGCGCGCGTGCCGGGGTGGCGCATCGACGCGGTGCGCTGTTTCGACATGTTCCCGCAGACCGCGCACGTAGAGACCGTGTGCGTGCTGCGCCCGGAGACGACGACATGAAGTACATCGTGGATGTGAACGGCGAGCGCGTGATCGTGGACCTGGATGGCGCGCACGCAGAAGTGGACGGCGAGCGCGTGGCGGCGTCGCTCGCCTCGATCGAGGGGACGCCCGTGCGCTTGCTGCGGATCGGCGAGCAGGTGCACCGGTTGGTGGCGCGTCGTGGCGCGTCACGGGGCCGCTGGACGCTCGACGTGGACGGGCAGCGCGTGGACGCCGAGGCGCTCGATGAGCGCATGCGGGCGATCCGGGATTTGACGGCGGCCGCGGCGGAGGCCGCCGGACCGGCGCCGCTGATGGCACCGATGCCGGGGCTCGTGGTGCGCGTGTCGGTGGCGGTCGGTGACACCGTGAGCGCGGGGCAGGGGCTCGTGGTGGTCGAGGCCATGAAGATGGAGAACGAGCTCCGGGCGTCGGTGGCCGGTGTGGTCACGGCGGTCTTGGCGGTCCCGGGGCAGGCTGTCGACAAGGGGGCGCTGCTGGTCGAGCTGGGGCCGATCCCGTCGGAGTAAGGCGACGGTTGCGCGATCGGCCCCGATTGGCGATCAGACCGTGGCGGGCGTGTTCCGGCGCATCCGGTTTACACCCTTGATCACCATGAACAGGGTGAACGCGACGATCAGGAACGTCAGGACCTGATTGAGGAAGAGCCCGTAGTTGAGGGTGGCCACCCCCGCCTTCTTGGCCTCCTCGAGGGTGGCGAACGGGCCGCCCTGGAGCGCGAGAAACCGGTTGGAGAAGTCGACGCCGCCGGTGGCCAGTCCCACGATCGGCATGATGATGTCGTTGACCATGCTGTCGACGATCTTCTGGAAGGCACCGCCGATCACGACACCGATCGCGAGGTCCATCACGCTGCCCTTCATGGCGAATTCCTTAAACTCCGACATCATCGACATACGCACTCCTTGAGGGGTAATGGGGGCTCAGTCGCCCGCCGGGGACAGTCTGCCTGCTCGGCCAGCAGACCAGCAAGCGAACGGGAGCATTGGCATTACGGTGGGCTCCCGCCCGAATGACCCTCAACCCTCGGATTGACACAGACTTCAATGCTGAGTAACCTACGAGTCTGTCCCGTTTTCCGGGCGAATCTGCTTTCAGCAGTGCGAGTAGTGCCTGTTTTCCCTTCGTAGTTCCTTTATCTCTTTCTGAGCGCCTCTGGTGGCGTCTCCGAATCACGCACGGATCACGTTAGCATGAAGACCTACAGCGCGACCCCGAAGGATATCGACCGTCGGTGGTACATCGTCGACGCGGAAGGAATGGTCCTGGGCCGTCTCGCGTCGGAAGTCGCGAAGATCATCCGCGGCAAGCATAAGCC
>CANHJV010000135.1 GCA_947461225.1 Gemmatimonadota bacterium | reverse complement strand
GCCTTCGCGCAGCGTCAGGGCGCCATCGAGCTTGGCGCGTTCGGCCGCGTGACCAAGTTTGCGGACACACTGAAGCTGGATACCGGCCTCGGGCTTGGTGGTCGCGCCGGCATCTATGTGTATAAGAACTGGCTTCTGGAAATGGAGCTGAGCTACGCCGACGTGGACGTAAACCTGCCCCCATCGGGCGAAGCCGCACGGGACTCGCTGAACCGGGTATCCCACGCCCTGTGGGCGTACCGTCTCACCTACAATCACCCGCTGTCGGATCGCATCAGGCTGCTGGCCGGCGCCGGTTACGCGTATGACTCGTACGGGCGTGTGCGTCTCGTGGCGCCTCGTGGTGGTGGCCCCCAGGGCCTCCTCGGGGTGCGCTACGTCATCAACGATCGTCTCTCGGCGCGCTTCGAAGGCACCGGCACATACGTGCTGCCCGCCGACGAGAACGCCAAGCCGGTGGGCCGTGCCGCCGCGCTCAACCTCGGCGCGCAGGCTGGTCTGAGCCTGTCGTTCTTCACGCGTGACCCGAAGCCGCGCATCGTTACCGATACGCTGCGCATCGCCACGCGGGACACGGTGTATGTGAACCGGATCGATACGGTGCGACTTGTTGGGCCGTCGCCGCGTCCGATCGTGATCGGCGCGATCAACTTCGCGTTCAACAAGAGCGATATCTCCCCCGAAGCCAAGACGGTCCTCGATGTCATCGCGGCGTCGTTGGTCGAGCCGACCAACGCGTCGCGCACGATCACCGTGACGGGCAACACCGACGCGATCGGCTCGGAAGGCTACAACGAGACGCTAGGACAAGCCCGGGCCGATCAGGCGAAGGCTTACCTCGTTTCAAAGGGGGTGGCGGAATCGCGTGTGGTAGCGCGTACGCAGGGCGAGACGGACCCCGTGGCGCCGAACACGACCGACAACGGCCGTGCGACGAATCGCCGCGTGTTGGTGATGCTGAGCAACTAAGGCCCGGAAGGACTCGAGGGCCGCGCACGCCGCGTCGATCTTCGGATTGGCGCGGCGTTCGCCTGTTGGCCCGTTAGATTGTGTGACGCATGACCACCCCTGCCCCGACGCCTCCCCCGGCGAAGTCCACCGCAACACCCAAGGCGAAGCCTGAGGCGAAGCCCGCGACGCTGTCGCACCGGCTGGAGTACGCCGGGACACGGATCGCCGTATTTGGACTCCGCCTTCTCGGCTGGCGAGGCGCGAGCTGGGTGGGTGGCCTGATCGGCCGGTTCGTCTACCACCCGATCGGCATTCGCGCGGGCGTGGTGGAGCGACAGATCGCCGCCGCGTTTCCGGAGTTCTCACGCGAGCGCGTGGTGGAGGTGTCCCGCCGGTCGTACGACAGCTTGGGGCGCACATCCATTGAGACGGCGGTGCTCCCGGGCACCTCATCGCAGCATGTGCTGGACCGGGTCGAACGGGTGGAAGGATGGGAGCTCGTGGAAGCGGCCATGGCCAAGGGGAATGGCCTCTTGATCGTGACCGGGCACCTTGGCAACTGGGAGTTTGGCGGCGCCTATTTCGCGGCGCGCGGTGTCCCGATCGATGTCGTCGCCCGCGGGATGGCCAACCCGATTTTCGACGCCTATCTCACCCGCACGCGGCGCGAGATCGGCATGGAAGTGATTCACGATAAGGACGCCGTGCGCCGCACGCCGCGATCGCTGCGGGAGAACCGCGCGATCGCCTTCGTGAGCGATCACGATGCGCTGGGACTGGCCAGCACCTTCGTGCCGTTCTTCGGCCGCCCGGCCAAGACGCCGCGCGGACCGGCCGTGTTCTCCCTGCGCTTCGACGTCCCCACGGTGTTCGTGGGTGTCGTGCGTCAGCCCAGCGGCCGCTACGCGATCCTGATCGAACCGGTGGAGGTCGAGCGCACCGGAGATCGCGAGGTGGATATCGACGCGATCGTGCTGCGCTACACCCAGATTCTCGAGCGCCTGGTACGTGCGTACCCCGAGCAGTACTTCTGGCAGCATCGCCGGTGGCGTCGCCAGCCGCCCGACACGCCCCCGCATCTGCGCGAGCCATAATCCGTGAGCGCGACCAAGAAGACCACGCGCCGCGTCGGCTGGCGCGTCATCGTGAAGCGCCTGGCGTGGACCGCGCTGATCCTGATGGCGCTGCCGATCCCGTTCATTCTCCTCTTCGCCGTCGTGCAGCCCCCCGTCACGTCGGTGATGCTGCAGCGCGTGGCCGTCCGCGCGGCCAATGGCGACACGCCGATCTGGCCGGCGCACACCACAGTGTCGCGCGCCAAGCTGTCGCCGTATTTGCGGCGGGCCGTGCTCGCGTCGGAGGATGACCGGTTCTATCTCCACTTCGGCATCGACATAGTGGAGATCAACAACGCCCTCGAGCGTCGGCGCCGCGGCGGGAAGCTGCGGGGGGCCTCCACGCTCACGCAGCAAGTGGCCAAAAACCTGTTTCTTTGGAACGGGCGCTCCTTTGTGCGCAAAGGCATCGAAGCCTATATCGCGCTGCTGCTCGAACTCCTGTTGTCGAAGGAACGCATTCTCGATCTGTATCTCAATCTGGCCGAATGGGGCCCCAACGCGTTCGGCGCAGAAGCAGCCGCGCGGCTGCACTTCAACAAAAGTGCAGCCAAGCTGACGCGGGACGAGGCGGCGCGACTGGCCGCCATTCTACCGGCTCCGCGACGCTGGTCGCCCAAGGGATCGATCGCCTCGCGACGCGCCGCCACGATTCTGGTACGCATGCAATACGCCGCGCCGAAAACCGAACCACCGGCTCCGGCAAGGAAGCGACGTCGGACCTGACGCCCCGCGCGCGGCGTCAGGTCCCGATGACCAGGCCGCCGTCGACGGTGAGTACGGCCCCGTTGATGAACGCCGCGGCGTCCGACACCAGAAAGCAGTAGGCGTTCGCCACGTCCTCGGGGGTTCCGAGGCGACCCGTCGGCGTGTGCGCGAGCATGCCATCGAGCGCTGAGGCGGGCATGCGGGCCGTCATGTCGGTGGCGATGAATCCGGGCGCGATCGCATTGACGGTGATGTTTCGCTTGCCGAGCTCGCGCGCCCACACCTGCGTCATCCCGATCACGCCCGCCTTCGTCGCGACGTAGTTCGTCTGCCCGAAGTTGCCGTTGAGTGCCACCACCGACGACGCGTTCACGATGCGTCCGCCACCGCGCTTGAGTAGTTCGGGGACCACGGCCTGCGTGCAGGTGTACACCCCTTTGAGATTCACGGCGATGACGGCATCGAACTCGTCGTCGGTCATGCCCCCGGTCACGGCACCGTCCTTGATCTTGACCAACTGCGCGTCGCGCGTGATGCCGGCGTTGTTGATCAGGATATCGATACCGCCGAAGCGGGCGACCGTCGCCGCCACGGCCGCGTTCACGCTGGCGCGTTGCGTGACATCAGCGTCCACGAAGGTCACCTCCAATCCCTCACCGGCGAGCTCGATCACCGCCGCGTTACCCTCGGCAGCTACCCGATCCCAGATCGCCACGCGCGCACCACTTTGCGCGAGACGACGCGCCGTGGCGCGTCCTATGCCATTGGCGCCGCCGGTCACCACCGCGACGCGCCGTGTCAAATCGATATGCATGCGCGCCAACTTATCGTGCACGCTCAACCGTGCAAAGGGAAACATGCCGGTACGTTCACATACATGAAACACTCGGCGCTCCTGTGGGTCAGCGTCGCACTCGCATTGGGACCGCTCAGCGGCTGTCGCAACGAGACATTGACGCCATCCGCCCCCGCGGCGCGCCCGGGGATGCGAAGCATCCCGGAGCTACCCTCGATGCCGGCGTCGGTGGTGGACGCGCCGATCAGTTACGCCCTCGCGCCCGCACTGACCGCACTCGAGCGCGCCGTACCGAAACGATTCGGCGATTTCAACAAGCGCCTGCCGATTCCAGGCAACACGCGGCAACACGTCGCGTTCGCGGCCACCCGCACGCCGTTCGAGGTGACGTTCAACGGTGAGCAACTCACGCTGACGACGACCGTCTCGTATACCGGACGCGGCTGGTACAAGCCGCTGATCGGTCCGACGCTCAGCGCCTCGTGTGGCACCGACGACTCGCCGCCACGACTCCGTGTCGTGCTGACCAGCGACATCGGACTCAATCCGGCGTGGAGGCTGGAGTCGCGCACCCGCGTCACGTCGCTGCGTCCGGCATCCGCCCACGTGCGCGACGCCTGCCTCGTGACGTTTCTCAAGGTCGATGTCACGGAACAGGTCGTTCGCGCGATTCGTCCGTTGCTGGCCGCGAAGCTGCCCGCTCTCGACCGCAAGATCGCCGCCTTCGACGTGCGCACACGCGTGGAGAAGTGGTACGGGATGCTGCAGCGTCCGATTCGCGTACGCGACAGTCTCTGGCTCGATCTCGCTCCCGAGCAACTGCGACTCGGCACCTTCTCGCTGCACGACAGTGCGCTGGTGGCCACCGTGCGGCTGTACGCGCACCCGCGTCTCGTCGCCGGTCCGCAGCCGCGCGATCCGAAATCGCCACTGCCTCCCTTAGCACCGGCACGGCGCGAAGTCGGTGACAGTGCCCGCATTCGCATCGAGGGACTGCTGCCGTACGACGTGGCGGCGGCGACCCTCTCGCGCGAACTCATCGGCCGCACGTTTCGACGACTGGGCCGCTCGGTCCGGATCGACTCGCTCTCCGTGTCCCCGCTCGACGACGGTCGGGTGGTGCTGGCGGTGCGGGTGCGCGGCGACATCGACGGCACCGCGTATCTGGTCGGCACGCCGCAGATCGATCTGGCCACGCGCGCGTTGGTGGTACCCGACCTCGACTTCGACGTCTCCACCAGCAACGCCCTCGTTCAGGGGCTGGCCTGGCTGCGAAAAGGCGACATGGTCGCGCAGTTGCGCAAGCGGGCGCGCTTTCCGCTCGACACGATTCTCGAAGAGACGCGCACCAAAGTGGAAGGCGCCCTGAATCGCGATCTCACCAGCGGGGTACAGCTCTCCGGCACCGTACGCACCGGCAGACTACTCGACGTCTTGGTGCATCCTCGCTGGCTCGTGGTGCGGGCCGAGGCGGTCGGGACGCTGGCGCTCGACGTCGACCGCGCCATTCCCATGAAGCGCACGCGAACGCTCGCGCGCTGAAGGCGAACAGCCCCCTCGGCAGCACCGGCAGCCCCTTCAGCACCTCCGCACCCTTGGCTCGTTACGAAACCGCCGTTACACTGACCACACGGCTCTCGATGCAGCCACCTGTGCCCAATCATCACGCCTCCGTGCCGACTCGCGCCATTTTCATGCTTATCCGTCCCTCGTTGACGCTCCTCCTGAGCGCGACCGTTGCCGTCGGCACGATGCTATCGCCGTCCGTTGCATCCGCGCAGTCTGCGACCAAGCCTGCCGCGACCTCCGAGAAGGCGAAGGCCGCCAAGAGCGCCAAGCGGTCGAAGGCCAAGAGCACCAAGGCCACGTCGGCCGCGAAGAAATCGTCAGCCGTTGCCGGTGCGACCGACACCACCAAGCGGAAGCCGCAGGGCGCGCTCGGTCCGCAGTCCGGCGATCGTCACCTCGCCTTCAAGGGGACGGGGAGCGACCTCGACACCTTGTGGCCCGTGAAGACGGCGCCCCCGCTGCCGGGATCCATCCTGCCCGCCAAGCGCGTGCTGGCCTACTACGGCAACCCGCTCTCGAAGCGCATGGGCATTCTCGGGGAATTCGAAACGAGCGAGATGCTGGCGAAGCTCGAGCGCGACGCGGCGGAGTGGACGCGTCTGGATCCGGCGCATCCGGTGCAGCCCGCGCTGCACCTCATCGCCATGGTCGCCAACCCCGATCCGGGACCCAGCGGCAAGTATCGCACGCGGATGGACAGCGCGCTCATCGAGAAAGTGTACGGCTGGGCGAAGTCGAAGAACGCGCTGCTCTTTGTCGATCTGCAAGTCGGCCAGAGCACGCTCCAGCAGGAACTGCCGTGGATCGAGAAGTTCCTGATGCGCCCCGACGTCCACCTCGGCATCGATCCCGAGTTCTCGATGAAGGCGAGTGGCGCGGTGCCGGGTCGTCGCATCGGCACCTACGACGCCGCGGACATCAACTACGCCATTCGTTTTCTGGCGAACGTGGTCGACAAGTACAAGTTGCCGCCCAAGATGCTGGTGGTGCATCGCTTCACGCCGAAGGGCGTCACCAACGCGCGGAACATCAAGCTCGACCCCAAGGTGCAGGTCGTGATGCACATGGACGGATTCGGCGCCCCGTGGCTCAAGCGCGACACCTACTATCGCGACATCAAACGGGAGCCGGTCCAGTTCACCGGCTGGAAGCAGTTCACGAAGGCGAAGAACGACAAACCGCCCACGACCCGCGAAGCGATCTTGCGGCTCTGGCCTACCCCGCTGTACATCCAAGTGCAGTAGCACCTCCCGAGGCTGCCGGACCGCGGTCGGGGAGGTCGATGGCCTCCCCGACTGGCTTGTGCCTACGAATGCAACGCCGTGAACTCCTGAAGGTCGCCGCGACCGCCGCCGCCCTCACGCTGCTCCCCCGCGACGCCCGCGCGGCGTGGGCCAAAGCCCTCGCCGGTGCCGCACCGGCGGCCCTTCCATCGGCCGTTCAGCCGGCCCTCCTCAGCGCCTCGCAGCGAGCCACGCTCGCAGCCCTCGCCGACGCGATCATTCCCCGCACCGACACGCCGAGCGCCACCGATGTGGGGGTGCTCGCCTGGATCGATGTGATCGCCGCCGACTACTACACCGACGCCGACCGCCTCGCGCTTTCCACCGGCCTCGATGCGATCGATGCGCAGGCCCGCGCCATTGCCGGGCAGCCGTTCGCCGCCGTTACGGGTGACACGCTCACGCTCGTGATGAACGCGCTCGACACACCGTACGATCGCACGGCGCCGGCCGCGCGCGGATATGCCCGCGTGAAGGGGCTCGTGATTCATGGCTACTTCACCAGCGAGCGCGTGCAGCGCGATGTGCTGAGAACCCAAATCATGCCGGGGCGCTTCGACGGTGCCGCGGACATGCCCGCCCGCAACGGAGGCCGTGATGAGTGAGGATCTCACGATGGATGCCCAGCCGCAGCGCCGCGTCTTCGACGCGATCGTGGTGGGGTCCGGCATCAGCGGTGGGTGGGCGGCCAAGGAGCTCACCGAACGCGGACTGGCCACGCTGGTGCTGGAGGCGGGCGGGCCGGTGGATTTCGGCGGCAAGGATTTCGTGGAGCACATCCAGCCGTACAACATGAAGTACCGTGGCTGGGGCGACCGCAATTCGCTGGAGAAAGAGCAGCCGGTGCAGCGGCAGTGCTACGCCTGCGACGAAACCGGCCGCAAGTTCTTCGTGAATGACCACGACAATCCGTACGTGGCGCCCGACGATGCGCCGTTCAAGTGGTTCCGCGGCCGTCAGGTGGGCGGACGCTCCATCATGTGGGGGCGTCAGGTGTATCGCTGGAGCGATCTCGACTTCGAAGCCAACGCGCAGGATGGCCATGGCACCGACTGGCCGATCCGCTACAAGGACATCGCCCCGTGGTATTCGCACGTGGAGCGTTTCATCGGTGTCACCGGCGCCAAAGAGGGGCTGGCACACCTGCCCGACGGCGAGTTCCTGCCGCCGATGCAGATGACCGTCGTGGAACAGGTCGCCCGCGAGCGCATCATGAAGGCGTTCAACGGCGAGCGCGTGATGACGATTGGCCGCGCGGCGATTCTCACCCAGAATCACAACGGGCGCGCGGCCTGCCACTACTGCGGACCGTGCGAGCGCGGGTGCGTGACGCACTCCTATTTCAACAGCATTGGCAGCACGTTGCCCGCCGCGCAGAAAACCGGACGCCTCACGTTACGCCCGCACAGTGTGGTCGCCGAAGTGCTGTACGACGCGAAGCGCGGCCGTGCGCGCGGCGTGCGCGTGATCGACGCGCGCACGCAGCAGGAAACGGTGTACGAGGCGAAGGTCGTGTTCCTGTGTGCCTCCACCATCGAGTCGGTGCGTCTCTTGCTGAACTCCAGCAGCACGCGTTGGCCCGACGGTCTCGCGAACTCCAGCGGGACGCTCGGGCGTTACGTGATGGACCATCACTACGGCTCCGGGGCCGGCGGCACGATGCCGGGATTTCTCGACAAGCGCACAATCGGTCGTCGCCCGAACGGCATCTACGTCGCGCGCTTCCGCAACGTGCACACGAAGAGTCCGGACTTCCTGCGCGGCTACGGCATGCAGGGCGGCTCGAGTCGTTCCGGCTGGGGACGCGGCAGCGGCATGGCCGGCTTCGGCGCGGCATTCAAGCAGTCGCTGATCGATGATCTCGGTCCGTGGGGGATCAGCATCGGCGGCTGGGGCGAAACGCTGCCGCACGCGGACAACCGCATCACGCTGGACGGCACCACGAAGGACAAGTGGGGCATTCCCGCCGCGCGCATCGACGTGCGCTGGCGCGAGAACGAACTCGCGATGAACAAGGACGTGTCGGCCAGCGCCGTGGAAATCCTCGAAGCCGCCGGCGCGATCAACGTGCGCCCCAACACCACCATGCATCCGCCCGGCCACTGCATTCACGAGATGGGCGGCGCGCGCATGTCGACCACGGCCAAGGACGGCGTGTTGAACGGCTGGAATCAGGCGTGGGATGTGCCCAATCTGTTCATCACCGACGGCGCCGCGATGTCGAGTAGCGCCTGTCAGAATCCGTCGATCACCTACATGGCGCTCACCGCGCGCGCCGCCGCGCATGCGGTCGGTGAACTGAAGCGGAGGAATCTCTGATGCCGACGCACCATCCCGATCTGTCGCGCCGAGAGGCATTGCTCGCCCTCGGCGCTGCCGCGGT
>CANHJV010000134.1 GCA_947461225.1 Gemmatimonadota bacterium | reverse complement strand
GGTCCGACTTAGTATCGGAGACCAAGGTCCTGCACGAGCGTGCGATACTGCTGCACGTCCGTACGCTTCAGATAGTCGAGCAGGCGGCGACGCTTGCCCACCATCTTGAGTAGCCCGCGGCGACCATGATGGTCCTTCGCGTGCGTACGAAAGTGTCCCGTGAGGTAGTTGATGCGATCCGTGAGGATGGCAATCTGAACCCGGGTCGATCCGGTATCCACATCGTGGGACCGGTACTTGTCGATCGTGAGTGCCTTATCGAACGCCATCGTCGTAATATTCTCAGCGCGTGTCGTGCGCAGCCTTTTGTGCGCGCAATAGTAGGAAGCACAAAAGCTTAGTCCACCTTGCCCCGTCTGTAAAGGACCTCCACGTGCCTGACCGCTATTTGGGGCAAATAATCAGCAAATACCGGGTAACCAGGCTTCTCGGCTCGGGGGCCTTCTCATGGGTGTACGAGGCGATTGACCAGGATTTGGAGATCCCGGTCGCCCTGAAAATCCTGCGCCCGGAATTTTCCGGACACGACCTCGCGGAAGCCCGTTTCCGTCGAGAAGCGGCCACCGCGGCCCGTCTCCGGCATCGCAATATCGTCACCGTTCGCGATGTCGGGCAGGTAAACGGCACGGTGTTCGTCGCCATGGATCTGCATCCCCTCACCCTCGGACGCCGGCTTGCGCTGGCCGGCCGACTCCCAGAGGCAGAATGCATCCGGATCGGCACCGATGTGGCCGCAGCCCTGGCCATCGCCCATGCCGGCGGCGTCATCCATCGCGACATCAAGCCCGACAACATCCTGCTCAGCACCGACGGCGAGGCCGTCGTCGCCGATTTCGGCCTGGCGCGCGCCCTCGCCAGCGCACCGTCGCTGAGCGCCACCAATCAGGTGATGGGCACCCCCCATTATTTCAGCCCGGAACAGGCCCGCGGGCAGGAGATCGACGGTCGGAGCGATCTCTACGCACTCGGGGTCACCCTGTACCGCGCCGCGACCGGCCACCTGCCCTTCGAAGGTGATGATTGGTACGCCGTCGCCAAGCACCACATCGAGACGGCACCCGAACCCCTCGGACCTTCGCCCCCGCACTCAGCCCCGAATTCGAGGCGATCGTGCTTCGGTTGCTCGCCAAGCACCCCGAGCGGCGCTTCCAGTCGGCCACGCAACTGCTCGATGCCCTCGGCGCACTCGCCGGCGCGCCCGAGCGCACCGGATTCCCCCCACCCCTCGGCGCGCACACGGTTGACGCGTTTCCCGCCGTTCGCGCATCGACGCGCTTGGGCGCCGTCGTCGCCGCGATCCTCGTGACGGGTACCGCACTGACGTGGATGCTCCTGCGAGATCGACCCGCGTCCACGCGACCCGGCGGAAGCGCGACGGGCGATTCGGCGGCGCTCTCCGCCGCTCGGCCGCCAGACATCGGGCGACCCGCCGACAGCGCCCTCGGAACGCGCGTCGATCCGCCCGGCGAGTCCGCCTCGACGCGCACCTCGCCGGCGGCGGCCGGCGACAGTCCGCGGACGGTCTCGTCAACGCGCCCCGCACGCACCGTCACCGTGCGCACCGCACGGCTGGAAATCACGGCGCCCGATTCCGCGCGGCTCTATGTCGACAATCGCCTCGTGGGCACCGGGCGCTACAGTGATGACGTCGCGCCTGGAGCCAGACTCGCGGTGCGAGCGGTTCTTGCCAACGCATCGACCTCATGCACCACGGCCGTACGTGACACCGTGCTCACCCTGAAGGCCGGCGACCGCGTGGCCTTGAGTCTGCCCGTTCGCGGGTGCGCCGTGGTCAGCTACGACGTGACACCGCGCGATGCCCGCGTCACGTTCAGGTCACTGGAGGGCGGACCGTCCGTCGAGCTTCGTGCCGACAGCGCTCGCGCCGTCTCTCTGCCCGAAGGACGCTACGAAGTGCGCATCCAGGCTCCGCGCTGCGTGACGGGCACCGACACGCTCCAGGTGGCCGCCAAGGCCGATGGCGCCGCCATCACGCGTCGATTCCCGCTCATCTGCAGTTAGCTGGTCGGACGAGGCCGTCAGGAACGACTCGTGCGACCACACCGTCACGCGCACGGCGTCAGCGAATCGCCGCGGTCGTCCCCACGCCAACGGCGCTCCCAACGAGCGTGCCGATCCAGAACAATTTCGTTCCCCACCATGGCGTCCGCGGCGGAGAGACGAGCAGAAAATGGTCCGTCGTAACACGGGCCACCTGTGACGTCACGAGCGCGGTGGCCGTCGTGCTGTCGCGTCGGAGAATCGTGAGCCGTGCCACCAGGGCATCACGACGCACCGGATCGACCGCGTACGCGGACAGTCCGGCGCGTAACCAGCGGCTCTCGAACACGCGAAACGTGGCCGTGCTGTCGTCGACCGCATCGATCTCGAAACGCGCGGCATCGCGCGGAATCCGCCGTAACACCGGCAGAAGGGGGGCTGCGGCCCGTTCCGTTCGATGACACCCGCTACCGGCCACGGTCAGCAGCGCGCCGAAGCCCAGCATCGCACGACGCACCGCGACCGAGGCGTTCATCGACTCAATTCGTGAACAGATTGCGCAGATCGTTGAACGTGACGAGCACGATCAAAGCCAGCACGGCGAGGACGCCGACACGAGCAAAGCCCTCGCGCACGCGACCACTGAATGCGCTGCCCTTCACGCGCTCGGCCAGGACCAAGAGAATCTGTCCGCCGTCGAGCACCGGAATCGGTACGAGATTCAGGATGGCGATGTTCAGGCTGAGGAAGGCGATCAACGACCACAGCGTTTCCGGACCACGCTTCGCCGCCTGCACCGACGTGCGCGCGATCTGAATCGGCCCCCCAAGATTCTTGGCCGACACCTGTCCTGACGCCAACCCGCCGAGCACCGACGCCACACTCGTCGCCATACGCCAGGTGGCCGCTCCGCCAGCCGACATCGCTTGCCCGAAGCTCAGTGTCTCGTTGACGGTTGAGGCGCGGACCTGAATGCCGATGCGGCCGACGGTCTTCTTGGCGCCCGTGACGGGATCGTCGATTTCCGCCGTCTGCGGCGTAATCTCCTTCGTGAAGCGGGTGTCGCCGCGCTGAATCTCGACGCTCAGCGTGCCGGAGGTGACCGGAGCAACTTCGTCGAGCACCTCGTCCCACGCCTGAATCGAATGACCGTTGATCCCGACAATGCGATCACCGCCCGTGAGTCCAGCGATCGCCGCCGGTGCCCCGGGGACGACGGAATCGATCACCGCCGGCACGTACGTGTTGCCCGTGCGATAGTAGATGCCGGTGGACACGACGAGCGTGAGCAGGATGTTCATGATCACGCCAGCCGACAGAATAAACACACGGGCCGACGTCGTTTTGTTCTCCACCCAGCGATCGGCCGGCACGGCCTTGGGGCCGAACGGAGCCATCGACTGATCATCCCACAACGCCGGGGACACATCAGCGGGGCGCTCGATGGCCGCACCGAGTGAGCCACGTTCGCTCCCGCCTTCGATGCCTGCCATCGATTCATCGTCCCGGCTCGCCATCCGCACGAATCCGCCAAGCGGGATCAGCGACACACGGTAATCCGTCTCTCCGCGGCGCACGCCGAAGAGCCGACTGCCCCATCCGAGCGAGAAGACGGGGGCATACACACCAGTGAGCTTAGCGGCGAGAAAGTGCCCCAACTCGTGTACAAAAACGACCAAGCCGAAGACGAGCAACGGCGCGATGTACGGTGTAATCGATGACATCAGTATCAGTACCCCACCTGGGCATTCACGTGGTCGCGCGCCGCCGCATCCGCTCGAAGCAGTTCATCGAGGGACGCGCCCGGCGCGCCAGCAAACGCATGCAGCGCGGACGACACGCGCTCGGCAATCCCCGAGAAGCTGAGTCGACCGGCCAGAAAATGAGCGACAGCGACTTCGTTGGCCGCGTTGAATACGGCCGGTGCTGCCCCACCACGCCGTCCGGCGTCGATTCCGAGCTGCAACATCGGAAAATCCGCGTACCGCACGGTTTCGAAGCTCAGACTACCAAGCGCGACCGGATCGAAGGATGGTACGCCGGAATCAGGAACGCGTTCCGGATAGGTCAGGGCGTAGAGAATGGGCAGCTCCATGGAGGGGGCGCCCATCTGCGCCAGCACGCTGCCATCCACGAACTCCACGAAGGAGTGGATGATGCTCTGCGGATGCACCACGACATCGATCCGATCGTACGGTACCCCGAACAGATGGTGCGCTTCGATCACCTCCAGCGCCTTGTTGGCCAGGGTGGCGCTGTCGATCGTAATTTTGCTCCCCATCTGCCACGTTGGATGCTTCAATGCGTCCGCCACCGTGGCGGCGGCGATGCGTTCGGCCGGCCACGTGCGAAATGGCCCGCCGGAGGCTGTCAGCACGAGTCGTCGGACTTCGTGTGGCTGACGGCCCGCCAGACACTGGAGGATGGCTGAATGTTCGCTATCGACGGGTACCAGCTCGCCGCCGTGCAGACGCGCCGTTTCCGTCACGATCGAGCCCGCGACCACCAGCGTTTCCTTGTTGGCCAAGGCCACGCGCTTGCCCATGCGTAGTGCGGCCAGCGTCGCCGGCAAACCGGCCGCTCCGACGACGGCGTTGATCACGATCTGCGCATCTGGGTGCGTCGCCGCGGCCACGAGGCACTCGGCCCCCCCCCCCCAGGCGTCAGGCGCGTCGGCGTGCGCCGTCACGAGTCCGACATAAGACGGCATCCACGTCCCGACCTGCTCGGCGAGCGCGGCCACGTTGGCATTGGCCGTGAGTGCCACCGGCACAAAGCGATCCCGCTGTCGCGCCAGTACGCGCAACGCGCTCGTTCCAATCGATCCGGTTGACCCAAGGATCGCGACACCGGCGGGGTTGGCCGTTGTCGCGCTGGGATTGGCGGCGGTCGTCATGCTCCCGGAGCCGGCAGAAGCAGCGCGTAGTACAGCGCGTAGGTCACGGGGAGCACGAAGAATAACGAGTCGAGGCGATCAAGCACGCCGCCATGTCCGGGGAACAACGTCCCGCTGTCCTTTACACCGGCTTCGCGCTTAAGCAGCGACTCCGTGAGGTCGCCGATCTGTGCCGTCACGCTGATACAGACGGCGAAGATGACCAACCCCGTTGGGCTGAACGCGAGCTGCGCCTGCGGTTTGAGCAGGTAGTGCACAAAGGCCGCGCAAGCACCGACCGTAGCGACCACGGCGCCGACGGCCCCGGAGATCGTTTTGGCGGGACTCACCGACGGGATCAGCTTGGGCCCTCCGACCAGACGACCGGTGAAGTATGCCCCCGTGTCGCTCGCCCACGTCAGCACCACCGGCATCATGACCACGAGCGCGCCAGCGGTGTCGCCGACGGCGTACCCGAAGTAGCGCAATGCGTAGATGTAGCTGAGCGTGCCGCCAGTGTAGAGTGCACCGAAAATCGTGGTGGCCGCGGCGCCGAGGGGCTTGCCATCGACCCCTCGCGTCCAGATCGAGAGTGCCAAGACGAACAGCGGCACCAATATCCAGACCACCAGCGGTACGGCGAAGACGCCGAGTTGCTGGGCATGGACGGCGAGCGGAATCATCGCCGAGAGTACGATGCCCACCACGCTCATCGGCGTCGTGCCACCGTCACGGGCGATCCGATAGTACTCCCATGCCGCAATGCCGGAGAGTGCGCCAGCGAGCGTGGCGAGCGGTGCACCACCGAGCCAGATGATCCCGAGCGCAATCGGCGCTCCGATGAGGGCGACTACAGCACGCCGAGCGAGTTCGTTCACGCGAGGGGGGAAGAGAGCGCGGACACGCGCGTCAGGTACTGACGCGGCCGAAGCGTCGATCACGACGCTGAAAATCGCCGATGGCTTCGTAGAGCGCCGCCCGACCGAAGTCCGGCCACAGCACGCTCGAGATGTACAACTCAGCGTAGGCGACCTGCCACAACAGAAAATTCGAGAGGCGCTGCTCGCCGGACGTGCGGATCAGCAGATCGGGATCGGGGCAACCGGCGGTGAACAAGCGCGCACGGAACTCGTCTTCGGTAATCGCCTCTGGCGTGAGGCGACCAGCCTGCACCGCTTCGGCGAGCATCCGAGCCGCCCGCACCAATTCCGCGCGACCGCCGTAGGAGATGAAGAGATTGAGCCCGAGCCGCGTGCCGGTCTCCGTGATGCGCATGACGCGCTCAACGGCGGCGGCGGCCGGCCCACTGAGCCGATCGAGATCCCCGTGAACGCGAACGCGAACGCCCTGCTTCTGCAGGTCGTCCGCTTCACGGGCGATGAATTCTTCCAACAACGACATGAGCGCCGAAACTTCGGTTTCCGGTCGCTGCCAGTTCTCCTGCGAGAACGCAAACAGCGACAACCATTCGACCCCTGCCTCGAGACAGCCCTCAACGACTGCCCGAACCGCCTTCATGCCGGACCGATGGCCAAACGGCCTGGGCATGTGACGCTCACGCGCCCAGCGTCCGTTGCCGTCCATGATGATCGCGATGTGCCGTGGCACCGCCCCGTGCACGCGGATGCGCGCCAGCAGATCCGTTTCGGTGTCAGCCATGGTGGGCGGGGGCAAAGGGCATATCAGCGAGCGGTCCGCAGTGCGGACTCAAACCTCCATGATCTCAGCTTCCTTCGTCTTGAGCAGCGCCTCGAGTTTCCCAATGCACTCGTCATGCGCCTTCTGGAGATCCTTCTCCGCGTGTTTCTTGTCGTCCTCGGAGACGCCGTCGAGCTTCTTGACCTTGTCACGCGCGTCGGTTCGGGCATGACGGATCGCGATGCGCCCGTCTTCCGCCAACTTGCTCAGCACTTTGACCAATTCCTTGCGACGCTGCTCGTTCATCGAGGGCAGCGGAACACGGATGACACCGCCCTGATGCGCCGGATCGAGGCCCAGTTCCGACTCACGGATGGCCTTCTCGATCACTTTCGCCTGTCCCTTGTCGAACGGCGTGACGAGCAGAATCCGGGGTTCGGGGGCTGATACCTGCGCCACCTGATTGAGCGGCACCAGCGAGCCGTACGCCTCAACCCTGATCGTATCGAGCATGCTCGGCGATGCCTTGCCGGTGCGGATACCCGCGAAGTCGCGCTTCGAGGCCTCGAGGGCCTTCTCCATCCCACTCTTCGTGTCCTTCAGAATCTGCGCAATGCTCATGAAACCAGTGTCCCCACGCGTTCGCCGTTGATGGCGCGTGCGATCGCGCCTGGCGTGTGAAGGTTCAGCACGATCAGCGGCAACTGATTCTCTTTGCACAGCGTGATGGCCGTCTGGTCCATAACGCGGAGCTCTTCGAGCATCACATCGCGATAGCTGATCGACTCGTACATCGTGGCGTTCGGATCCTTCTTCGGGTCGGCCGAATACACGCCGTCAACACTGGTGGCCTTGATGATGACGTCCGCCTTCATCTGAATGGCCCGCAGCACCGCCGCCGTGTCCGTCGAAAAATACGGGTTCCCCGTGCCAGCGGCAAAGATGACCGTACGCCCTTTCTCGAAATGGCGCAACGCGCGCCGGCGAATGTAGGGCTCGGCCAGCTCTTCCATGCGAATGGCCGTCATGACGCGCGTGTCGAGCCCTTTTTTCTCGAGCACGTCCTGCATGGCCATCGCATTGATGACCGTGCCGAGCATACCCATGTAGTCGGCGCCGACACGATCCATTCCCATCTGGGAAAGTTGCGTACCGCGCACGATGTTGCCGCCGCCGATGACCAGTCCGAGTTGCACGCCCATGCGCGCCACTTCGACGATCTGGTCAGCGAAGGAACCGATTCGTTCGAAATCAAACCCGACACCGCGATCTCCGGCGAGTGCTTCGCCGGAGAGCTTCAGCAGAATGCGCGTGTACTTCCTGTCCGCGGCGCCCACGGCGCTCACTCGGCGCCGAGCTGCAGACGAGCGAAGCGATCGACGGTGAGCGTGCCACCGGCGCGCTCGGCGTGGTCCTTGACCAGTGCGGCGATCGTGATGGCCGGATCGCGCACCCATGCCTGCGGCAGCAGCGTGACGTCCTTGAGGAACGCTTCGATTTTGCCAGTGGCGATCTTCTCGATCATCGCTTCCGGCTTGCCCGTCTCGCGAGCCTGCTCTTCGGCGATGCGCTTCTCGCTTTCAATCTTCTCGGCCGGCACGCCGTTGCGATCAACCGCCAGCGGGGCTGACGCCGCGATGTGCTCCGCAATGAACTTCACCAGCTGCTGCGTCGACTCGTGCGCGGCGACTTCCGGCGTGGACGCGGTCACCTGCACGAGCGTTGCGAGCTTGCCATTGTGGTGGCGATACATGCCGACCAAGCCGTTCTCGCCAGCATCGAAGCGCGCGACGTGCTTGACGTTCACGGCTTCACCGGTCTTCGACGAGGCGATCTTCACGAACTCGGCCACCGTCTGCGTGGTATCGGCTGCGAACGGCTCCGCGAGGAAGCCATCGACGTCAGTCGCCATGGAATGGACGCGCTGCGCGACGAGCTGCGCGACCACCTTCCCGAAATCTTCGTTGCGCGCGACGAAATCCGTCTCGCACGCCACTTCGACGAGCACGCCAGAGCGGCCGTCGTTGAAGATCTCGCCGCCGATGATACCTTCGCTCGTCGAGCGGTCGGCACGCTTCTCGGCCTTCGCAATGCCCTTTTTGCGGAGGTACTCGACGGAGGCGTCCATATCGCCCCCATTCTCCTCGAGCGCCTTCTTGCAATCCATCATGCCGGCGCCGGTGCGCTGGCGGAGTTCCGAAACAGCCTTCGCGGTGATCACCGTGGTCATCTTCGAGCCCTGTATATGCTGAGTGTCAGAATCTGCGTTGCGATGGTCTTTCCGATCGTACTCGTCGTGCGGCGGGTGCGTGTGCGAACGCCGCCGGGTTGAGCCGGCGGCGTTGCGATGCTACCAGAGGATGCCTGAGCCGCCGGTCAGGCACACACCC
>CANHJV010000133.1 GCA_947461225.1 Gemmatimonadota bacterium | reverse complement strand
GATGATCGAGGTGACGGACCCACCCAAGCGCTTCTGCTTCTGAGCCTTCGATTCAAGCAGGTTGTTGAACATCTCGCTTGTCCGGGGTGCGGGCTACGGATCGCAGCGCCCGGACAAGAGGCCCGGGAACTGACTACGGCGATTCTACGCCGCGGAGATGATCGAGCAATGGAAAGAAGATTAGGATCAGATTAATCCGCAGTTAGCATTCCGCTTCCCGCCTCGTCGTCGCTGTGGCTGTTGACCATCGACTCGTACTCGCCCGTCATGCCAGACCCCGGCGCACCGGCCAGCGGCAGCACCACCGTGAACGTGCTGCCCCGGCCCAAGCGCGACTGGACGGTCAGCGTGCCGCTATGGGCCTGCGCGATCCACTGACAAATCGCGAGCCCCAATCCGAATCCGCCGCGTTCTGATGCGCGCGAGCGCACCCGGTCGGCGCGCCAGAAGCGCTCGAAGATGTATGGCAAGTCCGCCGCAGCGATCCCGATGCCGGTGTCTTTCACGGCGAAGGTCACGTCGGCCTCTCCCCGCGCCAGCGTCATTTCCACGCGGCCACCACGCGGCGTGTACTTGATGGCATTCGTCACGAGATTGAGATACAGCTGACGTAAGCGCGTGAGATCGGCGAGCACTTCGGCATTCTCCATCAGCGGCGCATCGATGGTGAGACCGGCGTCCTCCCCGAGCAGTCGTGCGGTTTCCACGACCTCACGCATCAATGGGGCAAGCTCCACGGGCTCGCGATACAGATCGAAGCGCCCTTCGTCGGCCCGCGCCAACGTGAGCAGCGAGTCGACGAGATCGGCCATCCGGGTGACCTGCTGCAGCGCTTCCTCGATCGCGATCGCCTGCTCCGTGGGCGTGGAGGTGGGCGACAGCGAGCGCTCAATATCAGCGCGCATCACCGCGAGCGGCGTCTTGAGCTCGTGGCTTGCGTCAGCGGTAAAGCGGCGCAACGCCCCGAACGACGTTTCCAGTCGCTCGATCATCGCGTTCAGGGTGGACGACAGGCGGGCGAGTTCATCGCCGGCGGCTCCGATCGCTAACCGGCGGTGGAGCGAGCGACCGTCGGTGATCGCCTCTACCTGATCGATGATGCGATCGATGGGCCGGAAGGCCCGGCCTGCGATGATGTACGCGAAGGTCATCGATATCACGAGCAGGAACGGCGCGATCACCAGCATGGTGCCGACCAGCTCCGGCGGGGTGTAGCTGATCCCCCTGGTGCTGAGGGCCGCGTACACGCGATAGCGTGCGTTTTCACTCAACGGCACCACGCGCGTGGCGAGCAGCACGTCGTCGGAGCGCATCGCGACCCGACGGACCGCTGGCGACGGCGCCGAGACGCGGGCGGCCGTACTGAAGACTTCGCGATCGGACAACGACAGCTGCTGCACTGCCGACGATGCATAGATGTCGTACTGACTGCTGTCCTGCACCAGGACGTACCCTTCAAGCAGCGAGAGAAACGACTGCATGCGAAACGAGACGCTGGGGCCGGCCAACGGATCCTTCTGGGCGACGATCGGATCGGTGCCGGTGTTGCGCGCCAGATTGATGGCGCGCACCACCTGATCCGCCTCGGCCTGCACGCGCGCCTCGAGCTCGCGAAAGAGGATCTCGCGACGCACGGCCAGCAACGCGATCGAGAAGATCACGAGCGTCCCAATGAACGCAGCGGTGTAGGCGGCCGTCAGGCGTGCCCGGATCGATCCCACGCGCACTCCGCTAGCCGCGAATCATATAGCCGACGCCACGCACGGTGGTGATCAGCTTCTTCTCGAACTTGGCGTCGATCTTCTTGCGCAAATGATTGATCACCACGTCAACGATGTTCGTGCCGGGATCGAAGTGATACCCCCAAGCATATTCCGTAATGAGCGTACGGCTCATGACGCGACCGGCGTGGCGCATCAGATACTCCAGCACCGCGAATTCTTTCGGCGTGAGCTCGATCGATTCTTCGCCACGACGCACGTCACGCGTGCCCTGATCGAGTTCGAGATCGGCGACGCGCAACTGCGGCGACGCCATTGCCCGCGGACGGCGGAGCAAGGCCTCGACGCGAGCCAACAGTTCCTCGAAGGCAAACGGCTTGGTGACGTAGTCGTCGGCGCCCGCACGGAGCGTTTCGACCTTGGCGTCAACGGCGTCCTGCGCGGTGAGCACCAGGACGGGTCGTTCGAAGCCGCGCGCGCGGAGCGTCCGCAGCACGTCGAGTCCGTTACGCCCGGGCAACCGCATGTCGAGAATGACGAGATCGTACGGCTGCGAGATCGCCATCCGCTCGCCTTCCAGCCCGTTATTCACCAGATCCGCCTGCCAGCGCTGCTCCTCAAGGCCACGGCGCACGAATTCACCCACGGTGGGATCGTCCTCGATCACCAAAATCTTCATATGCGTGCTCCGCCCGCAGGGCGCGTGAAACCGTACTCGCGAATCTTTCGGTAGAGCGTTTTCGGGGAGATGCCCAGCATGTCGGCGGCCCGGCCCTGATGCCAGTTCGTCTGGTCGAGCACGCCGGCGATGTGCCGCCGTTCGAGTTCTTCGAGCGTTACGCCTACCATCACGCCCGTTGCCGCGAACGGCGTGACGGCCTCGCGCACCGGCTCCATCGCGGACACCGGCGTGGGGCGCGCCGCACCGCCCACATCGACTCCCAACGGGAGATCGTGTGCGCTCACCACGCCGTCCGAGGCGAGCAGCGCCGCGCGCTCCATGACATTACGCAGCTCGCGCACGTTGCCGGGCCATCGATAGCGCTCGAGCACCGCGGTCGCGTCGGCGCCGAGTTGCAACGCCCGCTGCCCGAACTGCTCACCGAAGTGCTCCAGGAAATGCGTGGCGAGCAATGGGACATCGACGACGCGCTCACGGAGGGTGGGGAGGGCGACCCGGATCGTATTGATGCGATGTAGGAAGTCCTCGCGGAACGTCCCGGCCTGCACCATGCGGGAGAGATCTCGGGTACTCGATGCGACCACGCGCACGTTCACCTGCACCTTCTGGGTCCCGCCTACCCGGTAGAAGCTGCCCGATTCCAACGCGCGCAGGAGCTTCGCCTGCAGCCTCAGGTCAAGCTCCCCCACGTTGTCGAGATACAGCGTGCCGCCCGCCGCGAGTTCGACCAGCCCGACTTTCCGTTGATCGGCTCCCGGAAACGCGCCACGCTCCACGCCGAAGAGCTCCGACTCGAGGAGCGCCTCCGCCAACGCGGCGCAATTGAGATCCACGAACGGTCCATCGGGATGCTCGCTGCGCGCGTGCAGCAGTCGCGCGACCAGGTCCTTGCCGGTGCCCGCGTCGCCGGTGATCAGCACCGTCGACGCGCTCGGCGCGACCCGATCGATCAACGACAACACGGCGCGCAGTGGCGCATAGTGCGTGAGGAACTGTGGAGCAGACGTGGTGCGCCGCAGGCGGGACTGCAGATGCAGGTTATCGCGCGCGAGCATGCGCTTCTCCCATGCGCGCTTGACCAGCACCTCGATCTCGGCCATGCGATACGGCTTCGACAGGAAGTCATACGCGCCCAGCTTCAGCGCGGCGATGGCCGTTTCGATGGTGCCGTTACCGGTGATGACGATGACCTCTGGCGGCATCGGTTCGTCCCGGATCTGTCGAAGGACTTCCAGTCCATCGATTTCGGGCATGACGACGTCGAGCAGCGCCACATCAAAACTTTCGGCACGCAGCGTCTCGAGCGCCGCGCGCCCGTCGCGCACGATCGTCACGGCGAAGCCGCGCGCCGCCATGAACTGCTCGAGGATCATACCGAGATTGGGTTCGTCCTCCGCAATGAGCACGCGGATCGGCGACGCCGGGTCGACGGGGCGGAAGGGGGCCGCGCTCACCGAGCGGCACCAGCGGGCAGCGACACGCGAAAGACCGCGCCCGTTCCCTCAGGTGAGACCAACTCCAATTGCCCGCCGTGGTCGTTCACGATGCCATAGCAAATCGCCAGTCCCAACCCGGTACCCTGCCCCGGCGGCTTGGTGGTAAAAAAGGGCTCGAACACCTTGGCCTGTAGCGCGCGGGAAATGCCCGGGCCTTCATCCTCGACCTCCAGTTGAGCCAGCGGCCGGCCATCGTCCGCGCGCGCGGCCGACGTGCGGATCACGACGCGTCCACCTTCGGGCGTCGCATCCAGTGCATTCATGGCGAGCGCAATCAGCACCTGGACCAGCTGATCGGCGTCGCCGTGCACCGTGACGAGGCCGCTTCCCTCGAGCTCCATCACCAGCTTTACCCGCTTGAAGCGCGGATGATGCTGCAAGAGAAACAACGATTGCTGTACCACCTCATCGAGATCGAACACTTCACGATGTACCGGCTTCGGCCGCGCGAAGTCGAGGAGCCCGTTCACGATCTTCTTGCAGCGCTGCACTTCCAGATCGATAATGCGCAGCAGCTCGGTCGGCGGCGTCGCCGGCGGGCCGAGCTCGTGCTGCATCGTCATCGACTCGGCGCAGGCGGCAATCGTGGCCAGGGGGTTGTTGATCTCGTGCATCACCCCGGCGGCCAGCTGGCCCAAGGCGGCCAGCTTTTCCGACTGCGCGGTGCGATCGAGCGCCGCCTTCCAATCGGTGATGTCTTCGCCGATGGTGATCACGTGGGTCACCGGCCCGCCCCCCATCCGCATAGGGATCTTGGAAATTCGATAGGTCCGGGCCTCGCCGAAGGCGCTGCTCTCCATCTGGAACTGTTGGAGGCGCCCTGACGCGAAGACTTCGTCGAACTCCCGCTTGAGCAAAGCGGCCGGCTGGCGATGCAGGACCTCAAAGATGGTACGCCCGATCGCATCGGTGCGGGCGACGCCCTGCAGGCCGGTTTCCCTCTTGTGGTTCCACGCGTGAATCCGGTAATCGCGATCGACCACATGCAGCCCGTCCGGCAGGGAGTCCACCACGCACTCCATAAATGCGCGCTGGTGGGCCACCTCCTGTGCCCGCGCCGTGAGTTCGCGCTGGAGATCCTCGAGCTGGGCATCGCGTGCCAGTGCAATCGCGAACGTATCGGCGATCGCGGCCAAGTGCTGGCGCTCAGACGGACCAAACGGCTGCTCACGGTGCACCACCACGGTGGCCACGACGCCCGACGCGCTGATGACGGGCCACTGCCCAGGCGCGACCGGAAGCGCGGCGCCGATGCTGGCCGGGTCGTTCCACACAACCGGCGCCTTCGACCCATCGGCATACTCGAGCGCGAGACGGGTAGCCTCGATGGCCGGTCCGATTCGATGGAACACGGACGTGACGCCGTGGGTGACGTCTGGCGCTTGCGCCAGGAGGCCGAGCACCTCAGGGAGGGGGGACATCGCGAGGGTGTCCATCAGGGCGAGGCGAATAGCATGGTCACCTGCGCAAGCTAGGACTCGGCCCCCCATCGGACAAGCTGACCGAAAAAATACAGCTGGACGGCCCCCCATGCGCCCTCTACGCCGCGCGCCCGCGTTTTGAGGATGGCGCAACGAGCACTCCGACGCAGCTCACAAACTACTTTAGCTGATTACTCATATCTCTTTAAAATAAAGAGTTTATACGCAAAATTCAGCGACAGCGAAGAAATCTTCCTTGGAGGCACGCCTTTCGCGAGTACGGATCGTACAGAAGACACGACAACAGCGGCTGGGGTGGCGTGGCCATGGCGGCCACCTGTTTCGAAAGCCTCCGTGAGGAAGCACCGAACGGCCCGGGTTCGACCTGTCACAAAAATTCGCCATACTGGCGGATGTTGAAAACGCCCGTATCGTTTAAACGAAGGTACCGGTTGTCACCGAGTTCCCTGACCAAAGGCCGCGATGGATCATCAAACCGGGGTAATCGCCGACGGCGTCCTACGCGTGCTGTTGGTTGACAGCGACGAGCATGACGGGCGTCGCTCCGAGGCCGCCCTGCGGCACCGGCTCGGCGACCGCGTACATGTCACTCGCGCGCACTCGCTCGCGCAGTCGATCCGCGAATTGATGGAGACGGCGTTCGATGCGGTCGTCGTTGAGCTTCGCGTGGCGGACTGCAGCGGTATCGCCACGCTAGCCGGCGTGCGGGGGGCGGCACCGACCACACCGATTGTGGTGTATGCACGCGAGCTTGACGATGCGACGGCGATCCGCGCGCTGCGTGCGGGGGCCCACGAGTGCCTCGCCAAAGGCGACATGCCTGCGCACGCCCTCGCGCGGACGCTCGGCTTCGCCATCGAACGGCAGCGTCGCCTAGCTGCGCTGGAGGCCGCCCGTGTGGAGGCGGCCCATCGGGCCACGCACGATCCGCTGACCGGGCTCGCCAACCGCGAGTTGTTTCTGGATCAGCTCGATCGTGCGCTCGCATTCGGCGCACGCTACAACAGCAAGACGGGGCTGCTGTTCGTCGATCTGGATGGATTCAAAGCGATCAACGACACCATGGGACATGCGAAAGGCGATACGCTGCTCAAGGCGGTCTCGGCACGCCTCCTCGAGTGCGTACGTCGCTCCGACGCGGTGGCCCGACTTGGAGGCGACGAATTCGTGGTGCTGCTGCCGGATGTGACGAGCCGTCGCGATGTATCGCATGTCAAGGATACGATTCTCGAATCACTGCGGGCCGCGGTCGAACTCACGGCCGACGAAGTACTCGTCGTTGAGGCCAGCATCGGCAGTGCGATGTCGCCTCTCGATGGGACCACGGCGCAGGACCTGCTGGATGCGGCAGACTCGGACATGTACCGCGAGAAATACGAGCGTCGCCGAGGCCGGAAGCTGACGCCGAGGGCCGGCGTCGCAGCTGTCGGACGTGACGACGAGGGCGCGTTGGAGCATGCGGGCTCGGTATCGCACCGCAGGGAGTCTCGCCTTCGGGCGGCGCTGGCGCAGGGCGAGTTCGAGGTCTTTTATCAGCCGATACTGGACGTGGTGGCCGACCGCATCGTCAACGCCGAGGCGCTGCTCCGCTGGCGCGATCCGGATCGAGGCCTGCTGTCGCCATCGAGCTTCATGGCGCTGGCGGAGGACACGGGCCTGATCGTACCAATCGGCGAGCAGGTGCTCAGGCACGCCTGCGCCTCAATTGTCGTATGGCGGCGCGACCACGTCGGCGGCGCCATGCGTGTGTCCGTCAATCTGTCGGCCGTGCAACTGCGCGAGCGCGGATTCGAGCAACGCGTCGCGGCGATTCTCGATGAGACCGGGTGTCCCCCCGACGCGCTGACGCTCGAGGTCACCGAGAACAGCACCATGGTCGATGCCGAGATGATCATGGAGACGCTACGCGCCCTCAAAGGACTTGGGCTTCGGCTGGTGGTAGACGACTTCGGGGTCGGACACGCGTCGCTTACCTTTCTGCGGGAAGCGCCGGTAGACGGCATCAAGATCGATCGTCGCTTCGTCACCCAGTTGCTGCTTGACCAGCGTGACCAGGCGATCGTTTCGTCGATGGTGCGATTGGCACGCGGCCTCGGGCTCGATGTGGTGGCCGAGGGCGTGGAGAACGCCGAGCAATCGCAGCGCCTCGCGCGACTACAGTGCTTCGAGCAGCAGGGACGTCACTTCAGCGACGCGCTTCCGGCGCTTGCGCTCTCATCGATGCTGGCCTCGCGCGCACGCACTCCGGTTAGCGACGCAGGTGACGCTGGGCGGATTCGCCGTCCAGAAGCGTTAGGCGCGTAGCGATGACGTTCGATAACCCGCTCTCTTATATTAACCATTATTCACGTCGGCCAACGATCACGGTCCCGTGCGAATGCCTCCTTCGGCCGGTACGAACATGACCACCCGCGCGTGCTCCGCCCTGTTGCTCTCACTGACGCTCGCTGGGTGCAGCAGCACACCGTCGCAGACGGAACCGAACGCCCTGCCCTACGGCGCGGCCTTCGCGAGTTCGAAGGTCGATCCGGGGTTTACCGCGTACGTGTCGGGGAATCTCACTGATGTGCAGACGACGCCGGCGGGTGGTGCCCTGCTGGCCGGTGGTGGCACGGACAGCGACGCTGGCATGAAGTGGCTGCTGGAGCAAGGCGGTACGCGTGGTACAGGCAAGTATGGAGATGTCGTGGTGCTGCGCACCAGCGGTACGAATGGCTACAACAAGTATCTCGTGAACTTCGGCGCGAACTCGGTCACGAGCATCGTGATCTCGAGTGTGAGCGGCGCCAACAGCGACTACGTAAGGAATGCCATCGGCAAAGCCGAGGTGATCTTCCTCTCGGGTGGTGATCAGTCGACGTACGTGAAACTGTGGTCGGGCACCGCGCTGCAGACGGCCGTCAATGCGCGTATTGCGGCTGGGGTTCCGATCGGCGGTACCAGCGCCGGACTCGCCGTTCTGGGTCCGTATGTGTATGCCGCCTTCAACGCCTCCTCGACGTCGCCGACGGTGCTCGCGAATCCGTACGACGTGTCGGTCACGCTCACGAACGCGTTGTTCACGGTGCCGGTGCTGCAGAACCTGATCACAGACTCGCATTTCACCGTGCGCGATCGCATGGGACGGCTCGTGACGTTTCTGGCGCGCTTGCAGCAGGACGGCAGCGCGACCGCGCCCCGTGGTCTCGGTGTGGACGAGCAGTCAGCGGTCGGCGTTACCCCCAGTGGCGCGGCGACGGTCTTCGGCGCGGGGACCGGGGCGTATTTGCTCAGCGTAACGAGTGGCGCGACACGCGTGTGTGCGGCGAACACGCCGCTCAGCTATACCCCGGTCACGACAATTCGTGTTCCGGTTGGTACGCAGTTCAATCTGTCGACGTGGACGGCAGCCAATACGACCGCCTACACGCTGAGCGCGACCAATGGCCTGCTCACGTCGAGCAAGGGGACGATCTACTAGCGTTCGACGGCGTCGTTCCAACGGCACGATCAACGCAAAACGGGGGCGGCCAGCAATGGCCGCCCCCGCTTTTGTATGCAGTCCAGGATACTTGGAGTGGAGCGTATCGGGATCGAACCGATGACCTCACGCTTGCAAAGCGCG
>CANHJV010000132.1 GCA_947461225.1 Gemmatimonadota bacterium | reverse complement strand
CGCGACGTCCCCGTCGGCGTGACCCGGCTTGAACTGCGCCGGCTTGGCTTCGCGCCGGTGGTGCGCAGCGACATCGTGGTGAGTACGGCACGCAGCACCGAGGTGCTGGTTGAGCTGACGCCGGTGGCGACCGAGCTGGCCTCGGTGACGGTGGCGCCGACGTATTTCCCGCCGTTGCCACCGGCGTCGTTCCCGGTGTCCACGCAGCGATTCGGTGCGGAAGAAGTGCGACGCGCGCCGGGCGTGCAGGAAGACGTGGTACGCGCCGTCAGCGTACTCCCCGGTGTCGGCGTCACCAGCGCGGGTCGGAATGACCTCGTGGTACGCGGTGGAGCGCCGTTCGAGAATCTGTTTACGGTGGATGGCATCGAGGTACCGAACATCAATCACTTCGGCACACAGGGCTCTACCGGCGGTCCGCTCTCGCTGATCAACGTGGCCTTTGTGGAAGACGCCGCACTCTCGGCCGGCGGCTTCGGCGTGCGCTACGGCGATCGTACGGCCAGCGTGACGGCGATCCGCCTGCGCGAAGGCTCACGCGAGCGCATCAGCGGGTCGGTGAATATTTCGGCCACCGGCGGCGGCGCCTACGTGGAAGGGCCGTTGGGTGAACGGGGGTCGTTCCTGTTCGGTGTGCGTCGCAGCTATCTCGATTTCATTTTCAAGGCCGCTGGCTTCAGCTTCATCCCGAGCTATCGCGACCTCACCGGAAAGGCCGTGTGGCGTTTGTCGTCGCGCGACCAGCTGTCGGCGGTGCTCATCGGCGCGCAGGGCACGGTCACGTTTAACAACGACACCGACGAGAATCGCTTCGAGAACTCGCGCGTGGTGGCGCCGCAGCAGGATCAGTATTTCTCGGGGCTGATCTGGCAGCGCACGCTCTCGAAGGGACTGCTCACCACGACGCTCGGTCGCACTTTCACGCAATACACCACTACGCAGAACGACTCCGGTGGGCCGGGCCGTCCACCGTCGGTGGTCTTTGCGGCCAACACCACCGAGGGGGAGCAATCGTTGCGCACCGATCTGCAGTGGCAACTCGCACCACGGGTGGAGCTCGAGACCGGTGTGATCGCGAAGTACGGTTCCGACCTGCGCTACGATCTCACGGTGCCCGGCGCGTTTCGTCGCGATGCGGCGTTCGTGGAGCGGCCGCTGCGTCGTGACACGTCGTTCACCGCCACACGTGGCGCGCTCTATACGCAGGCCACGTCGCGCCTCGGAGAACGGCTGCGTCTCACAGTGGGGGTGCGCGGCGACTGGTACGGTTATCTCAGCAACGCCGTGCGCACCGCTCCCCGCGCGAGTGCCGTTTGGCAGCACGATGCCAGCACCACGGCCTCGGTGTCCGTTGGGCGTTATTGGCAGCCGCCGCAGCTGATCTGGCTGGTGGGCGATGCGTCCAACGCGTCACTTACGCCCTTTGCCGCCGATCAGGTGATCGCCGGCATCACGCGCAGTCTGCGCGACGACGTGAAGCTGCAGGTCGAAGTGTACGGCAAGCGCTATCGGCAGTATCCTGCGCGACGCTTCCGTCCGCAGGCAGTCCTGCAGCCGTCAGGCTTTGACGACGCCACGAATGACATTCCCTTCGGGCTCGAGCCGTTGGCGAATCTTGGGCGCGGTACTGTGATCGGGGCCGAGCTGCTGCTGCAGAAGAAGCTCTCGCAGGTGCCGGTGTACGGCCTGCTCACGGTCAGTGCGAACCGCACGCGGTTCGCGGCCGTGGATGGCGTGGAACGCCCGGGCGCCTTCGACGCGCCGGTGGTGGCCAACGTGTTGCTGGGCTGGCGTCCCACCGCCAAGTGGGAGCTGTCCACGCGCATGCGCACGGCCACGGGCTTGCCGACCACGCCGTTCGTGGCCACTGGTGCGCGCGAGGGGACGTTGGATTTCACGCGCTACAACGCCGGCGCGCGGCTACCGCAATTCTTCTCCCTCGACGCGCGCATTGACCGTCGCTGGCAGATCGGAAAGTCGCAGCTCATTACGTACCTCGACGTGCAAAACGCCACCGCGCGTCAGAACGTCAGCGCGGTGGCGTGGAATGCCCGGTTGCGCGCACCGGAGCGCCAGACGTCGATCGGCGTGCTGCCGAGTATCGGGATCGACTGGACGTTCTAGTGTCGGCTGCGAGCCCTGCGCTCTCTGCATCTCTGTGTGATCGGTTCAGCGAGCTTGATGCAACGGGAGGGACGCGCATCGTCACCGAAACGCTCACCCCGCGAGGGCTACCGCGCCTTGCCCGTGTGATTGAGCACGATCCAGAGCGTGCGATTGTTCTCGCTGGCGCGGGCACGTGACACGGGGATCCACTGTTGCAGCCAGAGCACGTCGAGTCGCTTGGTCACCGACAGGGGCAATCCCGCACCGAACGAGAAGCGGTTTTGGTCCACCGCCACCCCGCGATCGGCCCGCGAGAGCCCGACGAACAGTTCGTTCTGGACGATGCCGATGACCGGCTGCTTCCGGAGCGTGAGGCCGCCGAGGGCGCGCGAGCCCCGAAGCATGTACCGGGCCCGCTGCGCGAAGCGCGAGTCGCTCAGGGAATCCTTCCCCGCGGCATCCTCGAGCACGTCGGCCAGCCAGCGGTTCTCGAACCGATAGCGGTGCATCACGTCGGCACCACCGAGCTTCTGGTTGATCTGCGCGATGTAGAAGAGCTGCCGGTCGCGCAGCGGCCGGGCCGACGGGAGTTCGCCGTACGGGGCCGTGGCCACCACGTTCACGCCGGCGCCCAGTCGCAATCCCGGCGTCACGCGATACGTCAGTGATCCGCGGGTAAGCAACTGCTGAGGATTCCGCCCCGCGTCGGTGCGACGCCACTGCACATCGCCCAGGAAGGCCCAGCGTGACGTGATCGGCTGATCAATGAAGGTCGCCACCCACAGATGGTCCTGACGCACGGTGCCCCACGGCGTCGGAGACGGCGTCGGAGACGGCGTGGGAGACTGCGCCGTGACGGGTGGCGGCAACACGACCCCCAGCGCCGCGAAGAGTGCGGCGCACGTGCGGGCGGCGGCTCCCAGACGGGGCCGAGCAGGAGCAAGATCGATCGGCATGGAGGAAAGTATGGCCACGTGCACAGACACCGGCGAGACGGTCGCGGTATCTTTCGGGCAGCCCACACTGTTCCACGTGCGCCCGCGGGCGCTTTCCGAGATGAGTATGACCGACCAGAATGCCGAGTTCGCTCCCGAGGCGCCGTCGTCGCATATCGAAGTGCCGGTGGCTACCGCGACCGATCTGCGGCGCCTCGATGCGGTACGAAACGACCTGCTGCGAGTACATCGCGGGCTGCTGGAAGCCGAGCGCAACCGCTACGAGAAACACCACGGCCGGATCGCCAACAACAGTGCCTTCCTGCAACTCGTCATCAACGATCCGTGGTTCGATTGGCTGCGTCCCATGGGCCAGATGGTGCTGCTGATCGACGAGCGCACCTCGGACAAAAAGCAGCCGCTCGGCAGCGTCGAGGCCGCCGCGCTCTTCGAGCAGGCGCTCGCGTTGCTCAAGGCCGATGCCGAGGGGGATGCCTTTCAGCGACTCTTTCTCCAGTCGATCCAGAGCTCTCCCGAGCTGGCCGTGTTGGTGCGCCAGGTGGCCAAGGGGCTCGCGGGGGCGTAAGACGGGCGCCGCCGACGGGCGCCGCCGACGGGCGCCGCCGACGGTGAGTCGTGTCGATTTCAGGGACGAACGGCGTCGGCGCTCTGGACCTCGCTCGGTTTGGACTCCATCGTCCGTACATGAAATGCGCAGGGCACTGGACCGTGTGGCTGGCGCTTGGCGCTGCGGCGTCGGGTGTTGCCTGTGTTGTCCCCTCGCTTCGCACGCCGCACGCGGTCGTGTCGCCCACCCACGCGCGTGGGTTCGTCGAACAGTTTGACACGCTGTGGACGCGATTCGACGAGGTCTACCCGTCGTTCACCTACAAGCGGGTCGATTGGCGCGCCCAGCGTGCCGCCTATCGCACGCGGGCGCAGGATGCGCGCTCGCAAGACGAGTTGATTGCCGTACTCGTCGACATGCTCACGCCGCTGCATGATCTGCACGTCTGGCTCGTCGATCCACGAGGGCAGGTGGTACCCACGTTCCGGCCGTCCGTGCGCGCGAACTTCGATCGCGGACGCTGGGAGTCGGCGATGCGTGAATCGAACTATCTCGCCCACGACCGTGACTTTGGCGAGGGCATGGTCGGTGGCTATGCGTATCTGTACATCGGCTCGTGGAAAGAGCCGGTGAATCCGGTCGCGCTCGACCTCGCGCTGTTGCGGATGCGCGATGCCCCCGGACTGATCATCGACGTGCGTAATAATGCCGGCGGGACGGATCAGACGGCGCTCGCCTTCGCCGGTCGATTCACCACGCGAGCGTTCACGGCGTCGTACGTCGAGATTCGCACCGACTCGCTGGTGAAGAACATCGAGATGCCGCTGGCGCGCACGATCGGGCCGCGCGGCGGCTGGCAGTTCACCCGGCCGGTGGTGGTGTTGTCGGGGCGCGGCGGATTCAGCGCCACGGAAAGCTTTGTGGCGGCCATGCGCACGTTGCCGCAGGTCACGGTGGTCGGCGATACCACCGGCGGCGCCTCGGGCAATCCAGCCACCTTCGCCCTTGGCAACGGGTGGCGCTTTACCGTCCCGCGCTGGCTTGAGTTCGGTCCCGACAAGCGGCCGATCGAGGGCCGCGGAGTCGCCCCGCATCTGGCGATGACCTGGGATCCGGCCAGCTACGACAGCGCGCGTGATCCGCTGATCGATGCGGCCGTGGGGTTGTTGGGAGAGCGCAACGGCGTGTACCGCATCGCGCCGGGTCCTTCGCACGAGGCGCGTGTCGCGCGCTGAAGGGCAACCTCGCGCTGGTCCGCCTGCGGCTCGGGAGTGGCTCGGGCGCGAGTGGGGTACAACGATCACCGGTGGACGTGGCTAGATTGCCCCATCGATGCCGATACGGTCGATGCCGCTTCTCCAGCCTGCCGTCATGATCCCCGCTGCTCGTCGATGGTGTGAGGTGCTCGCCCTGAGCGCCGCCTGTGCCGTGGTCTCCGTCCTGCCGGCGCAAACGACCGGTGGCACCACCGGTGGCGCGACGTCCAAGACCGCCGCCCCGCCCCGTCCGCCCGCGCAGAAGCTGCCGGACTTCACGAAGGTGCCCACCACCTTCGAAGGACTGTTCGCCGAACGCGAGTCGCGGGCGGTGGATGTACTCGGCTATCTCCGCTGCCTCGAGGCCACGGTCAATGCGCTGCGCGCCGGCGCCCTCGGCGGCGTGGAACGTGGCTGGTCGCTCACCTGCATCAAGCAGAACAACGAATGGCGCGGCATCTTCGGGGAGCTGATCGACACGCCTCCGGGTATGCGCGTGAAGGTGCAATTCGCGCTGCGCAATCCGGGCCCCACGCCCGAGACGCGCAGTGGCATGGTGGTGCGTGATCCGGTCGATACGGTGCTGGCCAGCGGGACGGCGCGCGCCTTGCTGCGTGGACTGGCTGCCACCGCGCCGGGCAACGGACTTGGCCAGTTTGTGCCGGTCACGCTCGCGCAGAAGAACTTCACCGAAGTGTGGTTCGTGCCCTCGGCGAACAGCCCCCAGCGGGCCGTGGTCGGTGGCGATTCGCTGATTCAGATGACGAGTGACGGCATGCGCGAGCTGGGACACGCCTCGAGCACACCGAAGATGCGCGTGGTCTCCATCCCAGTGGGCGGCACGACGTATACGCTCGACAGCAGTGAAGACCGGATCCCCCTGCTCACGGAGTTGATGTTGGCGCATCTCGCGATTGATGTCGTGTCGGACGTGCGGGTGCGGACACGCGAGTACGATGCGATCCTGACACGCTCCACCAAAAAGTGGACCTTCGTGAAGCGATGATGCGCTCCCTTCGTCTGGCCGCGCTCGTGGCGTCGCTCGCGGTGGTGACGTGGCGTCCCTCTTTGCATACCGGAACCGACCCGATGTTGCCCCCTTGTCCTGATACGCCGAATTGCGTGTCCACCGAAGCGACGCGTGCATCGCAGCGCGTACCGACGGTGCCGTTCGGTGATGCGCCGGCGGCGGCGCTCGCACGTGCCAAGGCGGCGCTGCTGGCCGAACCCCGCACGACGCTCACCCTCGAACGAGATGACCATCTGCACGCCGAGTGCCGAAGCTTCCTGTTCCGCTTTGTCGATGATGTCGACATCGTGGTCGATCCCGTGGCGCACGTGTACCGCTTTCGGTCGGCGTCGCGGGTGGGTCGCAGCGACCTCGGGGTGAACCGCAAGCGCATCGCACGGATCGCGGCGCGTCTTGCGGTGCCCCCCGCCACCGTGGACTGACGGAGACCAACCGATGTCGCTGATACTGCGTGCTGCTGAACCGGCGGACGTTCCCGTGATCCGGGATTTGATTGAAGGGTTGGCGGATTACGAGAAGCTACGTCATGAATGCATCGCGACCGATGCACTACTCGAGGCGGCGCTGTTCGGTGCGCGCCCCTACGCGGAGGTCGTGATCGCCGAATGGAACGGCGCGTCGGCGGGCTTCGCGCTGTTCTTTCACAATTTCTCGACGTTTCTGGCGCGCCCCGGGATCTATCTCGAGGATCTGTTCGTGCGCCCAGCGTATCGTGGCCACGGCATTGGTAAGGCGCTGCTGCAGTATCTCGCGCAGCAGGCCGTCGCGCGCGATTGCGGACGCCTCGAGTGGTCGGTGCTCGACTGGAACGTGGACGCCATCGGGTTCTATGAAAAACTCGGCGCGCGCCCGCAGGATGAATGGACCGTCTACCGCGTTACGGGAGACACCCTGACGCAACTCGCCAACGGAGCACGCTGAACATGGAATCGACATCCTTCACCCAGTCGAGGCTTTCACGTCGAGAGGTGCTGCAGCTGCTCGCGGCCGGTCTGGCGGGCAGCACGGTGTTGCCGGCGTTGGCCACGGCCGCGTCGACGGCCGAATCGCGTGATGCCGAAACACGTCGCCGCATTGGCCGCATCGGGCTGCAGTTGTATACGGTGCGCAGCGCGTTGTCGAAGGACATCGAGGGTACGATCGCGGCCGTGGCGGCGGCCGGGATCACGGAGCTCGAGTTCGCCGGCTACTACGACAAGACGCCGGCGTGGTGGTCGGAGCTGCTCAAGAAGCACCACCTCACGGCACCGGCCACACACGAAGCGTTGCCCGCCACCGATGACGGCTGGCCCACGATTTTCGATCGCGCCAAGGGGATGGGCCACGAGATCGTGATCGTGCCGTTCGTGGGGAATAACTACCGTGGCTCACGCGACAACTGGATGAAGCTGGCCGAGCGGCTCAACACCGGTGCGCAGAAAGCGAAGGCGGCGGGGCTGCAATTCGCCTATCACAATCACGACTTCGAGTTCGCGCCGGTGGGGGACACGACCGGCTACGACATTCTCACGGCGAACACCGACGCGTCGCTCGTGAAACTCGAGCTCGACATGTACTGGGCCGTGAAGGCGGGACGCGATCCGCTGGAGCTCATGACGGCGCACAAGGGGCGCGTGATCTGCTGCCATGTGAAGGATGCCAGCGCGGCCCCCGAGCGGAAGATGCTCGATGTCGGCGCCGGTACGATCGACTTCAAGATGTTGCTGGAGAAGGGGCGCGCGCTCGGCCTCACGCATTGGTTCATCGAGCACGATCAGCCAACCGATGCGCTGGCGTCGATCAAGGCCAGTGCCGCCGCCATGCTTCGGTACTAGCCATGCATCGGGTGATGATGCGATTCGCTGCTGCCGCCGTGCTCGTCGCAGCCACCTCGCCACTGATGGCGCAGCGGGCGCCGGTCGGACCAGCCACACGGTCGTACGTGAAGGTCGATACGAATGTCCTGGCGCTCACGAACGTGCGCGTCATCGACGGCACCGGCGCGGCCGCGCGTGAGGGACAGACGATCCTCGTGCGCGAGGGCCGGATCGCGGCGGTCGGTGCCGCCGGCAGCATCGCGATACCCACCGGTGCGCAGGTCATGGATCTCGCCGGGAAGAGCGTCATCCCCGGACTCGTGATGGTGCATGAGCACCTGTACTACCCGGTGGGTGCCGGCACGTACGGCAATCTCACCGAGAGCTTCTCCCGACTGTATCTGGCGGGCGGCGTGACCAGCATGCGCACCGGCGGCAACATGAACGGGTTCGCCGAGCTGCTGATCGCGCAAGCCATCGCACGCGGGGAGAAGCCGGGGCCGTGGATCGACGCCACCGCGCCGTATCTGGAAGGCCCGGGGATGGGGTTCAATCAGGTCACCATTCTGCGTGACTCGAGCGACGCGCGAAAGCTGGTGGACTACTGGGCCGATCAGGGCGCGACGTCGTTCAAAGCGTACATGAACATCACGCGCGACGAGCTCAAGGCCGCGGCCGATGCGGCGCACAAGCGTGGACTCAAAATCACCGGTCATCTGTGCTCGGTGACCTACCGTGAAGCGGCGGACGCTGGGATCGATGATCTCGAGCACGGCTTCTTTGCGATGAACGACTTCGTGCCCGGAAAGAAGCTCGACACGTGCAGTGGTCGCGGCGGCGCCGCGCAGAGCATGTTGGCGCAGGCGAATCCCGAAAGCGCCGAGGTGCAGGCGCTGTTCCGATACCTGATCGACAAGAAGATTGCGGTCACCAGCACGCTCACAATCTTCGAAACGTTCACGCCGGGTCGACCCATGCCGCCGGGCACCGACCTGCTCATCGAACCGCTGCGCGAACAGTTCGCCCAGCGCTATGCCAGCACGCAGCGCAATACCCAGTCGGTGTACGCGAAGGCGTTCCCGAAGGGCATGGCGATGGAGCGCGCCTTCGCCAAGGCGGGCGGTACCCTCATCGTGGGTACCGACCCCACCGGCGGTGGTGGCGTGATCGCCGGTTACTCGAACCAGCGCGCGCTCGAGCTGCTGGTCGAAGCCGGATTTTCGCCGCTGGAGGCCATTCGTATTGGCACGCTGAACGGCGCGACCTACTTGGGGCGTGGTGCCCTCACCGGCTCGAT
>CANHJV010000131.1 GCA_947461225.1 Gemmatimonadota bacterium | reverse complement strand
TCAGCGCCCCCGCGTCACCGAGAAACTCAGCATCACTGTCCTCGGCATGCCCGGCTCGAACGCCAGCGCTTTGCCGTTCACGATATCCGGGTTGAGAAATGCTGAGCCGATGAATCGGCGGTCAGCGAGATTCTCGACCGTGAGGAATCCCTTCACCGTAGCGTCACCGACCTGCACGAGACGGTCGGCACGCAGGCTGGCGCTGAGGATGTGCGCCTCCGGCACGCGCACCGCGTTGGCATCGTCGGCCCAGTAGCCGCCGGTGCCTTGCACGCCGAACTGGGCGGCGAGGCCGAGGGGCGCCTTTGACGGTGCCCAAGTGGCGTTGGAGCCGTAGAACCAGTCGGGGATCCCGACGATGCGATTGCCGCTGTAGTCGGCTTTGGCACCCGGCTTGCCGTAGTGCACCGAGTCGATCACGTACTCGGTGTACGTGTTGCGCGAGAGGGTGAGCGAGTTCTCGAAACGCAGGTCGCCTTTCGCGAGCGCGGTCACGGCGATCTCGGCGCCGGTGCGGCGCGCGCGGCCCGCCATGAAGTAGAACCGTCCACCGCGATACGGCACGATTTCGTTGCGCACGTTGGTGAGATACGCGGCCGCGTCGTACGACACGCTGGTCACGAGGCCAGAGCCGTCACCGACCATGAAGATCTGCTTGGTGCCTACTTCGTAGGTGTACGAGCGGATCGGCTCGAGCAGCGGATTGAGGGCCGTGACCGTGTCCTGTCCGAAGGTGCTGGCGGGGTCGGTCTCGTTGCCGGCGGGGGCTTCGACACCGCCGCCCACATTCGCGTACAGCGTCTGTGTGTTCGACAGGCGCCACGACGCGCCGATTTTCGGTGTGAGTTGCGAGAACGTGCGGCTTGCGTCGGTTTTCGGATTCAGGAAGTTCTTGTAGTAGTACGAAATCGCGTCGCCACGCAGGCCGAGCGTGATACCCAGCTTGTTGTTGAGCGTGAGTTCGTCTTCCAGGAAGATGCCGCTGTTGTACGCGCCTTCCTTCTTGTTGTCGCGCAGCGTCGTGCCGCGGCCGTTGGTGGCGCTAAGCGAGTAGAACAGCACGGCGCCATCCTGATACGCCTGGTCGAGGCCGGCGGTGAAGCGGTTGGTGAAGGTGGGAGACACCACATCCTGCCGGGTGTACGCCGCGTTCAGGCCGCCGTGGTAACGCGTGAAGTCCCGGAACGTGCCGCGCTCCGAGCGCTGCAGATACTTCGGATTCACGTAGGTCATGACCGACACGCTCGACTTGTCGTCGATCGCGTGCTCCACGCTGGCACCGAGTCGGGCGAGGCGGTTGTAGCGGCGCTCGTCGCGACCGTTGTACGTGGCATTCGCCTGACGCGGGTTGGCCGCCACTTCACTGGCCGAGAGTGGGCCGGGCACATGGAACAGATTGTTGGCGCCGAGCAGGTGGATGCGCATCTGCGTCTTGTCGCCCACGGGGGCCACGATGCCGGTGTTCACCAGCACGCGGCGCGCGTCGGAATTCACCCGCCATCCGTCGAAGTTCGTGTTGACGAAGGTGGCGTAGGCCACGCCGCCCTTGGTGCCGATGGGGGTGCCGGTCTGCGCGATATAGCGCTGCAGGCCGTAGCTCCCGCTCTGGTACTGCATGGTGGCGAACGGACGATCGATCGCGGGCACGGTAGACACGCTGATCACGCCACCCGCCGCATTGCCCCACAGTGCGCTGGCGTTGGAGCGGATCACGTCGATCCCTTCCGCGGCGGCGAGATCGATGTTGTCGAACGACGTGCGGCCATCCGGCTCCGTTTCGGGCATGCCGTCGAGCAGTACGCGTACGCCGCGCGAGGTGCCGGCATTGCTGCGGTCGCCGGCGCCACGGGCCCCGAAGCCACGGATGGCGATGCGGATATCGCTGGTGCCGTAGCGCGACTGCACGAGCACCCCCGGCACATTGCCGAGCGCGTCGTTGAGCCCAAACCCCGACTTTCCGGCGAATTGCGCCTTGTCGATGTGCGTGATCGCCAGCGGGGCCGTGAACGACGATTGCGTGCTGCGCGTGGCGCGCACGGCAAACGGGGCCAGCGTGCGGGCGAGACTGTCACGCCGAGCGACGGAGTCGGCCTTGGTTTGGGCCTGGGCGATTTGTGGGCTGAGAAGACCGAGGGCGCCGGTTGCCAAGCTGAGCAGAACGGAACGGCGGGGTGCGGTGGGCATCACGGAGAGTGCGTAGGGAACAGGCGGGTGTCCGGACTACGCGGGGGAAGGTGGGGCTGTTGGACTTAACTGGGGATTAACAGACAGCTCAGGACGATCCACTCAGTACTAACCACTCAGTACCCAGTGCTCAGAACTGGGGCGTCAGACTGCTTATAGTGGTCAGAATTCAGCAGCTACAGTGCTCGGTACCGAGAATTTCCTTACTGCGTGTGCGGGCGGCGGGATCGGCGGGGGCGGGGGGCTACAACACGAGTGCCGAGCAAAGGCCCCATGAATCGTCAGACCCATGAAACCCGCTCGGCACTGTGGACTGTCGTTGCTGAATTCCGACCGCTATACCCAGTCTGACGCCAGAATTCAGAGCACTCAGCACTGGGCAGTCCAGAGATCAGCCGAAGTAATCCTGCTGTCCCTTATTCCGGCGCGATTCGCGTTCCGCCTTCCCGTACTTCCCCTCGTCCGATCGCGAAATCTTTCTCCGCGCCACCAGCGCTTCGAGCACGAGTTCGCAGGCCACCACGATCATCGCGTCGTCGCCCTTCTTAGCGAGTCCGAGCGCGATCACCGTCTGCACCAGCCCCGGCACCGTTTCGAAGCCCTGGCGTACGAGGTCCATCGCGATTTCGTCGGCCACCTGCAGGGCGCCGCCGCCGTCGAACCACATGATCACGTCTTCGGCGTCGATCTCCCCGGCACGCTCGCGCAGGGTGGCATCGCAGGCGCGACGGATGAGATCCTTGGCGATCGTGGCGCCACCCACGAGTTCGCCTTCGTACTCGAGCTCGATCTTGCCCGTGATGGCGGGCAGGGCCGCGTACACGTCGGCCACGCGCGGCACGGCTTCAGTGTCACCGTTGCGCAGCGCGCGCTGCTCGGCGTTCGAGACCACGTTTTCCATCGCGGTGATCGGCATGCGCTGCGATACGCCGGAGCGCTTGTCGATGCGCTTGTCGTCGCGCGCTTCGAAGGCGATGCGCTCCACCACTTCCTCGATCAGGTCGGGCACGCGGATCTGCACGCCGCCGGTGCGCTGGGTCCACGCTTCCTGGCGCGTGATCTCGACGCCGAGTTCGACGCTTTCGGGGTAGTGCGTGATGATTTCGCTGCCGATGCGGTCCTTGAGCGGCGTAATGATCTTGCCGCGGGCCGTGTAGTCTTCCGGGTTGGCGGTGAAGCAGAGCAGGACATCGAGTGCAAGGCGCACCGGATAGCCTTTGATCTGCACGTCGCCTTCCTGCATGATGTTGAACAAGCCCACCTGCACCTTGCCGGCGAGGTCGGGGAGTTCGTTCAGCGCGAAGATGCCGCGATTGGCGCGCGGCAGCATGCCGTAATGGATCGTGAGCTCGTCGCCCAGGATGTGTCCGCCGCGGGCCGCCTTGATGGGGTCCACGTCGCCGATGATGTCGGCGATGGTGGCGTCGGGCGTGGCGAGCTTTTCGACGTAGCGCTGATCGCGGGACACCCAGCCGATCGGGGTCTCGTCGCCATGCTCCTGAATGAGCTGCTTGGCGTACTTCGAGATCGGGGCGAACGGATCGTCGTTCACCTCGCTGCCGGCCACGACAGGCATCTGCTCATCGAGCAGGCTGACCAAAGCGCGGAGAATGCGCGACTTCGCCTGACCGCGGAGCCCGAGCAGAATGAAGTTGTGACGCGCGAGGAGCGCGTTCACGATCTGCGGCATGACCGTGTCTTCGTAGCCAAGGACGCCGCGGAACAGCGGGCCGCCGGCCTGCAGGCGAGCGATCAGGTTTCGCCGGATCTCGTCTTTGACGGATTTCGGTCGATTCGTGGCGTAGGCCGAGCGCTTGAGAGCGCCGAGGGTCTCGGGGAGTCTGGACACGGGTCTGGACTGAAGGTCGTGCGGTGGGCGATCCGAGGGACCGCCATTAACGTCGATACAAATAGAGCGCACAAGGACGACGAGTTGTGCCCGTCTGGTGAGTATTGGCCGAAGGCCGAGTTCCCGGCGGCCGCCGAACGCGGGTCCCCCGGACACCAAGGAAACCGTTATGTCACAAACGCTTGGCTCTGGTCGGAACTCTGTGGCCGGCGTGGGGTGGCTCTTGACAGCTGAGCCATGAAACGTAGATTCAGCCTGCTTGAACCCCGTCGGCCTTCTGCCGGGGGGGCCGTGCGCTTTTTTGGGACGCACGGCGCAACCACCGCACCGTATGGAGTCCTCCACTATGAAGCGCATCGCTCTCGTCGCTGCTGCACTCGTGCTCGCCGCCTGCTCCGCCAAGGAAGAGGCCCCGGCCGTTGATTCTGCCGCCGCGGCTCCGGCTGCTGCCGCCCCGGCCATGGATTCGGCCGCAATGGCCGCCCCGGCCATGGATTCGGCCGCGATGGCTGCCCCGGCTGCTCCGGCCGCCGACACGACCAAGAAGTAAGCTTTAGGTCTGCAGTACGAAAAGGCGGGCGACGAAAGTCGCCCGCCTTTTTCGTTGTGGTCGGCGAATGCGCGATCCGTCCGTGGCGTCAGCGATCAGGGATTGGCACGACCCCTCCGCGCACCCCACGAAATACGCTCGACACTGTGGACTGAAGTTGGCTGAACTCTGACCACTATATGAAGTCTGATGCCTGAGTTCTGAACATCTGACCACTGGCTCAGTGCCATCGCTCCAGACGTCAGATGTACAGAACTCTGATATCTGATCGCGTATAGTGGTCAGATATCAGCACACTTCAGTGCTCAGTGCTGAGCTTCGTTACACAGAAAACGGGAGCTCACGGACTTCGGCGGTGATTGGGCCATCGGTGCCTTCCACGATCACCGTATCGCCTTCCTGCACCTCACGTCGCAGCATCGCGATCGCGATCGGCCCCAGGCGTGGCGACATCACCGTGCTGCGTACGTCGCCCACCACTTTCCCCGTCGCGTCCATTACGTGCCCGTGCTGCGGTAGCGCCGACGCGCCGAGCAGTCCGCGCAGCCGTCGATTCACATGCCCGCGAAAGTGAATGCGCGCCACGGTTTCCTGACCCGTGTAGCAGCCCTTCGTGAACGAGATCGCGCCGAGCGTATCGAGATTCGCTTCCTGCGGAATCGTGTTGTCGTCCATATCGATGCCGAACGCCGGACGCCCGCCTTCCACCCGGGCAACGTTCCACACCGCACGCGTGGCGCGGCGGTACACCGACTTCTCGAGCCGCGTGCGCACCACGTCCGCGTCGCGCGTGTCAGCCACAATGAGGAAGCCCGGCGTCGATCCCATGAGCGGCGCGCGAATGAGGCGCACCGTGGTCGGGCCGATGTTCCAGAGGCCATGTTGCCACAGCTTCCATTCGGCGAGCCCCTGCATCATCACGTCGCCGAGATCTTCAACGGTATGATCGGCACCGCCGAGCGACGCCACCGCCTTCGAGGCCTGTGCGCCGTACAGCATCCACGTGGTCCACTGTTCGGATTCGTCGTCGACCTTCGCGAGCCGTGGATTCACGTACTTGCGAGCCGTCGCGAGCCACTGCGGAGCACAGGTGCGGAGCAGCGTGAGCATGAACGTCTCCTCGTCCATGCGGAAGATCAGCATGTCGCACAGCAGCTTGCCCTTGGGGGTCAGGGCGGCGGCATGCTGGCCTTCGCCGGGGCGCAGCTGCGTGACGTCGTTGGTCACGAGTCCGTTCAGCGCTTCGGCAGCCTTGGGGCCGCGAAACGTGCTCCACTGGCCCGCCGACTCGAACCACGCCGATTCGCGATGCAGGTCGAGGTACGCCTCGGCGTCGTGCGGGGAGAGCGGCTCCGGATACACGAGCGCGGGCGGCGCCGACTGCGGCACCTCCGGCGCGATCGTAGGCGCCGCCTCAGGTGGCGTCGGGCTCGTGATACCCGGGGCGTTCGCGTCAGCGTTGGACAACGGCATACCTCACAAAGACTGCATCAATAGATCCGTTTGCAGAAAGTACCGGGAACCTGCCGATTCAAGCAACATGCGTGCAGCCGCTCCGCCGGGCACCTCGACCGCGTTACGTCGTGCCGAGGGAATTCGCAGCCGATCGAGCCGCGCATCAATCGCCTCGTAGCTCGCTTGCAACGACGGTACACCTGACCTGCGCGGAAGGTCATCGGCGCATCGCAGCAAGAGCATGCTGTCCTCAAGTCCGGCCAGACGCAGCAGCGGCTCTACCTCCCGACGCTGGGAGTCACTGCGCACGACCATACGAACGCCACGCGCGACCAGTGTCTGCAGGTGATCACGGACGCCGTCACGCAGCGGCACGCCATGCGCCACCGCTGCCGACCACGCACGCTGTGCCCGCAGCGCCATGATGTCGTGCAGCGTGAGATCCTGGCGAATCGTCTCGTGGAGCAGCGCTGGACTCTGCTCGACGGCGACCACGATGCACTCGCTGAACGTCAGCCCGGGCAACAATGGCAGCAACCGCGGACACAATGCCCGCGCGTCTACGATGATGCCCAGCGACCCGCACTCCAGCGCGATGGCGTCGGCCAAGGCTTGCGCTCGCAACGGCAACGTGTCGGCGATGATGCCGTCGAACGCAACGACGGTAACGTGTCCAGCACCCACAAAAGTCACACGCCGTGCTCGTAGCTCGCGTCGAGTAGTTCGATGGGATGTACCACGCGCGCGCGCGATCCGCTGCGCAGCAGCCCCGCGCCGATCTGCATCATGCACCCTGGGTTGCCGGTCGCCACCCAGTCAGCACCACTCTCGGCGATACGCGCCAGCTTGGGCGCCAGCACGGCGTCTGAGGTGTCGGGCTCCACGAGATTATAAATGCCGGCCGACCCGCAGCATTGATCGGCGTCTTCGAGCGGAATGAGCGAGAGGCCGGGAATCGCGCGCAGCACCGCGAGCGGCGGCGACACCACACGCTGCGCGTGCATCTGGTGACACGGCGGATCGTGCGTAACCCGCAGCGCCACCGGGGCTGTGCCGGCGATCGGCCCCACGGTGGCCAGCAGCTCCGAGATGTCACGCGTGCGCGCGCTGATCCGCTCGGCCCGCGCCGCCCACGCCGGATCATCGTGCAGCAGGTGCCCGTACTGTTTGAGCATGGCGCCGCATCCGGCCGAATTGACGGCGATGACATCGGCGCCCGACTGCTCGAAGGCCGCCACGTTGATGCGGGCCAGCGCTCGTGCGCTCTCGAGATCGCCGGCGTGTGCATGCAGGGCGCCACAGCAGCCCTGGGCGCGGGTGGTACGCAGGGCAAAGCCGTTGTGCGTGAGCACGCGCTCGGTGGCGTCGTTCACGTGCGAGAAGAGTCCCGACATCACGCAGCCGGTGAGGCAGCTGGCGGTCACGGCTGGCCCGGATGGCGGCGACGCGGGCGTGCTCGTCGATGTCGTGCGTGTGGCGCGCGCGCGCAGGTTGGACGGCGTGGTCGACGCGATCATCGCCATCGGAAACGCGAGTCGCGCCGGCAAGAGCGGCGCAAGCAGGTGCGGCAGCTGGGTGGCGCGGAAGAGGCGCGCGCCGAGTAGGGCGGTGCGGAGCAGGACCGGATGTTTGAACACGGCCAGCACGGCGCGGGCCACGAACGGCACGCCGCGCACGGGCGCCATGGTGGCGCGCGTGGCTTCGAGCAGATCACCGTAGGGCACACCCGACGGACAGGCGGTCTCGCAGGCGCGACACCCGAGGCAACGGTCGATGTGTTGCGCCGTGGTGGGATCGTCGAGCGGGATATCGCCCTCGAGCATGCGACGCATGAGCACGAGCCGTCCGCGCGGCGAATCGTTCTCGTCTTCGAGATTCACGTACGTGGGACAGGCCTGCAGGCAGAAGCCGCAATGCACGCAGGCATCGAGGCCCTTGCTGGCGAGCGCCAACGGCGTGCCGGGCAGTGCGCACTTGTGCGTCGTGGACATACTTCTCGTGACGTCGCTCATACCGCTCCCATGGCGCGCGACGCTGGGCGCCGCCGGTTCAGGATGCCGCGAGGATCGAAGGCGCGCTTCACCGACTGATCGAGGGCGCCGGTGGCCGCGACCGGCGATGCGCCTTGCTCCACCACAACCGAGAAGGGCATCGATGGTGAGGCCGACGCGACGAAGGCCGCGATGCGGGCATCGGTCTGTTCGACGGACTCGGTGTTCACGGCGGTGATGCGAAGGGATCCGCGAGCCGGATGAAAGAGCAGCGTGGAGTCGGGAAATGCGACGCGCGCCGCGTCGATGAGCGCCGCGCCGTGATCTGGCCTCGTGCGCGCGCGCAGCACCAGCGCCTGCTCGGGAACAGGTCGCAGCACGGCCGCCGGTGACTCGCGTTCGCTGGCGTTGCTGGTGTCGGACGGCCCCAGTGTAAACGCATGGCGTGCGCCGAACGACTGCACAATGCCACGTAGCGCCGACGCGCGGGCCTCGTTGCCGGTGCAGCGCGCAAAGAGTTGCGCTGGTTCGCCCGGAGCGAGTCGCACCAGCATCGGCAATGGCGCACGGTTCGCGCTCACTCTCGGTACCCACGCCTTCGGCTCGTCGGTGAGCGTGCCGGTCACGACGTGATCCATGATCGGCTTCGCATGCAGACGCACGTTGACTTCGGTGATGATGCCGAGCGTGCCGAATGCCCCGGTGTTGAGGCGCACGAGATCGAAGCCGGCGACATTCTTCACTACCTTGCCGCCCACGCGCACCACGTCGCCGGTTCCAGTCACGACCGTGAGTCCGAGCACGAGATCGCGAATGGTGAGGTCTTCGTACGCCAACGGGGCCGCTGATGCTGTCGCGACCACGGCGCCGATGGTGGACCGCGGCGATCCATACGGCGCGATGGCGAGCATCTGGCCGCTGGCGGCACAGGTTGCCGAGAGCTCTTCGAGGGTGGTGCCGGCGTGGACGCTGATCACGAGGTCGCCGGGCGTGTACTCGATGACGCCGCTGAGTGGCTTCACGAGCGTCGCGGTGTCGTCGTTCTCCACCGGGCCGCCGTGCAGCCAGGTGCCGCTGCCCACGCCACGGACGGCCGTGTGGCC
>CANHJV010000130.1 GCA_947461225.1 Gemmatimonadota bacterium | reverse complement strand
GCAGCTTGCGCTAGATGAGGCAATGGTCGCTGATGCGCTCCGGGCCCTCGCGGACTATCACGGTGTCGTCCTGCACCCGACGACCGGCGAGATTTGGGCCATGCACCCGTTCTCCGCTGCTCCCACCCTGTTTTGGGTTGAGAGTGGAGGCAAAGGCTGGTGGGGCAACTGTGCGTGGTGTTCCCTCGGTATTGTTGCCCTGCTGGGGGCCGACGCCACGATCACGACGCGGCTTGGCGGCGAGGTCGCTCCAGTGACGCTACGCATTGAGAACGGTGCCGTGACGTCGCCTGAGTACTACGTCCACTTTCCGATTCCCATGACGAAGGCGTGGGACAACGTCACCTATACCTGCAGCACCATGCTGGTGTTCGACGCGCCCACCGCTGTCGATGACTGGTGCGTTCGGCATGCGATCCAACGAGGCGATGTGCAACCGCTCTCGAACGTGTGGGCGTTCGCGCAAGCATGGTACGGGCGACATCTCGATCCACACTGGACGAAGTGGAGCACCGACGAGGCGCGCGTACTCTTCGAGCGCTTTGGCTTGACCAGCCCCACATGGGCATTGCCGGCGACTTCGGAGCGATTCTGATCCGAAGTGATCTCGCCACCAACATGTTTACGCGCGCGCGTCGGCCTCATTCTGGGCAACGCTGCCAGTCCTGAGATCCTCACGTTCGCCATTGGCAGCGGGATTCAGAGAGCTGTGTGTTCACACACCGCCGGGCTCGCGTTCGAACGCCTGGATTACGATCCGAAGGAAGCGGTCGGGGCGATCGACGGCTTCCATCGTTCTGCCGTGTGGCGTCGCACGCGGGATGCGAACTTCGCGGTGACGTAGGACTTGCGCGCGTGCGGTCGATCGTGGGGTGTCCGCGGGACTGCCGCTTTCATCCTACAGTCCCATCATCAGCCGACCTGAGCTGTGCAGAGCGCACTCGGATGTCACACGCAACCTGTTGCCGAATAGACAGTTGCGAAGCCATCGCGCACTCATGCATGGCGGCGCACTACTTGCCGTTACGGTTGAGCTCACCTGCGCTCAAAAAAGCCGAGTCCGCTTGCGGCAGTCGAGCCGGCCCCCGTCTTCCCACTGAAGAGAGCATTCATGCATCGCGCACGTCTCCTGTTGTCCACCATCATCGTCGCCGCATCGACGATCGCCCTGCCGCTGAAAGCGCGTGCACAGGTGATCACGGGTATGTCTGGACCAAATATCACCGTGAACACCCCGGATGATTACTTCGACCCGAACAACTGGGTGCGCACGTTCGATTTCACCGCGACCGGTTTCCATGTCGGGTTCAACTCGTTCGCCGCATTCGATCAGGGGCAGACGGCCACGTTCGACTTCACGCTGGCTGGGGCCTCGAGCCTCGATGGCGTCAATTTCAGTGGCTGCTTGATTGGCGGGGGCGGGGGACAGAGCGACAATTCGCTCTGCGGGACCTATGCGGACGGCTTTGTCACGTACAGTTCGCTGGGCGCCAATCAGAATGCCGGCTCCGGCGCCTACTGGCAGTACGTCAATTCGATGTTCACCGCGAAGCTGTACGGCACCACGCTGGAGTTGACGGCGAAGAACCCGGAGTCGAGCGTCGGTTTCCAGCCGCTCGATGTGTACTTCGAGATGACGCAACCGCCCACGACGGTGCCGGAACCGGCCACCGTCAGTTTGATGGCCGCCGGACTCTTGGTGCTTGGCGCTGCCGCGCGCCGCACACGTCGCGCGTAGCACCGCCCGACGCATCGTGTGGCCCAGACGTCAGATCGCCCTCGCATCGGAAACCCGGTGCGAGGGCGATCTGGCGTTCGCGAGTGCTCGGCGTCTCACCAACGATTGGCGCAGTCAGCCGATCTTCGGTGGTGAGGAGTTCATGGGCGACAACGGAGGCCGTGCTTTACCTTCTCCGACCGAGGTTCTCGTGACCCGTCGTGCCGATCCGGCGTATGCGGGGCCCGCGCGACTTCACGGCTTCTTCCGCTTCGCCCTTCACGCGATGGTAGCGCGCGCCACCCGCCGCGCCCGATGCGGTCGTCGATGCGGTTGGGTTGGCGCCGACGGCCGACATGAATGACAGATGATTCACCCGCCCCGACGCCTTGAGTCCGCGCGCAAACGCCGCGTTCAGCTCCACGTCAACGGTGCGATGCTGATCGATCGTGAGCTTGGCCGTTCCGATTGTGCGCGGGCTGCACGCGGCCGGTGTGCCGCTGCTGGTGGCCAACGGCCGCGTATACGACCGGGCGGCGCTGGCCGCGCTGATCTCGGCCGCGCGAAGGGCGGCGTACTAGGCCGTTCCGGGTCGCATGCGCGGTATCCCTTGACCGACTCCGTCGCGCCCGTCAGGCTTCGGGTATGTCTGCTCAGAACGACCTTGGTCTTCCCGGCGCGCTCCCGGAGCGCGACCGCCTCGCGCTCCGCCGCTGGATGCTGCTCTCCATCGTGGCGGTGTTCTTCGCCGTGGCGGTGGGCGGGATCACCCGGCTCACCGAGAGCGGGCTCTCCATCACCGAGTGGAAGCCGGTGTCCGGCGCCTTGCCGCCGTCGGGCGACGCGGCGTGGGCGGCCGAGCTCACCAAGTTCCAGCAGATCCCGCAGGCCAGCAGCACGCACGCCGGCATCACGCTGGCGCAGTTCAAGTGGATCTACTGGTGGGAGTGGTTCCACCGGAACGTGGCCCGCACGGTAGGACTGGTGTTCGCGATCCCATGGCTGCTGTTCATGGTGCAGGGGCGCATTCCGCGCCAATTGCGTCTGCGTCTGACCGCCCTGCCGCTGCTCACGCTATGTCAGGGCGCGCTGGGCTGGTACATGGTGAAGAGCGGCCTCGTGGAGCGCATCAGCGTGAGCGCCTACCGGCTCACGGCGCATCTTGGGCTGGCCCTCGGCATTTTGGCCGTGAGCGTGTGGACGTACAGCGAGCTGCGTGAGCGCACGGAGGCGGAGCGGAGTGAACCCGTAGCCACGTCGCGCGGCTGGCAGCGCGCGTTGCTGAGTGCTGCGGTGTTGCTGGGGATCACGGTGCTGTCGGGCGGCTTTGTCGCTGGCCTGCGCGGCGGCCGGATCTTCAACGAGTTCCCGCTCATGGGGGGGCAGGTGGTGCCGCCCGGCTACGGCACGCTCACGCCGTGGTGGAGCAACGCCTTCGAGAACCCAGCGGCGGCGCAGTTTCACCACCGGCTGTTGGCGCTCACGGTCACGGCGTTTGTGCTCACCCTCGCGTGGCGCTCGCGCGGCGCCCCGTTGCCCCAGGCGGTTCGACGGGCGGTGTTCGCGTTCGGTGCGGTGATCACCACGCAGCTGGTGCTGGGCATCACCACCCTGCTGCTGGCTGTGCCCGTGCCGCTCGGGGTGCTCCACCAATTCACCGGCGTGTTGGCGCTCACGGCTGCGCTGGTGGCCACCCAGCGGGCCATGGCGTCTGGTGCAACGGTGGCGGCCCCGCACGATGTGGTGGTTGCACGCGCGGCGCGGTCGGCGGCGGTCGAAACGGCGGCGGTCGTCTAGCGCTCGCACCGCCGTTCGTCCGCTGCCACGGTACTACGGCTTCGGCAGCGTGGCCCGGTAGGCGGTGATCGCGTTGATCGTCGTCGTCACGCGCAGCTCAGCCACCTTGCGGCCAAGGTCCTGCAGCCATTTCAGCGACTCGAACTTGATGCCGTTGATCTCGGCCTGACCGGCCTTCACGCGCTGCGCAAAGCGGATCGACTGCGGATCGGCCAGCGCCATCGTGGCGTCGATCCCAAGCTCTTCGTGCAGACCGCTGGTGCCGGTGCTCGCGCCGATCTTGATGCCTTCGGGGATCTTGAGGTCGTTCTGGAGGTACGGCTGCACCACGCTGGTGTGGTTGTAGTACTCGGGAATGTGCTTGAAGAAGACCTTGTTCGGGCTGCCGGCGTACACCGTGGTGAGTGAATCCGCCGCCGCCTGCATGCCGCGGCCGTTTCCGCCGCTGTCGCCCATGTAGTAAATCTCCGTAAAGCCCATGCTGCGTAGGTAGTTCCCCATGTCGAAGAGCAGCGCGGTATAGGTGGCTTGCGACAGCATCGGGCCGGCGCGACCGGGTTGAATGTTGGGGCCGGCGTTTCCGGGTTCGAGCGTGACGAGCGGCGCGACGAGCGTCTTGCCCATTTTGCGCGCCATCATCTCGCCCAGCAGCTTGTTGTTGATGTTGTGCTTGTTCATCGAGAGGTTGCCGTCGTTGTTCTCGACGCCTCCGGTCATGATCAGCACCGTGGTGTAGCCGTCCTTGATCAGGTCGCGGAACTCGGGCTGGGTGAGTTCCTCGAGCCAGACGGTGTTGATGCCGTCGATGGTCCGTGGCTTGTTCGCCGCCGCCTGCCGCGCCGCTTGCGCCGCGCTACCGGCGCCGCCCGTGCCGCCAGCACCGCCCGCACCGCCCGTCGCTTGCGCCGACGCGCTTACCGCGAGCAGGGGCATCGTTAACCACGCCATCAGTGTCGTTCGCATCACGTCTCCTGGAGTTTGGAAAACCGCCGAACGCAGAATCTCGCGCGCGAGGCCGCGAACCGGCAACCATCGTGTGGGCCGGGTGACGTGCCCTCGCGGCGCGGCGTGGCGACCCCGTAGCTTCCCGTATCCCTCCGGCGCGGCGCCGGTCGCGCTTGTCCCTCCGGAGATCACGTGGAACATCTCGACGTCCTGATCATCGGCGCTGGTCTGTCCGGCATCAGCGCGGCGTGGCACCTGCAGACGTCGTGCGCGGGGCTCACCTATGCGATCGTGGAAGGCCGCGAGCGGATGGGTGGCACGTGGGATCTGTTCCGTTTTCCCGGCGTTCGGTCCGACTCCGACATGTACACGCTGGGCTATCGCTTTCGTCCGTGGCGGAATGCGAAGGCGATCGCCGATGGGCCGTCGATCAAGGCGTACATCGCGGAGACCGCGCACGAATACGGGATCGATCGCGCGATTCGCTATCAGCATCGCCTCGTGCGCGCCGAGTGGTCGTCGGCGACGTCGCGCTGGACGGTGGATCTCGAGGTGGGCGCCGACCGCACGCCGCGGCGGATGAGTTGCGGGTTTCTGTACAGCTGCGCCGGCTACTACGACTACGCGCAGGGGTACACGCCGGAGTGGCCGGGGATGTCGGCGTTTGCCGGGCGCGTGGTGCATCCGCAGCACTGGCCGGAGGGGCTCGACTACGCCGGCAAGCGCGTGGTGGTGATCGGCAGCGGCGCCACGGCGGTCACGCTGGTGCCGGCGATGGCCACCGGGGCGGGGGCGGCCGCGCACGTGACGATGCTGCAGCGCTCACCGACGTACATCGCCTCGCTCCCGTCGGTGGATGTGGTGGCGAACACCCTGCGTCGCGTGCTGCCGTCGACACTGGCGTACGCGATCTCGCGCTGGAAGAACGTGGCGCGCAGCATGTTCTACTTTTACATCGCCCGTACGCGCCCGGAGACGTTCAAGAAGGCGCTGCGCACAGAAGCCGAGGCGCAGCTCGGCGCGCAGGTGTCGTTCGACGAGCATTTCCGTCCACGCTATCAACCGTGGGACGAGCGTCTGTGCATGGTACCGGATGGCGACTTGTTCGTGGCGCTGCGCGAGCAACGGGCCTCGATCGTTACGGATCAGATCGTGCGGTTCGATGCCACGGGCATTGTGTTGCAGTCGGGGGCGCATCTGGACGCGGATATCGTGGTCACGGCGACGGGGCTCCGCATGTCGCTGCTGTCGGGGGTGACGCTCGTGGTCGACGGCGCGGTGGTCGACCTCGCGCAGACGATGGTCTATAAGGGGATGATGCTGAGCGACGTGCCGAACATGGCGGCGGCCGTTGGCTACACGAATGCGTCGTGGACGCTCAAGTGCGATTTGATCGCGCAGCATGTCTGCCGACTGCTTACGTACATGCGGGCGCGCGGCTACGTGCAGGTCACGCCGCGGCGAGATCCCGGTCTGCGGGCCACGCCGGTGTTCGACTTCACGTCGGGCTACGTGCAGCGTGCGCTGTCGCATCTGCCGATGCAGGGCGATCGGGCGCCGTGGCGGCTGTACCAGAATTACGTGAAGGACCTGTTGTCGCTCCGTCACGGCCGGGTGAACGATCCGGCGCTGGAGTTTCGCGCGGGGTCTTTCAAGGGGTCAGAGTCGTTGAAGGCTGGCGTTGAGAAGGTAGCGTTCGAGTTCAAGGGGTCAGAGTCGTTGAAGGAGTCGCTGAAGGCGGAGGCGCCGACGCATGGCTAACGGGATGATGCTACGCGGCCGCACGGCGGTCATCACCGGCGCCGGCAGTGGAATCGGGCGCGCGATCGCGACGTCGTTGGCGCAGCGCGGCTGTCATCTCGCGCTGGCCGACATCAACGAGGGCGGTCTTGCCGAGACCGTGTCGTTGCTGTCGGCGAGTGGTGTGCGGGTGACGCCGCACACGCTGGATGTGGCCGATCGTGCCATGGTTGCGGCGTTCCCGGCGACCGTACTGGCGGAGCACGGCGGCGCCGACCTGCTCGTGAACAACGCCGGGGTGGCGTTGGGTGGCACGTTCGACATGGTGAGCGAAGCAGACTTCGACTGGCTCTTCGACATCAACTTCCATGGCCTGGTCCGCATGACGCGCGCGTTCCTGCCGTTACTGCGGGCCAGCACTGACGCGCGTCTGGTGAATATCTCGAGCATCTTCGGCATCGTCGCGCCGGCGGAGCAGGTCGCCTACGCGGCCAGCAAATTCGCGGTGCGTGGCTTCTCGGAGGCGCTGCGTCACGAGCTGGACGGCAGCACCGTTGGTGTGACGGTGGTGCATCCGGGGGGCGTGCGCACGAACATCTCTGAGAGTGCACGGGCGCCGCAGGGTGCGGATGACGCGGACGTGGAGCGTCGTCGGGCGGCGTTCGCGAAGTTCCTCCGCATGCCGCCGAGCAAGGCGGGTGAGATCATCGTGCGGGGCGTGGAACAGCGGAAGAAGCGCGTGCTGGTGGGGAGTGATGCGGTGGGCCTGTCGTTGCTGGCGCGACTGGCGCCAGTGTCGTACTGGTCGGTGATGGCGAAGGGTTTGCCGACGTGACTTCAAGGGGTCAGAGTCGTTGAACGGTGTCGTTCAACGGCGTCCTTCAACGACTCCGTTCAACGACTCTGACCCCTTGAAACCTCGACGACGGTTCCCCCCGTGTCCCATGCGCGTAATGGGTCGCCCCAGGCGCGCACGCACCTCGTCGGTGAAGTCCGTCGACCCAAGCACATCCCCTCGACGGATGGCCACGCGAATGCCCCCTACGACCTCCGGTTCGACCAGCGGCGTACACAATGCACGGTACGCGGCCTGTCGCTCGATCGGTGACGGGCCTAGCGCGTGGTATTCCGCATGCTCGGTGATGAGGTCATCGCGCACGCCATGCGCCAGTCGCGCATAACTGGACCACCGGTAGGCTGCTGGTGACGGAACCATGCCGGCCCGCACCGGATTTTGGTCGATGTAGCGCGAGCAGTTGAGCAAATACCGGGCTGAGTCAATCACGCTGGACCGAAACCGTCCTTCCCACAGTGTCCCCGTGCGGTGGTGTCGCGTGTTGTATGCCCGGACGTATTTCCGCCCCATCCATTGGGTAAGCTGCGCGATCGCGTTGCCGCGTGCCGGCGTCAGCAGCAGGTGCACGTGGTTGGACATCAACACGTACGCGTGCACCGCACACTCGAGCCGGTGGCAGCCCTCCAACAGCAGCTGTCGATAGAGCCGTCGATCCCGATCGTCGACGAAGATCGGTCCTCGGTTGTTGCCGCGCTGCACATGGTGAACGGGAACACCCGGAAGGAGAATGCGCGGTACGCGAGGCATAGCAGCTCAGGGACGTGAGTGGGAGAACGGGCTCGGTCGGTGCTGATGCGACGGCCGTCGTGGGGCAGCCGGAGAGCAGGGCGCTAATCTGTCGTCGCCGGCGGCGTTCCCCATCACCAAAACATGCGGCGTGGCCCCGAAGTAACGCAGGCGTTCAACGACTCTGACCCCTTGATACCGACCCCTTGATACGCCTTGATACGCAGCGCGGTAGCTTTCCTCCATGGCCAACACTTTCCTGCTCTACGGAGCGACCGGGTACGTGGGTGAGGCGATGGCCCGCGCCTGCGTGCAACGCGGGATGGCGCCCATCCTGGCGGGGCGTAACGCGCCCGCGCTCTCGGCGCTGGGCCGTGAGTTGGGACTCGCCCATCGCGTGTGTGCGCTGGACGATCCGCGTGCGCTCGATGCCGCGCTGGCCGGTGTGTCGGTGGTGATGCACTGCGCTGGCCCGTTTCTCTACACGTCGCAACCGATGGTGGACGCCTGTCTGCGCACCGGTGTGCATTACCTCGATATCACCGGCGAGTTTCCGGTGTTCGAGGCCGCCGCCGCGCGTGATGTCGAGGCGAAGCAGCGCGGCGTGATGGTGATGCCGGCAGTGGGGTTTGATGTGGTGCCGACCGATTGTCTGGCGGTGTATCTCAAGCAGCGGTTGCCGTCGGCGACGCACCTGACAATGGCGTTCCGGAGCGTGGGCCCGAGCGGATTGCCGCCCGGCACGCAGCGCACGGTGATCGAGTTGCTCCGCTTCGGGAATCGCGTGCGCACGAACGGACGGTTTGTCCCCGCCACCAGCGCGATGAAGACGCGGTCGATCGATTTCGGTGACGGGCCGGTCCTGGTCACGCAGCTCACGTGGGGCGACGTCTTCACGGCGTACTACAGCACGGGCATTCCGAACATCGAGGAGTACACGGAGTTGCCACGTGCGGCGCGGCAGTCGATGGCGTTGATGAACGCGCTGAAACCGTTGCTGGCGCTGGGCTGGGTGCGCGCGCTGTTGCGGCGCGGCGTGAAGCCGGGTCCGTCGGCGTCACGCCGCGCGCAGACGGTCACGCACGTGTGGGGTGAGGTAACGGATGGGGCCGGCGGGCGTGCGGCGGCGCGACTGCACGGGCCCGAGGCGGGTGTGGACTGGACGGTGGCCTGCGCACTCGCGGTCGTGGAGCGGGTGCTGCGCGGCGAGGTACAGCCCGGGTATCAGACGCCGGCCATGGTGTACGGGCCGGAGCTGGTGATGGCCTGTGCGGGGGTTACGCGCGAGGACCTGTAGCCAACGTGTCGCGCCCGCCGGGACACCACGTGTGGGTTGACGCCGATACGGAGATCGGCATGTTCCGCCTACTGCGCGAGCCCCGCGCGAACCTCGCGCGAACCCCGCGACGG
>CANHJV010000129.1 GCA_947461225.1 Gemmatimonadota bacterium | reverse complement strand
CGAGCGCCGCAGCCACCACCAGCTCCGCCGATGGTCACGGCACAGCACCTCACCCCCGCGAAGGCGCGCATTCTACTTATGGTCGCGCTGACCCGCACCAACGACCCGCTCGAGATCCAGCGGTATTTTCTGCGATACTGACGCGCGAAGGAGTGCCCCGCTCGGCGATATGTCGTATGGCAACTGGAACGGACTCGGCGGCGGACGCGCGGTGGACGCGTCAAACCTCAAGTCAACCGCCGTGGCACAGGGCAGTGGTGCGCTGGGCACCGCATTCGCCAACAACCTGGGTGGCGTCGTGCAGTATTGCACCGCCGAACCGGTGGGCAAGCAGCAGTTCCTGCTGCAGTAGATGGGCGGTCAGAACAGTGCGCGTCGCAACCGCCGACGTGACCACCACGCAGTTCCACGTGCAGAACACAAGCCGCTTGCTGAACGAGCGCCTCTCGCTGTCATATGGCGCGAAGCTCAATCTCACGCTGGGTGGCCGCTACGTGGGCGGGCGCTACTTCACGTACACGAACGATCTGAACAAGGCCGGCGAGGGTGAAGGCAAGGTGCCGGGCTACGTCGTGTCCGATCTCTCGGCGCGCTACCGCCTGGGTCGTATCGGCGCACTCAAGTCGCTGGAATTGTAGCTGAACATGAACAACCTGCTCGACGAGCGGTATATCGGCACCATGGACAGCGGCGGCTTCACGGCCAGCGGTGACAACACGACGTTCCTGACGAGCGCTCCGCGTCAGATCTTCTTCTCGGTCAGTACGACCTTCTGACCCGACCGGATCGCTTCCGGTGCGCAGTAAGCACGTGGCGAGGTACTGACGCGATCGAGCGTCTATCTCGCCGGTCGCACCTTTACCACCGACAGCAATCCTGCGTCCACCAGCGTCGGCGTCGGCCGCGCAGGCGTGGCCTGCTCCCACGCGGCGGCGATGCCCATCAACGCACGATCGCTCCACGGCCGCCCCGACAGTTCGAGTCCAAAGGGCAACCCGTTGTCGTAGAATCCCGCCGAGACCACCACGGCCGGCACGCCGATCATGTTCACCCAGCTCGTTGCCGAGTGCGGTCCCTCACTTACGCGACCATCCTGTGGCATCGATTCGTCCGGCGGTGCCATCTGAATGGCCGGATAAACGAGCCCATCAAGGTTCATCCGATCGAGCGTGGCCACATACTCGGCCAGCATCGCGCGACGCGGCGCATGGTAGTTCCGCTCGGCCTCGGCATCGGTGTCGAGCACGCGCTGCTCCAGTCGCGCACCCGGCATGTAGCGGAAGTGATCTTCCACCCCGATCGATGACACGAACAACGGGGCCCCGACCACCTGCTCGTACTGCGCGGCCGAGTGATACGCCGCCGGTCCGAAGGTGGAAAGGAAACGGTCGGTGCCATCGCGCATGTACGCGTACGTCGACACGCGGCTCGCCTGCTTCGCGAACAGCGGCGGTAGAATGCTGTCGCTGATCACCACCTCGGCGCCAGCGGCGCGCAACGTAGCCACGGCCTTCATGAACATCGCGCGGGTGTCTTCGCGTAGCGTCATGTTGGCGGCGGCGCGAATCGAATCGGCGGCGCGCTCCGGCACGCCGGCGGGAATACCGTGAAACGGGATACCACTGCCGGCCATGATGAAGGCGGGCACGCCGAATCGCTTGCCCTTGAGTGATGCCGTGGCCATCCCCTCCGTGGTCACGCGCGCCGAATCCGGTGCGAGCAGCGTGGTGGGATCGAGCGAGTCCTTCCCCGCCATGACCGCCAGGGCGATCGCGGCATCGGTGACCGTGCGGGCAATCGGGCCGGTGTTGTCGAGCAGCCAGTCGAGCGGCGCGATACCGGCAATACTCACCAGGCCGCGCGTGGGATAGACCCCTACCAGCGCGCTCGTGGCCGCCGGCATGCGAATGGAGTTGCCGGTGTCGGTGCCATTCCCCAACACCGCCATGTTGGCCGCGACTGCGGTGACCACACCGCCGCTCGAACCACCAGGCGAGAAGCGCACATCGTACGCATTGCCGGTGCGACCGAACGAACTGCTGCGATTGGTATCGCTGTTGGCGAGATCCGGCATGTTCGCCAGTCCTACGATGATCGCGCCGGCGGCGCGGAACTTCGCCACGATCGTCGCGTCCTTGGGCGCGATGAGCTCATGCCCGGCGCGGGTGAACCCTTCCCAGCCAGCGGTCGTGATCTGCCCCTGCACGCTGGTGTTGGCCTTGATCACGATGGGCACGCCCCACAACGGTCCGCGCGCGACCCCATCACCTTTCGCCGCCTCGGCGTCGAGCCGAGCGGCTTCAGCCAGCGCGCTCTCACGCAACACCGTTTCGATGGCGCCGTAGACGCCGTTGTAGCGATCGATGCGGTCGAGGTGCCATTGCACCACCTGCGTGACCGTGTAGCGCTTGTCCGCGTACAGTTGCTCGAGCTTGGGCACCGTGACATCGAGCAAGTCACGATCGGCCGCGTTGATGGCCACCGGCACCGCGGGCGGTGTGCAGCCGACGGACGCGCTGCCGAGTGCAGCCACCAGCATGATGAGAGATCGCACAGGCGTGTGCTTCACTTAACGGCCTCCCGGACGCTTGGCTTTGAGCGGCATCGTCTTCGGCGGTGCCGGCACCACGACGTTCTTTTCCGTGACCAGCCGCAGCGCCTCACGCACCGCGCGCTCGAGCTGCGGATCACGTCCCTGCATCACCGCCTGCGCATCCTGTAGCACTTCGATGTCCGGGGGCACCCCATCACCTTCCGCGATGAAGCCCTCGGGTCCGAACACCGCCAGCGCCGGCGCGGTGATCGTTCCACCATCCACCAAGGCATACGGGACCGAGGCATTCACCAGGCCACCCCATGTGCGCGTACCGATGAGCGGACCGGTGCCCGTCTGGCGGAACACCCACGGGAAGAAGTCGCCGCCAGACCCCGCCAATTCATTCGTCACCAGCACCTTCGGACCGAAGATGCCCGACGCCGGCAGTCGCGTGCCGATCGCGCCGGGAACGAAGTCGCTGACGCCACCCACCGGCTTCCGCGCCATGACGCCGACCATGTAGTCGTCGAGCAATCCGCCGCCATTGAAGCGCTCGTCGATCACGGCGCCTTTGCGATCCTGCTGCGCGTAGTAGTACCGATCGAAGGCCGTGACGGCGGGGGCGCTGGTGTTGGGAATCCACGCATAGGCCAGCGTGCCCTTCGACAACGAATCGACCCGGCGGCGATTGTCCTCCACCCACGTGCGCTGACGGAGCTGCGCTTCGCTGCGCACCGGCACCACGGTCGCGAGCCACGAGCCTTCGCCGCTGGCGCGCTCGGCCAACCGCAACACCGTCTGACGATCAGCGGTGCCATCGAGCGCCTTCCATGGCTCGTCACGCGTGGTGAGCGGCACGCCGTTCACTTCGAGCACGTAGTCACCCACCCGTGCTTTCACACCGGGGGCGTCGAGCGGTGCGCGCAGTCCCGGATTCCAGCTTTCGCTCGTGAGAATGCGGGCGATGCGCCAGTGGTTGCCATCCGCCACGAGGTCGGCACCCAGCCCGCCAACGCGCGAGCTGTCGGTCGCGGGATAATCGCCGCCCCCGACAAACGAGTGACCGACCGACAGCTCACCGCCAACCTGATCGATCACGTAGGTGAGATCTTCGCGATGCTTGATGAACGGAACCAGCGGCAGGTAGCGCGCGCGCACGGCATTCCAGTCGGCACCGTGGTGATTGGGATCGTAGAAGAAATCGCGTTCGATGCGCCACGCCTCATCGAAGATCTGCGCCCATTCGCGCTCGGGGTCGAGCGAGGTGCCAAGCGACACCTTCAGGACACCATCACCCGCCTTCGGCGGTGCCTCAGCACCCACCACAGCCCATGCGGTACCCGCACGCCACATCAGCTTCCTGCCATCCGCCGATGTCGACACGTTGCTCACCCCCGTTGCGAAGGTCTCGGCGCGACGCTTGGACATGTCCCACTTGTGCAGGGTCGTGCCGGGCTGATTGCTGAGGCGTTCACCAACGAACAGCACGCCGGCCGGACCGGGCACCAGATACGCGTAATCGCGCGTAGGCAACGACAGGGCCAGCGTGCGGCGATCGAGTCGATCGAAATCGATGGCGGTGGTTGGGACACGCGACGCCACCGGCGCGACGGGTGCGACCGGCGGACGGGCGGCCGCGGTATCGCCGATCGCGCGCTCCTCATCACTTTCCGGTGTGAACGGACTCACCTCGTCGCCGCGCAGGAGCGCCACGTACACCGCACTCGTGCTCGTGCGCGTCTGGCTGCCAACATCGGCCCAGCCGCTTTGCACACCGAGATCGGTGCTGGCCAGGAAGTACAGCCACTTGCCGTTGCGATCCCACACCGGCGAGCCCGCGCTCGCGAGGGCGTCGGTCACGGTGCGCTTCTGTCCGGTAGCGAACGAGTACACCACCACACGACGGAACTGGTTGGGGAACGACTTCGCGTACGCCAGCCACTTCGAATCGGGCGACCACGCCGGCACCATCGCGCCGCGATCGTTGGCCGCGCCGGCGGTGTCGATCACACTCAACGTGGCGTTCGCCAGTTCAATCACGCGCAACCGCACCTTGTCATCGGTGAAGGCAATGCGACTGCCGTCGGGCGACCACGCCGGATTCCACGCCATCTTCACATCGTCGATCGCGATCACGCGCGGCGCAGTGAGTCCATCGGCGTCTCCGACCAGCAAGCGATATCCCGGCCCTTCGTCGCTGAACCAGGCCACCCGTCGTCCGTCCGGCGACCACACCGGTGCGCGATCCGCGGCGCCCGACGACCGCGTGAGATTGCGCGCATCGCCCTTCTCGATGGGCACGGTGAAGATCTCGCCGCGCGCTTCCATGAGCGCCCGCTTGCCGTTCGGACCGAGCGCCGCCGTCTGCACCGACCGCGTGACATCGGCGTAGCGGGGCATGGCCCACGGGAAATCACCGCGCACGCTGATCGAGAGTCGCTTCGGTTCGCCCTTCGCAGGATCGAGAGTCCATAGATAGCCATCCTGCTCGAACACGAGCATGGCGCTGGCAGCGCTGCCGACGCCGCCAAGTGACTTCACATCCGCATTGCGAAAGGTCGTGAGCTGCTTCAGCGCCTTCGTGCGCGTGTCGTACGACCACACATTGGTGGCCCAGTCGCGATCCGAGAGGAAGTAGATCGTCTCACCAAGCCACACCGGATCGATGTCCATGGTGAGCGCATTCGGCACGCGCAGTTCGGTGCCATCAGCGATCGTGGTGATCGTGAGCGGCGTGTTCTGTCCGCCGCGGTAGCTGCGGAATTCCACGTCCCACCGATCGACGCGATCGACCACGAGGCGCTGTCCATCAGGCGCGAAGCTGCCGCGAAACCCCATGTAGGCAGGCAGCAGCGAGGCGGCTCCACCCACCGCCGGAATGGTGAACAGCTTGGCATACGCGGTGGGGGCCGACACACGACCCGACGCGAACAGCACCGACTTGCCATCGGGCGTCCAGCCACGCGCCCGCTCCCCGGCCGGACTCCACGTGAGTCGCTTCGCGTCGCCCCCGGTGGTGGGCACGATCCATACCGCCGGTCCTCCCGACCGCGTGGACGTGAACGCGATCCACTGGCCGTCGGGTGAGAATTGCGGATCGCTCTCCACCGCGGGCGTACTCGTGAGTCGGCGCGCCTCGCCGCCCTCCTTGGGGACCACCCACACATCGGCGCCATACGTGAACGCGATGTGCGTGGGGCTGATCGTAGGTTCGCGCAACAAGCGCGTATCGGCCGGTGCGGCAGCGGTCTGGGCCGACAGCGGCGCGGCGAGGGGAACGGTCGCCACGACAGCGACGGCGAGGCGCGCCACGAGCACCGGCAACAACCACGGAGAAGATCGGAACATGACAGATCGCGTCTGGGGGACCCACGGCCGCACGGCGGCGGCATCAACGCGCCAAACTTACGGGTCGGTGGAACCGCTCACCAGAATGTCATGCGCGCGCCGCTGCTCAGCGCTGCATGAACTCGAACAGCTCGCGCGACACCGCGGGGGCAAGGCGCTCGAGAGCGTAGCTCGTCATGAACGTCTTGGCCACGATCTCCCGGCGAAAGCGCGGTGTGATGTCGCCGCTCTGTTTGAGCCGGTCGGAGCGCTGAGCGCCGAGGTACAGGAACGCCAGGCCGGCGGCATCCTCGCGCGCGACGCGATGGCGCATGAGGGAGATATCGAGTGCGCCGATGTACAAGGCGTCCGCGGTGACACTCGCCCATTCCGTGCGGAGGGGATCGACGAAGCGGAGCGCGCGCAGTTGCTGCGAAATCGCGCCGCCTTCGTCGTTGGCCGCGTCACGGCCATGCCCAACGGCCTGCACCAACTCCGACGCCAGATCGATCGCGGCGTCTTCCGTCACGGGGGTACGGCCCACGACCATGGCGGCAATCTGCGCCACCAGCGTGGCGCTGCGCTCCGCATGCGCCGGCAGCGGCGCATCGTCCCATGCGCGACTGCTCCACCGGATCCACTCGCGTCCGTCCAGCGGCGCGATCGTTTCGGCTGCGGCATTCAATGCCTCGAGAAAGCGTGGACCGGAGAGCGATCCCACCTCCGCGCGGGAACGGATGTCCTCCGAGCACATGGACAGGGCCGTATACAGCTGGCCATCTTCGGCGCGCACCCAGCGACGGTCCACGTCGAGCACGATCACATCCGCGCCAAGTACGCTGGAGAGCATCGTCTCGAGGATCGTGTTCGTTTTCACCGAACCGTCGCGGTGGGTGAGTGCATCGAGCGCGGCGTACTCATGCAGTGCCCACGCGTGCTCCGTCACGTTCGCCCCCTCGCCCGCGCGCTGCTGAAACTCGGCGAATGGCGCGGCGAGGTGCGTGGGCGGACCGAGGACGACGGTGAGCTCGGTGAGTGTGTAGGCGGTGCGGTCCATCAACGAAGTGGTGTGAAGGCGGGAGCGACGCTCGTCGCGAGGAAGGTAGCGTCCGCCCACGGGCGGGTATGTACCCGGATAGATTGACGTGGAAATTATATCCGGATAAAATTAAGAGCATCACCCAACCCGGACCACCCATGGATCGCAAAGCCATCGCCCGTGCTTACAAGGAGTCGCGCCGCCCCATGGGCGTGTACTGCGTGCGCAACATCCACACGGGCGAGACGCTGATCGGGCGGTCCACCGACCTGCCGGCCGTCCTCAACCGGGAACGGAGCTCGCTGCGCGTTGGCGGACACGCCAACCGACGGCTGCAGCAGGACTGGAACGCCCTCGGCGCGGACGCCTTTGCGTTCGAGGTGCTCGACACGCTGGCCTGGCCGGAGAGCACCCCCGACTTCGATCCCACCGCCGATCTGTTGCTCCTGGAGGGGATGTGGCGCGAGCGCCTGCACCTCGAGGGCGGTGGGAGTTACACCACCGCCAAGACAGCGGGACGCACGTGAGTACGGCGACGGTCACCGCCTTCCGCGGACACGAATTGCTCGCCACCGGCGACCTGCGCAATGTGGCGCGGGTGGTGTGGCGTGCCGTGAAGGAGGCCGAGCCGCATCACGGCGCCGTGTTGGTGTTCGACGACGCCACAGGACGCGTTATTGACTTCGAGATGCGAGGCGACGAGCGTGCGATGCTGGCACATGTGGATGTCATGCTGCGCATGAGCCGCGCCGCAGTCGTTCAGACGAGCGGTGAAGCAAACGGTGCGAGCATGGACGCGGCACCGCGCCCCCGTGGGCGTCCGAAGCTTGGGGTGGTCGCGCGCGAGATCACGCTGTTACCGAGACATTGGGAGTGGCTGGCGACGCAGCCGGGGGGCGCATCGGTCGCGCTCCGCAAACTCGTCGACGCCGCGCGTCGTGCGCCGTCGGACGATGACCGCGCGAAAGCCGCACGGGATGTGGCATACCGCTTCATGAACGCGATGGCCGGCGACCTGCGTCACTTCGAAGAAGTGATCCGCGCCTTGTATCGCGGCGACGAAGCGCGCGTTCGTGAACTCATGGCCGAGTGGCCGCGCGACATCGCGGCGTATTCGATGCAGTTGGCGTTTCCCACCGCGGAGTGATTTCCGCTGCATCCGGGTCGACTATCATGGTATTCTGGCGGGGCGCCATCGCCGTTTCCAGAGTCCCCATTTCGCTGGAGTGAGTTGCATGTCTGTCTCTCGATCACGTTTCGCCGTGGCCATGTGCGCCGTGGCACTCACCGTCCTGCTGCCGGTTCGGCTCGCGGCGTGGGGCGACGCCGGCCATCGGTTGATCGGACTGACCGCAGCACAACGGTTACCGGGCGATGTCCCGGCATTTCTTCGTAATGCCGCGCCGCAGTTGGCGTATCTCAATCCCGAGCCGGACCGGTGGAAAGCCAACGTGGAACGACGGCTCGATCCCGCGCTCGAGGGGGGCACGTCGCCGGATCATTACATCGACATGGATCTCGTCGAGAGCGCCCTGTTGCGCCGGGCACTGGCCGCCCCCAACCGCTGGGCCTTTGCCGATTCCTTGCGTCCCACCGGTGTGGCGCCCAACACGATGGGGCTGCTGCCGTACGCCATCATCGAGCAGGTGCAGCGCTTGCGCGTCGATTTTCGGCTGTGGCGCATCGCGCCCGATTCCAGCGTTCGCGCGTGGATCGAGCAGCGCATCATCGACGATGCCGGCATTCTCGGCCACTACGTCGCCGACGGCTCGAACCCGCATCACACCACCAAACATCACAACGGCTGGGTGGGGGACAACCCCAAGGGCTACGCCACCGATAATCGCTTCCACGGGCGGTTCGAATCGGCGTTCGTACAAGCGCACATGAAGGCGGGCGATGTCACCGCCAACATGACGCATGCGCCGCAAGTGTTCCCCGATGTGCGCGTGGCGGTGATCGCCTACCTCAACACGTCGTTCGGGGAACTCGATCGTCTGTATTCGCTCGATAAGGCGGTGGCCTTTCAGCCCGAGACAGCCACGCCGGAACAGAAGGCATTTGCGGCAGCTCGCCTGGCCGCTGGCGCCGAGATGCTGCGCGATCTGTGGTACACGGCGTGGGTGACCAGCGCGGCACCGTAACGACGGGACACCACCACGGTGACCCGCGCACACAACAACGCCCGGTCGACTGTCCAAGTCGACCGGGCGTTATCACGTCCACCAGCAGGAATCGCTACCGGTCAAACTCCGCGTCCGGCACGAACACCGGCTGCGCGGCACCCGGTCCGCCCTTCTCCACCTTGCTCCGCGTGATCTCGGG
>CANHJV010000128.1 GCA_947461225.1 Gemmatimonadota bacterium | reverse complement strand
GGCCCCTCCCACGGCGATCCGAAAAACCAGTCTTGCCAGCGAGTGAACGCGGAGCAATAGTCGCTGGTTGGAGCCCCGTCCCCTGTATTTGGAGAGTATGTCGTGACACGATTTCGCCCACGGTTGGCCTTCGCGGCCGCCGTTCTGATCCCCGCTATCTCCGCCAGTGCGCAGCCGGCGCGCCCTGTCGCCCGCGCCGCAGCACGTCCTGCGGCGATTTCGCAACTGGCTGCCCCGTTCGATACCGGAGCGCTCTCGGCCCTCAAGTGGCGTGAGATCGGCCCGTTCCGTGGTGGCCGTTCGGCGGCGGTGGCCGGCAGTGTGGCCCGTCCCAAGGAATACTGGATGGGCACCGTCGGCGGCGGCGTCTTCAAATCGGTAGATGGCGGCGATAACTGGGCGCCGATGACCGACAAATATTTCGGTGGCACCATCGGCAGCATCGGCGTGGCGCCCAGCAATCCCGATGTCGTGTATGTGGGCGGCGGTGAATTCACGATCCGCGGCAACGTGTCGCACGGCGACGGCGTCTGGAAGACCACCGACGGCGGCAAGACGTGGACGAACATCGGACTCAACGACACGCGACAGATTTCACGCCTGTTGGTGCATCCCACCAATCCTGAAGTCGCCTACGTGGCGGCGCAGGGACATGCCTGGGGCCCGAACGCCGAGCGCGGGGTGTTCCGCACCAAGGATGGCGGCAAGAACTGGACGAAGGTGTTGTTCCGCGACGACTCTACCGGCGCGGCCGATCTCGCGATGGATCCGAGCAACCCGAACGTGCTGTATGCGGGCTTCTGGCAGATGCATCGCAAGCCGTGGATGCTGGTGTCGGGCGGCAAGGGTTCTGGCATGTTCAAGAGCACCGACGGTGGCGACACGTGGACCGAGATCACCAAGCACAAAGGCTTGCCCGCCGGCCTGTGGGGCAACATCGGCATCACCGTGAGCGGCGCGAACACGCAGCGCATCTACGCGCTCATCGAAGCCGATGAGGGTGGTGTGTTCCGCAGCGACGATGGCGGCGCGACGTGGGCGCGCGTGAACGACGAGCGCAAGTTGCGCCAGCGCGCCTGGTATTACTCGAAGATCTACGCCGATCCGAAGAACCCCGATCTCGTGTACGCCAGCAACGTGCAGTTCCAGGTGTCGCGCGACGCTGGCAAGACGTGGAGCAACATCAATGCGCCGCATGGCGACTCGCACAATCTGTGGATTGCGGGCGACAACGGCGATCGCATGATCGAAGCGAACGACGGCGGCGCGAACGTGAGCACCGACGCGGCCAAGACGTGGACGGCGCAGGACTTCGCCACGGCGCAGTTCTATCACGTGACCACCACGAACCACTTCCCGTACAAGATCTGCGGCGCGCAGCAGGACAACAGCACGCTCTGCGGTCCGTCGCGCGCGGCGGGTGGCATCACCACTGAGATGTGGCAGGACGCCGGCGGCGGTGAGTCGGGCTTCATTGCGGCGCTGCCGAACAATCCGGACATCGTGTTCGCCGGCAGCTACGGCGGCTTCCTCACGCGCAAGGACATGCGCACCGGACTCGCGCGCGACGTGAATCCGTGGCCGCTCAATCCGATGGGTCACTCGGCCATCGATTCGAAGTACCGCATGCAGTGGACGTTCCCGATCGCCGTCAGCCCGCACGACGCGAAGACGGTGTACGTGGGCTCGAACGTGCTCTTCAAGACCACGAACGAAGGCGACAGCTACACCGCCATCAGCCCCGACCTGTCGCGCAACGATCCGCGCACGTTGGGCCCGTCGGGTGGCCCGATTACGAAGGACCAGACCGGCGTGGAAACGTACGGCACGGTGTTCGCGATCGCGGAATCGCCGGTCACGAAGGGTGTGATCTGGGCCGGTACCGATGATGGCACGGTGCATGTCACGCGCAACGGTGGCGTGTCGTGGACGAATGTGACGCCGGCGCTGCTCAAGGAACGCGAGTGGTCGCGCATCTCGATCATCGAGGCGTCGCACTTCAACACCGGCACGGCGTACGTGGCCGCGAATCGGTTCCAGATGGACGATCAGGAGCCGTATCTCTTCAAGACCACCGACTTCGGCAAGACGTGGTCGCGCATCGACAACAGCGGCAAGGCCAACGGCATTCCGGCTACCGAGTTCACGCGCGTGATCCGTGAAGACGAAGTACGTCCGGGGCTGCTCTTCGCCGGCACCGAGCGCGGCATCTATGGTTCGCTCGACGACGGCGCCACATGGTTCTCGATGCGTCGCAACCTGCCGATCGTGCCGGTGCACGACCTGGCGATCAAGGAAGGCGATCTCATCGCCGCCACGCACGCCCGCTCGTTCTGGGTGATCGACGACATCACCCTGCTGCGTCAGCTCACCGCCAGCGCGATGGCCGAGCGTGCGCATCTGTTCTCGCCGCGCGCGGCGTACCGCATCAACTGGGGCGGTGGCTTCAACCCCGGTGGTGGCAACGGCGCACCGGTGGGTGCCAATCCGCCCAATGGCGCGATCGTGTACTACTGGCTCAAGTCGGCGGCGAACAAGGTCACGATCGAGTTCAAGGATTCCACCGGCCGCACGGTGCGCACGTTCTCGAGCGACACGGCCGGTGCTGGTGCAGCCGGTGCACCGGCCGGTGGCCGTCGCAGTGTCGCCGCTGATGCGGCGCCCACGAACAAGGTGGGCATGAACACGTTCTCGTGGAACTTGCGTGAGAGCGATGCCACCACGTTCAACGGCATGATCATGTGGGCCGGCGTGCTCACCGGTCCGTTGGTGCTGCCGGGTAACTACTCGGTGCGCTTGCTGGTGGATGGTGCACCGGTGTCCGAGACGAAGCTGCTCGTGAAGAAAGACCCGCGCAGCGATGCGACGGCGGCCGATCTGGTCGCGCAGTACAAGATGCTCATGCAGATCCGCGACCGGACCACCGACGCGAACGATGCCGTGCGCACCGTGCGCTATGTGCGGAACCAGGCCGTCTCGCGCTCGAAGGAAGTCGGAGCCGACTCGGCGCAGTACGCGCAGCTGGTGAAGACGCTCGATGCCAAGATCAGCGAGATGGAAGCGCAGATCTATCAGGTGAAGAACCAGAGCGGTCAGGATCCGCTGAATTACCCGATCAAGGTGAATAATCAGATCGCGGCGTTGGCGGGCGTGGTGGGCAGCACCGAAGCGCGTCCCACGAAGCAGTCGGTCGTGGTGTACGACACGCTGTCGAAGGAGCTCGAGGTCTATCTCGTGGCGCTTCGCAAGGCGTACAAGGAGCTGTTGCCGCCGATCGACGAGATCCTCAAGAAGCACGGCTTGCCGGCGATCGAAGTGAAGGCCGGTGACGTGCAGACCCCGCGCCGGATCGGCGCTGAGGAAGAGACGACGGGGATGTAAGCCGCGTCGCTGGACACGCGTGCAAGAATGACACGGCGGGTCGTCGCGGGAACCTCGGGTTCCTCGCGGCGGCCCGCTGCGTTATTCGGCGCTGCCCACTCGGCGCATTTCCCGGCGCAACAACCGCGCGATACTCCCGATGCCGAACACGGGCCCCAGGGCCAGCACGGTAAACGCCCACTGCCACCCCACGCGCGCGGCAAGCGGTGGTACGAGTTGAATCACCACCGCTGTGAGCAGAAAACCGAGCGACGTTTGCAACGTGAGCGCGGTGCCTACGGCGTGCGGCGGCACGCTCTCGGTGACCAGCACCGAGAACTGCGCGCTGTCGGCGATCACGAAGAAGCCCCACACGAGCGCGATCGGTACCAGCAGCCAGAGCGAGCGTCCGAAGGTGAAACCGATGAGCACGGAGCACGCGCCGCTGATGGCCATGGCGCGGGTGACCAGCCAAGCGCGCCCGCGACGATCGGCCACGAGTCCGCCCCAGATGCACCCGGCGCCACCAATGGCCAGCGCCGCGAAGGCGATGGCGGATGCCACCGAGGCACCACGCGCGCCCGCGTCAGGATCATGGGCGGCGATACTGGCGGCGATGAACACCGGCAACCATGTCCACGCGGCGTACAGCTCGAACATGTGGCCCAGGTAGCCGCCCGTGGATAGCCGCCACGCCGGCGTGCGCACCACATCGCGCACCAGATGCCACGAGAATGGTCGTGCCGGAAACGGATACGGTCCTTCGCGATACCCGAACCACACCAGCAGCGCGGCGATGCACGCGCCCACCGAGGCGCTCGCCACGACCGGGGTGATGCCGGCGCCGGGGATGGCATGCACGAGATACGGCATCGCTTTGCCCACGGTGAGTGCGCCCACGATGGTGCCCACGGCGAGGCCGCGGCGGGCGCGGAACCAGGTGGCGATCATCTTCATGGCGGGTGGATACACGCCGGCCAAGGCGAGCCCCGTGACGAAGCGCCACACCAGTGCACTCGAGAATCCGTCGGCGGTGAGTAGCATCGCGTTGGCGGCTGCGCCCACCAGCGCACAGGCGGCGAAGAGCACGCGCGCCGGCACGATATCGGCCACGTTCAGCAACGCCGAGATCGCGGTGCCGGCCACGAATCCCAGTTGTACGATCGTGGTGAGCCAGGCGGCGTCGCTGCTACTGAGCGTCCACTGCGCGGTGTACTGCGCCGACACCGCGCTCGCGGCGAACCACAATGTCATCCCCAGCAGCTCGGCGACGGTGAGAATGCCGAGCATGCGCCACCGATCGGGATGCGAATCGTTGGCGGGAGGCACGAGAGCGGGGGATCCAGTGGGCGCGCTCATCGTACGAGGGCTCGCTACAGCCGTTCGACGGACACGCCAAACTCGTCGACATGCTCGGCGAGCGCGCGGAGTGTGCGTTCCGCATCACCCCCGTGTCCGCGCAGCGCCGCAAAGAATCGGATGACGGGATTACCGATCCGGCCGGATTCGGTCAGCGTGATGATACTGTGGGCGACGTCGAGATCGATCCGCCATTCCCATTGCCGTTGTGACTTGGTGTCGTCGTCCGTCACCTGCAACACGATCGCCTGCGCGTCGCCGGTATCCTGCCGTTGAATCGTGCTCGGCGACGGCGCCCATTGTTCGTACGCGGAGAGGTCGGTGAGCAGGGCGCGGATGTCGTCTGCGCTGCGATGTAGCCGCACGCGACGCACCGCGCGATAGTCGGCCGGCGTGACCAAGCCACCCACCACCAGCGCGATCAGGCTCGCCGCGATGACCGCCATGATGACCAGAATCCAGTACATGGCTGCCGGCGCTCAGCTTACACGCGGTGACTGATCGAGCACCACGCGGACACGTCGGGCGAGTTCGAGCGAGGTGAACGGCTTCTGTAGAAACGTGCCCTCATTGAGCGCCAGACCCTTCATCAGCACGGCATCATCGGTGTAGCCGGAGACGAAGAGTACCCGCACACCAGGCCGCATCATTTCGAGTTGGCTCGCCATCTGCTGGCCGTTCATGCCGGGCATCACGACGTCGCTGATCAGCAGATCGATGCGGCCCGGGAATGCGCGCGAGATGGCGATGGCGGACTCGCCGTCGGCGGCGGCGAGCACCCGATAACCACGACGCTCGAGGGCGGCGGTGGCCACCACGCGGACGCTGTCTTCGTCTTCGGTGAGGAGAATCGTTTCCTGCCCGGTGAGCATCCCGGGCGCTTCTTCCTCGACCGCGAGATCGTCAGGGAGCTCGCTCATGTGTGGCAACAGCAGATACACCGTGGTGCCGTTCCCCAGTGCGCTGTCCACGCGGATCTCACCACCGGATTGATCGATGATGTCGTACGCGAGCGACAGCCCCAGCCCCGTGCCCTTGCCCCGTTCCTTCGTGGTGAAGAACGGTTCGAAGATGCGTGCGCGAACGGCATCGGTCATCCCGACGCCGGTGTCGGCGACGCGAATGACGATCCACTCACGCTGCGCGTCGACTCCGAATGATTGCGCGTCCTCGTTGCGCACCCGCGCTGTGGTGACACGGAGCGTACCGCCGGCGGGCATCGCATCGCGCGCATTGCTGGCGACGCTGAGCATGACCTGCTCGAGCTGGGCGGGATCGATGCGAACCGCGCCGAGGTCGGGCCCAAGCGTGGTGATCACGTCGATGTGTTCACCCAAAATTCGCCGAAGGAGTCGATCGATTCCGTGAATGACCGTATTCGGGTCGAGCACCGTTGGCTCGACGACCTGTTTGCGGCTGACGGCGAGAATCTGCCGGGAGAGATCGGTGCCGCGTACGGCGAGCGCGCGAATCTCACTCACGTCGTTGCGCGCGGGATCATCGGCCGACATCACGCCGAGTGCGAGATCGCAGTAGCCCAGCATGCCGGTGAGCAGGTTGCTGAAGTCGTGCGAAATGCCTCCGGCAAACGTGCCGATGGCTTCCATTTTCTGCGATTGTCGTAGCTGCTCTTCGCTGCGGGCCAGTGCGCGTTCGGCTTCGCGCCGCGCTGTGACATCGATGCCAACCGAGAGCCAGCTGGCGCGCCCGAGTCGCCGCGACGAGGTGGTGACGACTTCCATCTCGAGTTGCCGACCGCTTGCGGTGCGGTGCCGCCAGGTGCCGGCGCTTTGCTTCGACTCGGAGAACGGCAGGCGGGCGCCGCTGAATCGGGCGTGCTCGGCCGGATCGAGCAGGTCGAGAATCCGCAGCGAGAGAAACGTGTCGCGGTCGTAGCCATACGTTTCGATGGCGGCGTCGTTGATCGCGAGCACTTGCATGGTGTCCGCATCCCAGGCCCACATGGGAAGCGGATTGGAATCAAACAGAAAGCGATACCGGCGTTCACTATCCGCTAGCGCGGCATTGCGGCGCTCGACGGTCTCGGCCATCTGGTTGAGGGCCGTCGCGAGCGACCCGATTTCATCGCTGGACTGAATGCGCGACCGATGGCCGGCCACGCCCACGGCGAGTGCATGCGCATCGTCAATCAGTGCCTGCACCGGCCGGGAGATCGTGGTCCCGAAGTACACCGTGAGCGCGATCGACACGATCAGGGCGCCGCCGAATAGCAGTATTCCCCGCCACCCGCTGTTGGCCAACGGCATGAGCACGCTCACGAGGAGCGGTGGCGCTGACACCAGCAGCGCCATGCCCATCAATCGTGTGCGGAGGCTCGCTCCCCGTTGAACCCGTGAAACGTCGTGCTGCTCGGGAACCGATGCCGGCACGGCCTACGCGCCGAGCGGCTCAGACACGAGCGGCTCGGCGCCGGGCGGCATGCTCACGGCCATACCCATCGCGTGGTATCCCTTGTCCACGTACACCGTGGAGCCGGTGATCCCGCTGGCGAGCGGGCTGGAGAGAAACGCGGCGGTGTTGCCGACTTCGGTGGCGGTGAGTTCTTCGGCCAGCGGCGCGTTGGCCGCGCAATACTTCACCATCTTGTCGATGATGCCGATCGCGCTCGCTGCACGCGACGCGTACGGTCCGGCGCTGATCGTGTTCACGCGCAGGCCGTACTTGCGACCGGCTTCGAACGACAGCACTCGGGTGTCGCTCTCGAGGGCCGCCTTGGCCGACGACATGCCGCCGCCATAGCCGGGAATGGCGCGTTCACTGGCCATGTACGTGAGCGAGCAGACCGAGCCGCCCGGACGCATGAGCGGCGCGAGGCGCTGCACCATGGACACGAGCGAATACGCGCTCGCACTGGAGGCAGCGAGATAGCCGGCGCGGCTCACTTCGAGCAACGGCTTCTTCACTTCGGGGCCGTTGGCCAGCGAGTGGAAGACGATGTCGAGCGACTGCTCGCCGAAATCGGTCGCGAGGCGCTGGGCGAGGCCGCCGATCGAGAAGTCGCCGACGTCTTTGTAGCGCTTCGATTCGCGCACGTCGGCCGGCGCATCGTCGAGTGTGTCGTAGACGGCGTCGAGCGGATAGATGCGTTCGAAGGTGAGCAACGATCCGTCGCTCAGTCGACGCGATTCATCCATCTTCCCGCGTTCGAGCAGGTTGAGGAAGATGTTGAGCGCCGGCGGCCAGGTGGCAACGCAGACCGAGGCGCCGGCTTCGGCGAAGGCCTTTGCGACGGCGAACCCGAAGCCGCCGTCGTCGGCGACGCCCGCCACGAGGGCGCGCTTTCCGGAAAGATCGATGGGTAGCATCTGGGCAAGATAGCAGCGGGGCGCGTCTTGCGAAGCGCGATTACCGTGCGGCTCGGGTGAGGCGATCGCGGAGGCCGGCCCATTGGTCGTCGGCCGGAGGGCGTTCGATCACGATGAGCGATGCGCCGGCGGCGTCAGCCGTATGTAGTGCGGCATACAGCGCGCGTGCGTACGACGCGGGATCGTCGGGCATGCGCACGCTCACGTGGTCGGGCAGCGACAGCGTGGTGGTTCGGAGGAGCGCCGTCACGGTCCCGGTTCCGTTCGCCCTGTTCGCCAGTGCCGCGTCGATCTCCGATTGCTGCTCGGCATCGAAGAGCCACACGTCGGCGCGCGGCGCGTAATGACGATCGGCCATGCCCGGTGATCGCTGCGCGTTGTCCGTCGTCGGGGGCGCGTCGTGTGACACCGCAGCGGTGGCGGTTCGGACGGCGACGCCCGAGCCACGCAGGGCGCGCTCGAGATCGGCGGCGGAGATCATGCCCGGCCGGAGAATGACGGCGTCGGGGCCGGTGAGATCGACGACCGTGCTTTCGATGCCCACCGAACTCGGACCGCCGTCGAGAATGAGCCCAACGCGGTCGCCGAGCGACGCTTGCACGTGCTGGGCGGTCGTGGGACTGACCTGGGTGAATCGGTTGGCACTGGGCGCCGCGATGGGTACGCCGGCGGCCCGAAGCAGGGCCAGTGCCACCGGATGGGCCGGTATCCGCACGGCGACGGCATCGAGACCAGCCGTGGCCACGTCGGGCACATGCGCTGCCTTGGGGAGCACCACGGTGAGCGGACCCGGCCAGAAGGCCGCGGCCAGGAGGTCGGCGGCCGGTGGCCAGTGTCGGGTGAGCGCGCGCGCCGCGGTCACATCAGGCACGTGCGCGATCACGGGATTCCAGGCGGGACGCCCTTTGGCCGCATAAATGGCGGCCACCGCGTCGGGGTCGAGCGCATTGGCGCCGAGGCCGTATACGGTTTCCGTGGGGAAAGCGACGAGGCCGCCGCGCCGAAGCAGGTCGGCGGCGTGCGCGACGCCCACGGGGTCGGGGTTGTTCGGATCGAGCGTGAGAAGCGGAGCGCCGGCCATGCCGCAATCTATCGTTCAAGGGGTCAGAGTCGTTGAACGCGTTTCACGGGGTCCGGTTCAAGGGGCTTCAAGGGGTCAGAGTCGTTGTTCGGCCGGTGAACGACGCGGACCCCT
>CANHJV010000127.1 GCA_947461225.1 Gemmatimonadota bacterium | reverse complement strand
TGGCCCCTCGACGCCACGCCGCCGGTATGGCATTGGATCATCGCGCTGGCGCCGGCGCCGGTGGAGCTCACCCAGCCCGTGGTGTATCGACTGCTGGAGCACGTGGCCGCGTTCACGCTGGCCGGCTACATGATCGCCGAGTTCCACGGGCGCGACGCGCGGGGCCTGCGCGACATGGCGCCGCGGGTGGCCTGGTGGGCGGGCGGGATTTCACTGCTGCTGGAGCTGGCACGCGGATGGTACCCCGACACGGGCGCCAGCGTGCTGCTGTGGATGTTCACCGTGGTCGCGGCGCTGTTCGGCGGCTGGATGTACGTGCTGCAGCGCGATCACGTACGGGCGCTGGTGGAGCGGCGCCGGTTACTGGCGTCACTGACGGCGGCGGAGCCGGTGCGGGCGCGGGCGGCGTAGGGGAGTTCAAGGGGTCGAGTTCAAGGGGTCAGAGTCGTTGAAAGGCGGCGTTCAACGACTCTGACCCCTTGAACGGACCCCTTGAACGCCTGCCAGCCGTCCCTCGCGCTACGTTCCACCCCCATGGCGCTCCGCGACTCCGTTCCACCCCGGCTCAAACGGCTGCTCGGCAGGTTCCACTGGACCACGTGGCTGATGCTGGCTCTCGGCATCTGGGCCATGCCACGCCTGCTGCCGCACGTGGGCGCGCTCGTGAACGTCACCGCACGCGACCGCAGCACGCCCACGTTCACCATGCGCACGCTGGCCGATTCCGCCATCACGTCACAGTCGCTCCGCGGACGCGTGATACTCGTGAACGTGTGGGCCACCTGGTGCTTGCCGTGCCGAGCAGAAATGCCGCTGCTCGAGGCCACGTGGAATCGGCACAAGGCCGCCGGTCTGGTGGTGCTCGGCGCGTCCGTCGACCGAGGCGATCCGCAATCCGTGCGCGATTTCATCACCGAGCGCGGCATCAGCTATCCCATCGCGATCGTCGGGCCCGACGTGATCGGCGAACTGGGTGGTGTGCGCGGATATCCCACGTCGATCCTCATCGGCCGCGACGGTCGCGTGCGCCATCGCGTGATGGGGCCGATCGGGCCGCTGTCGCTCGAGCTGGCGATTCGGCGAGCGCTAGCGCAGCCATGACTGCGCCCTACCGGTACCCCTGCGCCTGCAGCTCGAACAGCTCCGCATACCGCCCGTTCCGCGCCAGCAGCTCCTCGTGCGTGCCCATCGAGTCCACGGCGCCCTCGTTTAGCACGAGAATGCGATCGGCCATCCGCACACTCGAAAAGCGATGCGAGATCAGCATGCTGGTGCGCCCCGCGCTCAACGCCTTGAAGCGCTGAAACACCTCGAACTCCGCGCGCGCATCGAGCGCGGCAGTGGGCTCATCGAGCACCAGTAACTGCGCGTCGCGCATGTACGCGCGGGCGATCGCCAGCTTCTGCCACTCGCCGCCCGACAGCTCCACGCCCGTGGAGAATCGCTTGCCGATGGGCTGATCGTACGTAGCCGGCAGCCGCGCGATCATCTCGGCCGCCAGACTCTGCTCAGCCGACTGCACAATACGCGCTTTGTCCTCACGTTCATCGATGCGACCCACCGCGATATTCTCACCGGCCGTGAGACTGTAGCGCACGAAGTCCTGAAAAATCACGCCCACGTTCGCGCGCAGCGCATCGAGATCGTACTCGCGCAGATCGTGCCCATCCAACAGAATGCGTCCTTCGGTGGGCTCGTACAGGCGCGCCAAGAGCTTCACGACCGTGGTCTTGCCGGCACCGTTCTCACCCACCAGCGCCAATGTTTCCCCAGCGTGCAGCGTGAACGACAAATGGCGCACCGCCCATCGCTCGGTACCGGGATACTGAAAGCCCACGTCCTGAAACTCGAAACCGATCGCGATCGGTTTCGGCACATCGCGTGGACTCTCCGGCGAGTGAATGCGCGACGTAATGGTGAAGAACGAGAACAGATCGTCGAGGTACAACGCCTGACTGGCCGTACTCGAAAATCCCACCAACAAGCTCGCCAGCAAGTCGCCCAGCCGTCGGAACGACCCCGCCAGAAACGTGAGATCACCGATACTGAACTGACCCGTGAGCGTGCGCCACGCGATGTAGCCGTACGCCGTGTAGTAGCCGGCGGTGCCGATCGCCGTGAGCAGTCCCATCGTGCTCTCACGCTTGATCGCGAGGGCGCGATTGGCTCGGTACGTGTCGAGCGAGATCTCGCGAAATCGATCAATCAGAAAGCGGTTCAATCCGAAGATCTTTACTTCCTTGGCGGTCTCCACACTCGCCCCCGTCTGCCGCAGGTACTCCAGCAGCCGGCGCTGCTGCGTGCGCGACCATTGGAGCGCGTACTCGAGCGCGTTGAAGTGCGCCTCGCCCACGAACGCCGGCACGAGCGCCACCAACAGCAGCACGATCAGCCATGGCGCGTACACCACGAGGCCGGCCGCGAAGCTGACAATCGTGATCAACGTCTGCACCTGTCCGAACACCTGCCCCATCACGCCGAGTCCCTGAAACGTCTGCGTGCGCGCGCGTTCCAGGCGGTCCTGCACCTCGCTGTCCTCGAACTGCTCGAGATCGAGCGTGGCCGAGTGCTCCATGAGGCGGATGGTGGTGCTGATCGAGAACTTGATCCCGAGAATGCGATCCACCAGCAATCCGCTACGCGAGAGCAGATCCGCACCGATTGCCAGCGCGAATTCGAGCAGAATGAGCTGCAGAGTGCGGTCCAGCAGGCCGCTGGCCACCCAGGCGCTCCACGTGTCGGGGTGCCCCGGCAGCGCCGCCGTACGGATCACTTCGTCGATGATCAGCTTGCCCACGTACAGCGTGCTGACCGGCAGCAGCGAACGGATAAGCCGGATGCTGATGGTCGCGACCGTGAGCGGCGCGCTGGTGCCCCACACCAGCAGGAACAGCGGTCCGACGTGCCGGAGCGCGCCGAGCCGTTCGCGGAAGGACTTGATCGGTGGTGGGGACTGCCTCGGTCGGGCCATGACGTGAATCTGGATACGCACCCACGCGCCGGCCATCGTGACTCGATGATAATTTTCGGTATGCGCTCTCTCACCTCGTCTCGACTCTGGCTGAACCGGCGCGCGGTACGGCTCGGTGCCGCTGCTGCGCTCGCCGCGCTTTCCGCATGCGGCGCGGGCCGCGGAGAGCGCACCACCACCGGCACACGCCTCACGGCCGCGCGCGTCCCGATACAGCTCGATGGGCACTTCGACGATTGGGCGGGGGTGCCCGTGTGGTCACAGGCCACCGCGTCGTCCGGACCCCTGCAAGCCGCGTGGGCCACCGATGACGCGCAGTGGTGGTACCTGTCCTTCTCGGTACGCGACAGCGTGAGCCACTCCTCCATGCCGGGCACGCTGCATCTCCTCATCGACGCCGACGACCGCACGCAAACGGGCGGCACGGTGTTCGACGCCGCGGTTGGCCTGGCCGGCGTCGATGTGGCGCTGGACCTATCGCGTTCCGACAAGACGCAGGGTAATCGCGTCGGCGCCGGCGCCGCGTTGCGCACGGTCGGCCCAACCGGGCTCGGCGCCTACCGCAGTGCCTACGATCTCGATGTCGTCGCACTGCCCTCGTGGAGCGCCACCCGCTTCGAACTCCGGATCGCCCGCGGCGGCACCCTCGATGGCGTCGCGCAACTGGGGCGCGCCATTCGTGCCCGACTGGTCTTCGAATCGACCAGCGGGGCCGTCACGGCGATCCCCACCGCGCGGTATACCTTCGCTACTCCACTCGACCCACGAGCCCGAACGCAACGCGTGTCGGCCATTCCGTCGAAAGCCACGGGTGCGGTGCGCGTGGCACAGTGGAACGTGTCGGAAGGATCGTTCCGGTCGCCCGCCAACCACGCCAAACTGTTGGCGGCCGTGGCGCCCGACGTGATCCTGCTGGACGAAGCGTATGCCGAAACGTCAGACGCCACACTCGCCGAGTTCTTCGCGCGGCCGGAGTTGGCGGCGCTCGGTCGCTGGCGCTTCGCGTACTCGCGCAGTGGCGGCCGACAGCACGCGGTAGTCGCCACGCGCGATCGCGACCTCCAACCGGCCGCGTCGATGCTGCGCATGGAATATCCGGCGGGAGTGCTCGACAGTGTGCGGGCGATGGTGCCGACGGCCGCCCAGCCGCTGTTCGACATCGAAGCGAAAGCACACCTGTCGAGCACCGGGGCGTGGATCACGATTGACGGTCTCGAGACGTTGTTCGTGCCGCTCGACTTGCAGAGCGGCGGGTTCTTTCGCAATCCGCAAGATCAGCTGCGCGTGCTGCAGAGTCGCGCCATCCGCGCGGCGGTGCAGCGCGAGCTCGCCTCCCGCGCCACGCGAGGCGCACTGGTGATTGCCGGCGACTTCAACGCGATCGGATCGTACGAGTCGATTGCCATGCTGCAACAAGGGCTCGACCTCGACGGCTCCGACCTGGCACTCAGCGATGCCTGGCGATTGGGCGAGCGTTCGCTCGTGACCTGGACCGACCCCAAGGTCGGACAGTTTCTCCCCGGGCGGCTCGATCTGACGCTGTTCTCCGACGCCGCGTTCGAACGCACCGGTGGTTTCACCTTCACCAGCGCCGAACTCGCGCCCGCGCTGGCGGCGTCGCTCGGCGTGACGCCAGAAACCTCGGAACGCGCGTCCGATCACCTGATCGTCGTGACCGATCTACGCCGCAAGCGATAGCGACCGCAACCGCAACTGCGAGAGCGACCGCCGGCATCACCGTCGCGACCGGTTAGCTTTCCCCACGCTCGGGACGCGCCCGGGCGGAACCACGATGATCGGACGAGGCAGGTATGTCGCGGGCGTTTCTACGAGATGATGCGGAAGGCGAGATGCCCCGCCGCAATTACCACCTGCCCGAGCGCAGCGACGCGGGCTACGATCGCGCCTGTGCACGCGCGTTGCTGGAAGCGGCGCGGGTAAATGAAACGCAGCTCGCGGAACGGGCGACCGGCTACTACTGGGGCGAGCCGCTGCTCAAGCCGTTTGTAGAAGCGCTGCGCGTGGAAGCCGAACAGCAGGGCGACGACCGGCTCGAACAGTTGGCCCGGCGTTTTCTGGCGTAACCGCGTCCAACGCGGAAGCGGTACCGGCGCTGGTCAGCGCGCGCTGACCAGCACCGGTACCGCCCGCCAGTCGCCTTACGCCTTCGCGGCCTTCGCGGCGTCGAGCTGCGCCTGCATGCGCTTGCGGAACCGATCAGCGATCATGCGGCCCATCTCCGTTTCCGTTGCCACCCACTCGGCGTTGCGGAACGCAATCGGGTTCACCGCCGCACGATACTCCGCGAGCCACGGCTCGATGCGCGAGAAGACCAGCAAGCCTTCGCCGTTGCTCTCGAGCATGAAGTCGGCATGCATCACGCCGTGTCGCGCCATCGCGTACGTCATCTCCCAGTACGACGTGCACTGACGAAACGCCGCGTTGAGCGGATGGTCGCCCTTCGTCACCGCGATCACGTCCTCGAGGCTCGTCGGCAAGAACTTGCTGATGATCAACGTGCGCGATGCGCGCATGAGATCTTCGCGGCGGAGCTCGTACAGCTTGAGAACGAGTTCCGCGTCATGATGATCGGGGTATTCCTTGAGGGGCACGGTCTGCTCGGCAAACGGGGAAGATCAGCCCACGCACGAGGGCGGCGCGTGGCACGTCACGGAGTATTGTGCGCCGTCAGAGGCTTGGCAAGCGAACCGCCCACGTGCCGCGACGCGCCGCGCCGCGGCGGCGACACCCGTCAGCGTGCAGCGCCAACGGCGGACGTGGCAAGCGCCGGCAGCACGTGCGGCTCCCACTGCTGCAACGTGACCCGTAAGCGCCACGCCGCGTTGTCGGCCGCAAGAGACTCCGGATCGAGGGTGGCGTGCGTGATCACGAAGCCCGGCAGCGACGCCATCGTGCCGCTGGGTAGGCGCTTTTGCCACGAGCCGTCGTGCAACGGGACATCATCGGTAAATCGACCATCCGAAGCACGACCATACACCCGCATCGGATCAAGTCGCAGGCTGGCCCCGCTGGCACGACGGTCCACCGTGATAGCCGACAGCCAAGAGCGTCCGGCATACTCCATGACGACGCCCAGCTGCACCTGCCGCGTGGTTTCGCGCGACGCCATGAAGCGCGCCACGAAGTTCGTCGCCACCTGACGACGCTGCGACGCCAGCACGACCGGCAGCGTGCAGTGCACGGTGCCATCGTCACCCGTGACCATCTCGTCCCCGGCCAAGGGCGATTGCCAATCGGCGGCGGTACCAAGGATCACACGAAGTGGCACGCCGGCAGCGAGCGACTTGTCGGGATGGAGCAGGGTGACCTGCACATCGAGGGTCACCGGGCGTGTCGTCGGAATCTGAGTCACCATGAAAGCTAGTCGACCGAAGGCCGCCGCGAGTGATAATTTGTCGAGGCGCGCATTCTTTCCCCTCGTCCCCGCTGCATGATCCGAATCGCCACACGGTTGCTGTCGATGGCCGCGGTGCTCGTGGCGACATGGGCCTGTGCCGAACCGCCGGCATCCTCGACATCGGCCGTACCGACGAGCGCCAAGCCTCTGCGCTGGGGCGGCGATGCCGAGGGAGGCGCTCCGTTCGTGGAAGCCGACGCGGCCGACCCCACCAAACTGCGCGGCTTCGATGTCGAGATCGCGACGATGATCGCACAGGGCCTCGGTCGCGAACCACAGTTCGTTCAGGTCGCCTGGGCATCCATCGAGCAGTCGGTGGCTCGCGGCGACTTCACGATCGGCATGTCCGGCCTCGAGGATCGACCGGCGCTGCACGAGCGCTTCGCCGTGTCGTTGCCGTACTACGAGTTTCGTGAGGTGCTCGCCGTACGCGCCGCGGACAGCGCGCGCGTCCACACCTTGGCCGACCTGCGCGGTCGCCGGGTGGCCACGCTGGGCTCCACGATGGCCTGGGATATGGTGCTCGCTGCCAAGGACGCGCACGGCGTGATGCCGGTGTCGTACGATGATGACGTGCATCCGTACAGCGATCTCGTGAGCGGACGCGTCGATGCCGTGCTGCTCGACCATGTGCTCGCCGAACGCTCGCTGCGTCGCATTGGCGGCTTCGTGATTCACCCCGAAGCGTTGGCCCGCGGCCACTACGTGGCCGTGCTGGCCGCCCGAGACAGCGCGCTGCGCGACGCGGTGAACGCCACGCTGCGCGCCCGCATGCGCGACGGGTCCCTCGAGCGCGTCTTCCGCTCGTGGAACGTGTGGGATGCCCAGCAAGCCGCGTTTCAACAACAGGTGCTGCAGGACTCCGTGCCGCGCGCGGAGACCGGCACCGCCGGACGCCACACCGCCAGCGCGATCGCGACCTATCTTCCGGCGCTGTTGCGCGCTGCGGTGATCACGCTGCTGTTGTCGGTACTCGCGATGGTGCTCGCCATCACCATCGGCATCGGCCTTGCCGCCGGACGCGTGTACGGTGCGCGGCCGCTGCGCATCCTGCTCACCGCGTACGTGGAGATCATCCGCGGCACGCCGGTGCTGCTGCAGCTGTTCGTACTGTACTACGGCTTGTCGGACGTGGTGCGACTCCCGGCCTTCGCTGCCGCCGTGATCGGCCTCGGTCTCAACTACGCCGCCTATGAGTCGGAGATCTATCGAGCCGCGCTCGAAGCCATTCCGACGCTGCAGCTCGAAGCCGCACGCACGCTTGGCCTTTCCGAACTACAGATCTTGCGGCTCGTGCGCGGACCCCAAGCACTGCGACTCGCGCTGGCGCCCATGACGAATGACTTCGTGGCGCTGCTCAAGGACTCCTCGCTGGTGTCTGTGATCACGGTGGTGGAGCTCACCAAGCAGACCGCGATCTATGCCACCAATGCCGGCAGCTGGGCGATTCCGGGGGCGCTCTGCGCCCTCGTGTATCTCGCGATGTCGCTGCCGCTCTCGCGAATGGCTCGTCGGCTGGAGCAGCAATGGACGATCGCATGAGTCGAAAAGTTGCCTTGCGTGTACGCGCGCTGCACGCCGTTCGCGGCCAACACGCCATCCTGCGCGGACTCGACCTCGATGTCGCCGAGGGCGAAGTGTGCGCGGTGATGGGCGTATCGGGGGCTGGGAAGACCACGGTGCTGCGGGTAGTGGCCGCGTTGCAGCCGTTCGCATCGGGGACCGTCGAAATCGGCGGCGTGGCACTCCAGCCCGGCGCGATACCACCTGAGTCGCAGCTCCGCGCACTGCGGCGCCGCGTGGGCGTGGTGTTCCAGAGCCACGCCCTGTTCGAGCATCTCACCGCACACGAAAACATCATGTTGGCGCCGGTGCACGCCCTTGGGCAGTCACGCGCCAGCGCGGCCGCGACCGCCACACGCCTACTCGAGTCGCTCGGCGTGTCGGCCCGCGCCAACGCCTATCCGCGGCAACTCTCTGGCGGCGAAGCGCAACGCGTGGCGATCGCGCGCGCGCTGGCCCCCGATCCGCAGCTGCTGCTGATGGACGAGCCCACGTCGGCGCTCGATCCAGCGCGTCGGGGGGCGCTCGGCGAGTCGCTTCGCGCCCTGGCCGCCCAGCAACGCGGGCTGTTGATCGTGACCCACGATGCCGAATTCGCACGAAGCTTTGCCGACCGCGTCGTGGTGCTGTCGCATGGCACGATCGCCGAGCAGGGGCCGGCCGTCGAGGTGCTCACGCATCCAACCCATGATGCCACGCGCGAGCTGCTGAGCTAACGCCCGCCCGCCGTTTTCGGAGCAGGCGGCATGACGGACGCCGTGAACCCGTGCAGCAACGCGCCGAGAGCGATACCGCCGATCGCGTACAGCAGTTCCCAGCTGCCGGCACCGAGCCCCGCGATCGCCGGCCCCGGGCACACCCCGGTGATACCCCAGCCAATGCCGAAAATGGATGCGCCGATGAACGTGGAGCGGTCCATCACCGATTCGTGTGCGCCGAACACACCGCCCAAGAGCGGCGTACGCAGGAGCTTCGGCACGAAGCGATAGGCGAAAAAGGTGACCACCACCGCTCCGCCCAGCACCAGCATCAGTCCCATGTCCTGGAAGCGCAGGAAGCTGAGCACGACGCGGGGTTGAATCATCGTGGAAAACGCGAGGCCGAATCCGAAAAGGGCGCCGGCACCGAGGGCGGATTTCAGCATCGTGTCAGCTCCCCCCCAAGGCGCGTCATCACGTTCGCCGTGATGAACGCCGTCGCCATGAAGGTCAGTACCGCCAGGAACGATGGCAGCTTGAGCGACGCCATGCCGCAGATCCCGTGACCGGAGGTGCAACCGCGCGACAACCGCGCACCATAGCCGACCAGCACGCCACCAAGCGCG
>CANHJV010000126.1 GCA_947461225.1 Gemmatimonadota bacterium | reverse complement strand
TCGGCGAGGTTCAGCAAGGCCAGTGTCCGTGCGGCCTGTCCGCTGGCCACGGCCACCGCGGCCACGCCACCCTCGAGCGCGGCAATGCGCTGCTCGAAGACGTCGGTGGCACCGTCCGGCTTTTCCTGGCCCAAGTGCAGGGCGAGGGTGTCGACCGCGAGTGGACGCGGCGTGGCGGCAATGGAATCGGACATCGTGGCACTCTCCAGGAGGGGTGAGTGCCGCCCAACAACACGAACGCGCCCGGGCGGATAGATGGCCGCCGGGCGCTATCGCAGTTTAGCTCCTTCTTTAACGTGGCGGCAATCGGCGGCAAATCACCACGGAAGTGACACCGGCGCACGCCGATGGCTCTTCACCTTCAGTTTTGCTGTTCGACCCGCACGAGCGATACGCCTACTTCGAGTGACCCGAAAACACTGACGGCCCGCGCCGATTTCTCGTCGCAGGCCGTCAGGACCTCGACTTAGACGGATAGTCAGTGCCACAGGCACTGAGTACGCGGCCCGTCAAATCGGGGAAACCGCCGCGCACGATTCAGTATCGTCCGCTGTCGAGAAATCTGCAAGCCCTCACGGGCGGAATACCTCAGGTCGGCTCAACACCTGCAATCACGCGGAACGTATCGCGGGCGATCAACAACTCTTCGTCGGTGGGTACCACCCATGCTGCCAGGGACGACGCACTGGTTGAGAAGCGGCCCTCTTTGCCGCCCACGAGCGTGTCGTTCGCCGCGGCGTCGACATGCAACCCCGCCCACTGCAGTCCGTCGCAAATCCGTCGACGGATTTCGGGAGAATTCTCCCCGACCCCTCCGGCGAAGACGATCGCGTCAGCACCGCCGAGTGCCGCGAGATAGGCCCCAACGTATTTGCGTGCACGATAGCAGAAGATCTCAATGGCCAGCGTGGCGCGACGATCCTGATGTTCGTGCGCTTCCGCGAGCAAGTCGCGCATGTCGTTCGTGAGTCCCGAGATCCCCAGCAGTCCCGACTGATTGTTCAGCAGCGCTTCGACCTGCGGCAGCGTGAGGCCTTCCTTTGCCGCGATGTAATCCAGCAGCGCGGCGTCGATGTCGCCCGACCGTGTGCCCATCACGAGGCCTTCGAGCGGTGTGAAGCCCATGCTGGTATCGATCGACTCGCCGCCCTTGATCGCACACGCCGAGCAGCCGTTGCCGAGATGCAGGGTGACGATGCGCACGTCGTCGCGATCGCGGCCGGTCAGCGTGCGCCAGCGATACGCAATGGAACGATGCGAGGTACCATGAAACCCGTATCGGCGCACCTTGTGCCGGCGGTAGAGTGGATACGGAATCGCGTACAGGTACGCGTGTTCCGGCAGCGTGTGGTGGAACGCGGTATCGAACACCGCCACCTGCGGCACGCCGCTGCCGAGTGCGGCGCGCGCGGCCTCGATGCCACGGAGATTGTGCGGGTTGTGCAGCGGCGCGAGTTCAATCGTGTCCTCGATGCCGTGCAGCACGCTACGGTCGATGGCGACGCTCCGGCGGAATCGTTCGCCGCCATGCACCACCCGATGCCCCACGGCATGCAGTTCCCCGCGACCCGTGAGTCCGGTGCCGCTCTCCTCGGAGGTCACGAATCCGACCAGCCAGTCGACGGCGGCCCGCAGATCGCGCAACGGCGCCGTGCGCGTGCGTGATGCGCCATCGGCGCCGCGAATGGTGATGATAGACTCGCCACCGATCCGCTCGATCTGTCCGCGGATCAGTCGTTCATCACGGTCGGCGGCGATGCGATCGGCATCGGTCACGACCACCTGAAACTTGAGCGTCGCCGAGCCGACGTTGAGCACGAGAACATTCACAGCCGTGCGCGCCTCGGCGACTAGGGGATCACGCTGTCCGCACGAATCAAAACGGCTTGTAGAGCGCCATGTAGACAGCGACCCCCGCCAGCAGCGGGAGCACGAGTAAGAACGGCTTGGCAAGTCCGGGACGACGGTACGGCAGGAGCACGACGGCACTGAGGATCACCCACACGATGATTTTGACCCAGAGCCAGCCGGGGAAGTTGGCGCCGTGCAGGAAGCCGAGGCGGGCCAACATGCCGAAGCCACCCAGCAGAATGAGAAACGCCCCGATGCCATGAATGGAACCGACCAGTGGGCGCGTGGAGCTGCTGGACTTGGTGCCGCCGTTGGCCGCATGTGTCGCGACGCCACCGATGGCGACGAACAACATGGCAATGCCGATGATGTGCAGAATCTCGTAGAAATCGCGTGGAAACATGCGTCGCGTCAGTTAGTGGAGCGAGCGAGCACGGGTTCGTGCACGTCGAAGCTCGCAATCGTGGCCGGCGACAGACGCCGGTAGCTCTCGAGCACGCGCCCGAGGGCCTGTTGGGCATTCTCGCCGACGGCGGAGAGATGTCCCATTTTCCGGCCGCCGCGCGCGTCGGCCTTGCCGTACAAGTGCACACGCGTGCCGGGCACGTCGAGTGCCTGCGTGATGTGCGGCGGCTCGTGCTGCAGCCACACTTCGCCCAGCAGGTTCACGATCGCCGATGGCGCGTGCACGTCGGTGCTGCCCAGCGGTAAGTCACACACCGCCCGCACCAGCTGTTCGAACTGGCTGGTGGCGAGTCCACGCTCGCTGTGGTGATAGGTGTTGTGCGGACGTGGCGCGAGCTCGTTCACCAGCAACTCGCCGTCCGTGGTGACGAAACATTCGACGGCGAGCAGCCCCACGATGCCGATCCGTTCGGCAATGCCAGCGGCCAGCGCCTGTGCCTTGTCCGACATAGCCGATGGGATGATCGCCGGCACCACCGCCCACGTGAGAATGCCGCTCGTATGGTGGTTCCGCGACGGCGGATACACCGCCATCTCGCCCCCCGGTCGACGCGCCACCATGACGGAGATTTCGTAGTCGATCGACACCATCTTCTCCACGAGGCAGGTGCGACCACCAAGGGCATCCCATGCGCCGGCGGCCTGGGCCGGTTCATGCAGGCGCACCTGACCACGGCCGTCATACCCGCCATGCGTGGACTTGGCGATGCAGGCCCCGTGCGTGCGCACAGCCTCTTCCACGTCGTGGGCCGAGGTGGCGGCCACGAACGCCCCGAGCGGGAAGCCCTGCGCCTGCAGCCACTGCTTCTGGCGGATACGATCCTGGATGATGTATACCGGCGCACGCCCTGGCCGCAGCGCGGTGTGCGCGGCGACCGCATCGAGCACATCTGGATGAATCTGCTCGATTTCGAGCGTCACGACATCGCATCCCTTCGCCAGCTCGACAGCTGCGGCAATGTCGTCGAAGGGCGCCGTGATCGTGCGTGAGGCCACGGCGCGCGACGCACAGGTCGCATCGGGATCGAGCACCTGGATGTCGTACCCCATGGAGCGCGCCGCGAACGCGGTCATGCGTCCCAACTGTCCACCACCGAGAAATCCGATGGTGGCTCCCGGCAGAATCGGCGTCACGTGGCGGAGGGGATAAAGTCGTTCGGCGCGATGGCGTTCGGCGCGGCTAGCGGGCGGGAGAGTGCTTCCGCGGCCTTGGCCGTCCGACGCGCGTCGAGCTTGTCGCGCAATGAGGCATCGCCGGCAGCCAGCAACTGCGCGGCGAACAGCGCCGCATTCGCCGCGCCCGGCTTGCCGATGGCGAAGGTGGCGACCGGCACGCCGGCCGGCATCTGCACGATGCTCAACAAGGCGTCCATGCCATTCAGCGGCGTCGCCACCACGGGCACCCCAAGCACGGGCACTAGCGTTTTCGCCGCCAACATCCCCGGCAGGTGGGCGGCGCCACCGGCCCCGGCGATGATCGCCCGCAACCCGCGCGGGAACGCGGTTTCGGCGTACTCGAACAGCCAGTCGGGGGTGCGATGCGCCGACACGACGCGCGCCTCGTAGGGGATGCCCAGCTCGGCGAGAATCTCGCAAGCGGGGGCGAGCGTGTCGAAATCGCTCGCGCTACCCATGACCACACCGATCAGTGGCGTGGTCGCGGCAGCGATCGAGCTGTCGGCAGCAGCGGTCACGTGCACTCCGGAAAGGGAATCGGCGGCCCAAGCGGGGCCGCGCAGACGCTCAAAGTTACGCGGATCGGCGACGGCTTCCAACCCGGCCAGGCCAGCGGCTTACGTTACGCCTCCGGTGCGGTCCGCCAGAAGTACCATTCGCGTTGTGCCGTCCATCCTTCGGCGGCGGCGCGATCAGCCCCGTGTACGCACGCCGCACTCTCCGTCGTGATCGCACGGAAGGCGTCGTCGAACTCCTTCAGTAGGTCGCGTGTTTCCGCGCTAGCCGGGCGCACCCGTAGTCGCTGCGCAATTTCATGACGCACCGAAAGCAATTCGCCGGAAAGCACGGAGCCCCCCGTACGCGCGGCGTCGTCGATGCCTCGTGCCCACAGGGCGACCAGCGCCGGCACGTTGACGCGGGTCAGGTTCACAACCCGTCGGGGCGAAAAGCGAAAATCTTCATGAACGTAGGATAGCCGCCGGCCGTGCTAAATTCTCGTGGATGTCATCGATCCCTCCCCCGATGCCTCGCGAAGACAAGGGCGACTTCGGCCTCGGCCGTGACCTCTCCAACGCGCGCGGCCGACGCCTGCTGAATGCCGATGGCACGTTCAGTGTCCGGCGCGAAGGCCTCTCGCCGTGCTCTTCATGCTGCTCGGCCGCGAGGGGCTGAACGGCGTGACCGCTGATCACGTGGGTGGCGTGTTCTGGCGGGCGTTTTTCTTCAGTGTGCAAACCTTCGCCACCATTGGCTACGGCACGATCGTCGCCGTAGGCATCGCCGGAAATCTGCTCGTCACGGTCGAGGCGCTGATCGGCTTGCTGGCGCAAGCGCTCATCACGGGGCTGCTCTTCGCCCGCTTCGCGCGCCCCACGATGGCGCTGCAGCTCAGCACGATGGCGGTGATCGCGCCCTTCAACGACGGGACGGCGTTCATGTTTCGCATCGCCAACCGCCGTCGGAACGAATTGATCGAGCTCGACGCGCAGGTCACGCTCACGATGCGGCACGCCGGCGTCGGTGCGGGTGAACGTCGCTACTGTCCGCTCGCGCTCGATCGACGGTCGGTGAGCTTCCTGCCGGCCACCTGGACGCTGGTGCACCCGATCACCCCCGGAAGTCCACTGTGGGGGATGACCGCGAGCGAGGTCGTGTGGGGCGCCAAGTTTCGCAATATTCTGAACACCACGCGATCGGACGGCACGGCCTCCATCAACCTGACGAAGCTCGATCTGTATGACGTGGTCGACCTCCCCGTGCCGACCACGCCGCTCGATCCATCCTGACTTACTTCCCCGGTGGTCCCACCACCGGCAGGCGCGCCGTGCCGCTCCATTCCTGGAACGATCCGTCAAACATGCGCGCATCGTGCCCGAGCATCGTTGCCACGAACCACAACAGCGTGGCCTGCTGCCCGATGTGACAGTACGTGATCACGGGCTTGCTCTGGTCCACGCCCGCGTCGACGAACAACGTTTTCAACTCGCTGATCGGCTTCACGTAGCCGTTGGTGCTGACGCTCGACAAGGGGACGTTCACCGCCGTCGGGATGTGACCCGGACGCGGATATCCACCGCCGTCGCCGTTGTAGAAGCGCGTGAGGCGCGCGTCGATGATGTGCCGCGTGTTGTCCTTCGTGGCCGCTTCCACCTGCGCGATGGTGGCGATGATATCCGGACGCAGCTTCGGCGTGAGCGTCACCGCTGCCGCCGCTGCCGGCGCGGCGGTCGTGACTGCACGCGACTCGCTCTTCCACGCCTGATAGCTGCCGTTCATCAGCGAGATGCGATCCATCGCGCCCAGATACGCCAGTGTGATGAACACGCGCGTGGCGGATTGCAGGGCGCCATCGTGCGGGATTACGATCACGCGGGTGCGGTCGCCGATGCCGTTGCGCACGGCCCATGCGGTGAGTTGCTCAACGCCGGCCAGCTGCAGCGTGAGTCCACCCGGCACGGTGGGCAGTGCCACCTCATCGAGCGTCGTATGGCGCGCGCCCACAATGTGCCCGCTGTCATACTGCGCCTTGGTCCCCACGTGCAGCATCACGAGATCGCGATCGTTCTGGTGCTCGGCCAGCCAGGCGGTGGTCACGAGCATGTTCGCCGGATTCGGCGTAGGCATCGCGCGCGGTGGCGCGCGATGGCAGGCGCCGACGGCCAGCGTGCTGGCGGCCAGAACCGTGGAGAGGATCAGGCGGCGCATCACGGGGTGATCACCGGACGGCCGCGTGCGTCACGCACTTCAACCGGCGCGATGCCCGTCGCCTTGAGGGTGGGTTCGATCGTCGCGCGATCGCCCGTAATTACGATGGTCATCTTGGTGGGGTCGAGGTATTTGGTGGCCACCCGCTGCGCGGACTGCACCGTCACCGAGCCGATGCCCGCGTTGAAGGCACCGAGCGTGGTGAGTGGCAGGCCGTACGGAATCAACTGCGATAGCTGCGCCGCGATGTCTCCGGTGGACTCGAAGTTCTCGGCATACCCAAGCTGCAGGTAGCGCTTGGCCTTGGCTAGTTCGTCGGCGGGCAGGGGATCGCGAATCGCTTTCAGCTCGCGCATGAACTCGATCAGCGCGGAATCCGTCTTGGCCGATACCACCTCCGCGTTCGCGCGGAACGGTCCGGCCTCTTTGCGCATGGTGAAGCTTGAACCGGCCCCGTAGGTGTAGCCCTTTTTCTCGCGCAGCGTGTTGTTCAGGCGCGACGTGAATGAGCCGCCGAGCGCCGTGTTGACGACCATCAACGGGTAGTAGTCGGGCGTGCTCCGCGCCACGCCGAGTCCGCCCAGGCGGAAGCTCGACTGCGCCGCCTTGGGCTTGTCCACGATGTAGACGGTGGTTGCCTTGCCGCCGGCGCTGGCCGGCGTCGGCTTGGCCGCGAGCGCGGGCAGCGGGCCGCGGGTCCATGCCCCAAACGTGCGACGCGCCAGTGCTTCCGCCTCGGCGACCGAGAGATCGCCGACGATCACCAGCGTGGCGTTGTTCGGGCGGTACCACGTCTTCCAGAACGCCTGCACGTCATCGCGCGTGAGGCTCTCGGTGCTCTCCTTGGTGCCGATGGTGCTCTGGCCGTAGGGATGCGCCTCGCCATACACCAGCGCCGCGAAGGCGCGGTCGGCCATGGCCGGTCCGCGATCCTGCTCCTGCAGCAAGCCGGTGGTGCGTTCGCTCTTGAGACGGAGGAACTCCTTCTCGGCGAACGTGGGACGCAGCACGACGTCGGCCATCAATCCCATGGCGCTGTCGAGCGTGGCCTTGGTGGAGTGCATCGCGATCGTGCTCTGCTCGAACGCCGCGCTGGTGCGCAGCCCAATCGCGAGGAAGCCGATCTGTTCCGCCAGGCCGAGCGCATCACGCGCGCCGGCCCCTTCGTCGAGCAGGTTCGCGGTGAGCGTGGCCAGACCGGCCTTGCCCTTGGGGTCCGCTTCGGCGCCGGTGCGAATCACCAACGAAGCGTCCACCACCGGAATCTCATGCTGCTCGACGATCACGAGCTTGAGTCCGTTGGGAAGTACGCGTTCCGTGATCTTGGGCAGCGTGAGCGGCTTCGGTGCGGTCAGCGTGGGCGGCGTGGTGGATGCCGGTTGCGCCGCTACGGCCTGCGCGGACAGCATCACCGGCGCCGACGCCAGCGACGCCAGAATGATCAGGGTGCGGCGCATCAGCGGAGGTCTCCTGCCGTCAAGGCGAGGTCCTTCTTGCCTTCCGGCACCACGGTGAGCACGATCTTCGGCTGGCCGGCAACGTACTGCTTCGCCACGCGCTGGATGTCGGCGAGCGTGAGCGACTCATAGCGCTCGAGGTCTTTGGCCATGTAGTCCGGAGTGCCCGCGAAATAGTTGTAGTAGCTGAGCTGCGTGGCTTTGCCGAGCACGCTCGACAACCGATCGATCGTGCTGGCCCGCATGCCATTCTTCACGCGAACCAACTCCCGTTCGGTCACACCGCGGTCAGCCACGTCGGCGATCACCTTGGCGATCTCGGCATCGATCTCACGCGGGTGCACGCCCGGTTTGGCGGTGGCCGTCAGCATGATCATGCCATCGAGCTTACTCGAGCTGTTGCCCATACTCACATCCTGCGCGATCTGCTTCTCGTACACGAGCGTGCGGTATAAGCGCGAGCTCTTGCCGCCGGCAATGATGTCCGTGAGCGCATCGAGCGCGGCGTCGTCGGGGCTGAAGGTCTTCACGCTGTGCCACACGTAATACGCGCGTGGCAGCTGCACGCGGTCTTCCATCATCATCACGGTGTCCTTCTTCAAGGACACGGCGGGCACCACCGGCCGCGCAATGTCCGCATTGCGCGGGATGTTGCCGAAGTACTTCCGCACCCAGGTCTTCGCCGAGTCAGCGTTGAAGTCACCGGCAATCGTGATCGTGGCGTTGTTTGGCGCGTAGTACTGCCGGAAGAAATCGCTCACGTCGGTCACCGACGCGGCGCTGAGATCGGCCAGCGACCCGATCACCGGCCATGAGTACGGGTGATTCGACGGGAACATCACCGGTAGGATCGTCTCGTAGGCACGTCCGTACGGCACGTTATCGTAGCTCTGTCGGCGCTCGTTCTTCACCACGTCGCGCTGCAGGTCAAGCTTGTCCTTGTCCATCGTAGGCAGGAGCCATCCCATGCGATCGGCGTCGAGCCAGAGCATGAGGGGCAGCGCGTTCGACGGACCCGTTTCGTAGTAGTTGGTGCGGTCGAAGTTGGTGGAGCCGTTGTTGCTGGCGCCGGCCGCTTCGAGCCATTCGTCGAACTTGCCCACAGGCACGTTCTGCGAACCCATGAACATCACATGTTCGAACAAGTGCGCGAAGCCGGTGCGGCCGCGTTTTTCGTCGCCGGAGCCAACCTTGTAGAAGTTCTCGACGGCCACGATCGGCACCGAGCGATCCACATGCAGGATCACCTCGAGGCCATTGGGGAGGGTGAACTTCTCGTAAGGAATCGTCGGCGCCTTCTGCGCGGAGGCGAGTCCGACAGAGGTACTCAACGCCAGCAGGCAGGCGGTCGTGACGGAACCGACGCGATACCGCAGAGTCATGGTTCGGAAAGTCGAAGAGGGGTTACTGGTAGCGCTGGAAATGTACACAGACCACTTTGGCGCCATGGATATACACGCGCCCCAGCCGGTCGGTTACGCCGCCCGCCTCGGCCTCTTCTCCGGCACCATGCTGGTGGTCGGCGGCATCATCGGCTCCGGCATCTTTCTGTCCCCGTCGGTGGTGGCGCAGCGGGTCGGCACCGCGCCGCTCACGCTGGCCGCGTGGGGCATTGGGGCGGTGGTGGCCATCATCGGCGGCTTCGTGTACGCCGAACTGGGCGCCCGCCGCCCGCAGGC
>CANHJV010000125.1 GCA_947461225.1 Gemmatimonadota bacterium | reverse complement strand
TGTTCGTGGGCGCGGAACTCGACCCCATCATTCCCGCCGCGCGCGTGGAAGCCGCCGCCAAGGCGACGCCGGGCGCCACGTATGAACTGTTTCGCCACGAGGGCCATCTGCTGATGGTGGGGAACGGGGTGCGGCGTGCCGTCCCGTGGCTCGTGACGCATAGCCGCTAGCCGAACGACCACGCGCATGGCCGATCGTCCGCTCATTTTGCTGCATGGGTACAGCGCTGATGGCAGCGCCTTCGCGCGGTGGCGCACGGTGTTGCGCGAGGCCGGATGGACGCCGGAGCAGCTGTGTACGGTGAGCTATGAGTCGCTGACCAACGATGTGTCGGTGCCCGATATCGCCGAGGGCTTTGAGAAGGTGCTCCGGCAGCGCGTCGGGCTGGCCGACGATGCGCCGTTCGATGTCATGGTGCATTCCACTGGTATGCTGGTATTGCGCGCGTGGCTGACTCGGCGCGGCATGACCGCGCAACGGCGCGCGCGTGTGAAGCACGTGATTGCGCTGGCCCCCGCCACCTTCGGATCGCCGCTGGCGCACAAGGGGCGCAGTTTTCTGGGTGCGCTGGTGAAGGGGCGCAAGCAACTGGGCCCCGACTTTCTCGAGGCGGGCGATCAGGTGCTCGACGCCCTGGAGCTTGGGAGCCGGTTCGGCTGGGAGCTGTCGCACACCGACTTGTTCGGTAGCGAGTGCTTCTATGACTCGAAACGGACCACGCCGTACGTGTTCGTGTTCTGCGGGGCGCGCGGCTATCGCGGACTGGGCGCGCTGGCGAACAGTCCCGGCACCGACGGGACCGTGCGGTGGGCCGGCTGCGCGTTGAACAGTCGCAAGGTGGTGCTCGATCTCTCGGCCGATTGCGCCGATGATGCGCGCGTGCAGGTGCTCGATTGGACGCAGGACGACGTGCCGATGCATCCGATCGCCAACGTGGATCACGGCAGCATTCTCTCGGCGCCGCCGCTGGCGCTCCAAGAGCTGGTGATCGATGCGCTACGTGTGGCATCGAGCCCTTCGTATACCGCGTGGTGCGCACGCGCCGAGACCACGGTGCGCGCCACGCGTGAGGCCATGGTGCCGTGGCAGCAGTTCGTCGTGCGGGCGGTGGATGAACGGGGTGATGGGATTCGCGACTGGAATCTGCAGCTCGGTCTCAGCGACGGCGCCACACTGGAGCCGTTCACGCAGGACGTACACGTGTACGGTGCCGACCCGAGCTATCGCAGCTTTCACGTGAATCTTTCACAGTTGAAGGATTCGGCGGTGTTGCGTGGGCGTGCGCGACGGCTCACGGCGCAGCTGTACGCGAGCACGGGGACCCAGCGCGTGCTCTATTCCGGCGCGATGGTGGACACCGCACGTGTGGAGGCACCAAACCGGGCCGGCACCTGGTACGGCTCGCTGGATCTGTCGAGCGTGTTACCGGGTGGTGCCGTGCGATTCTTTCATCCGTTCACCACCACGTTCATTGAGCTGCGTCTCGATCGCGAGCCGCTTACCGGCCCTGGGATGGTGGTGCGCCTGCACGAGCCGGATCAGTAGTCCGGCTGCCTTCTTTTCCAACCGACTTCGTGATGACCTCCGACTCTCTTCGTATCGCCGGCGCGCAGATGGCGCCCGTTTGGCTGGACCGTGCCGGCACGCTCGTGAAGGTGATCGCGGCGATTCATGCCGCGGCCGACGATGGTGTGCAGCTGCTGGCCTTTCCGGAGGCGTTCGTGCCCGGCTATCCGTGGTGGATCGAATGGACGGACGGTGCGCGCTTCGATTCGTCGGTGCAGAAGGCGCTGCACGCGCATTATCTCGATCAGGCGGTGCAGATCGAGGCGGGGCATCTGGCTGATGTGTGCGCGGCCGCGAAGGCGCGGGCGATCACGGTGGTGCTGGGCATCATCGAACGCCCGCTCGATCGGGGCGGGCACAGCGTGTACGCCAGTGTGGTCACGATCGACGACACCGGTGCGGTGGTCACGGTGCATCGCAAGCTGATGCCCACGTACGAAGAGCGACTGACTTGGTCACCCGGCGACGGCCACGGCCTGCGCACCCACCGGGTGGGCGCCTTCACACTTGGCGCGCTCAACTGCTGGGAAAACTGGATGCCGCTGGCGCGGGCCAGTCTGTACGGACAGGGCGAAGATCTGCACGTGGCGGTGTGGCCGGGGAGCGTGCGCAACACCGAGGAGATCACGCGCTTCATGGCGCGCGAGGGCCGGTCGTACGTGATGTCGGTAGCGGGGCTGCTGCGACGCGATCAGGTGCCGGAACAGACGCCGCACTTCGCGCTGTTACAGCGCGTGCTGCCCGAGGTGATGGGCGAAGGGGGCACCTGTATTTCGGGTCCCGATGCCGTGTGGCTGGTGGCGCCGGTCGCGCACGAGGAGCGCATCATCGCCGCCGACGTGCATCATGTGCGGGTGCGCGAGGAGCGGCAGAACTTCGATGCGATGGGGCACTACGCGCGCCCCGACGTGCTGCAGCTCGAGGTGAATCGGGAGCGGCAGCGCGCGGTGCGGATTCGCGACTAGCGGACCGTCAACGGCCGAAATCACTCCGTTGGCATCCACGGCCACGACCGCGGGATTTGAGGCATGTGGGTCATGTGGCGGGACGCCTACCGGAGTCGCGGTGGCGGTGAGTCCAGCCCTCGACGCGATCCCGCAGCAACGGTCGCTGGAAAATGCAACGTCGGTGGACGGTAGGAGGGTTACCTCTCACTGTCCACCGACGCTTGTCACCCGCGCTGCCGGTACGACGGCCCGGCGGATGGTCCGCAGCTATTCGATGATCGCCGTCGGCTGTTTGTTCTCGTACTTCAACGTGATCTTCGACGCCTTGCAGAGATTCAGCGCTTCCCACTCCACATCATCCCCGTCGCTGTCCGTCACCTTGAGATCCCAGGAGCAGGTGGTCTCCTTCCGGTCGAACTCGATGTCCACGGACTGGTTGTTCGGGAGCACGTCCTCTTCCATGATGTCCTCCCCCCAGTGGTCCTCATGGGTCGGCGTCACGTAGACGTGGGTCACCGTCATTCCGGTCTTGTTGACGAGGGCGAAGTCGAGGGGGCTGGGCGTGGCCGGGCGCGACGGGGCGATCATCGTCACGAGGAGAAACGCGGCGGACAGCGTCGTCTTGATCATGGTCGGGAGAGAAAGGAAAGGAAGATCGGAGAACGGCCGGTTGTTCGGTTATCTGGAAAACTGCATCCGGAGGGACAAAGCGCAACTCTCGTCCCAATGTTCCTGTGACAACCCGCTGAACCGTTACGCTCCGTCGAGCGGCTTATGACGGCCGTCGAGTCCCCAGCTTGCTCCGAGGCGTCGCCCGCCGCCGAGTGGCCGCGGTTGACGACGGCGCAGGCTCAGTAGCCCCGTTCGCGGTCGACCACCCACTTCGGCAACTCCCCGCGCTCGAGCGACTCGAGACATTCGAGGAATCCATGCGCGGCGCCGTCGATGGTGGTGAGGCCGGAGATGTGGGGCGACACCATCACGCGAGGATCGCTCCACAACGGCGAGTCGGCCGGCAGCGGTTCGGTGGCGAACACATCGAGCGCCGCCGCGCGCAGCCAGCCGTTGTCGAGCGCCTCGGGCAACGCGGCTTCTTCGACGACCGAACCGCGGCCGGCGTTCAGGAGCACGGCACCCCGACAACGCGAGAGCACGTCGCGCGAAATCAGGCCGCGCGACGCCGGCGTGTCGGGGACCGCCACCACGATCCAGTCGGCGGTGCCCACGAGATTGCCGAGTTCGCTTGACGGGTGCACGGCGCTGAACGCCGTGCTATCGGCTGTCCCACTACGCGACACGCCGGTCACGTGCACGCCCAACGCGTGCAACGACGACGCGATGGCGCGGCCGATGTCTCCCGTGCCCACCACGAGGGCGCGCGTACCCGCCACGCGCGCGATGTCACGCGGCGCCCACCGGCGTTCGCGCTGCGCTTCGGCCAACTCCAGCACCTGCAGCTGGATCGCGAAGATGCGCGACACCGCCCACTCGGCGATCATCGGACCGAACGACTCAGGGCTGCGTGTGAGCAGGATGGACGGATCGAGCTCAGACGCCATCCACGAATCGACGCCGGCGCCGGTGCACTGGATCCAGCGCACGTTCCCCATATCCGACACCGACGGCGGACGCTTGAAGCCGATATAGGCCTCGGCCCACGCGAGATCCTCGGCGGTGATGTCGGTGAACACCTTGCCGCGCAGCTCGAGGTCGGGGCGACGCGCGCGAATGGATTCGGCGATCCCCACATGGGCGTTGGCGCCAATGGCGATGCGACGCGGAGCGAACGGGAGAGGGAAAGTCATCAAGCGGCCTGACGTTGAGTGGGAGACGAACCGATGGCATCACCGACGGCGTTGCAGGCGAGCACGGTGGCAAAGATGAACAGGCCGGGGAAGATCGCGAGCCAGGGTTCGCTGGTCATCGCTGTTTGCGCCTGGTACAGCATGTTGCCCCAGCTGGCGGTGGGCGGCTGCACGCCCACGCCGAAAAAGCTCATCGTGCTTTCGAGTAGGATGCCGCGCCCGATGGCGAGCGTGGTGGCCACCGTGGCGGCGGGGATGACACCCGGGATGATGTGGCGCACGATGACGCCCAGCGGATTGGCGCCGATGGCCCGTGCGGCCTGCACGAAATCGAGCGACGACAGCGACTGCACTTCGGCCCGCACGACGCGGGCGGTTTCCATCCATCCGGCCGCCGCCACCAGCAGGATCAGCATGGGCACGCCGGGCTGTAACACGGCGGCGCCGAGCATCAGCAGTGGAAGTCGTGGAATGGCGAGCATGGCGTCGGTGGCGCGCATGAGCACGTCGTCGACCCAGCGGCCAGCGTATCCCGCCACGGCGCCCACCGCCACACCGATGGCCGCGCTCATGAGTGCGGAGAGCACACCGATCGCGAGCGAGACACGCGCCCCCACCAGCACGCGCGTGAGGACGTCGCGCCCGAGTTCATCGGTGCCGAACCAGTGCAGCAATGACGGTGCGGCACGACGATTGGCGAGATCGAGCGCGTCGGCGCCGAAGGGCGCGAGATACGGCGCCAACAGCGACGCCACGACGAGGGTGGCGAGAAAGAGCAGGCCGCCGCGCGGCCCGGCCTTCATGCGGCGCCCCGCGTGCGCGGGTCGATGGCACGCACGGCGATATCGGCGAGCAGATTGAGCACCATCACGGCGATCGCGCCGCACATGAGGAACGCCATCAGCACCGGATAATCGCGCTTCACCAGCGACTCGGTGAACAGACTGCCCACGCCAGGCCAGGCGAATACACTTTCGGTGACCACGGCACCCGATGCCATCATGGCGGCATCGAGTAGCACGACGGTCACGAACGGGCCGAGTGCGTTGGGCAGGGCATGACGCAGCAAGACGCCGCGCTCCGACACGCCGCGCACGCGCGCCGCATTCATAAACGGCCGGCCAATAGTTTCGCGCATGGCTCGGCGCACATAGCGCGACCACGCGGCGGCTTGCACGGCGGCCAGTACTAGCACCGGCAGCACGAGATGCGCGATACGGTCGGCGAATGAACTGGCGCCGAACGAGGTGCGTCCGGACGACGGTAGCCACCCCAGCGTGATCGCGAACACCAACTGCAACAGCAAGCCAAACCAGAACACCGGCAGCGAGATGCCCGCTACGGCGCCAAATGATGTAACGCGATCGAACAGACGATGCACCGACGCCAGCACGCCCACGGGCAGCGCTACGCAGAGCGCCAGCACGGTGCTCGCGCCCACCAGTTCGAGCGTCGCGGGCACGCGCTCGAGGACACGGTCGAGGACGGGACGACCATCGGCGAAGCTGTATCCCCAGTCGCCGCGCACGAACGCCGACAGCCACGAGGCGTACTGTGCCGCCAGCGGACGATCGAGTCCCATGGCGGCGCGCAGGCGCTCGATGTCCTGCGGCCGCACATTCGGATTCTCGAGATACGCTGCCAGCGGACCACCGGGGACCGCCTGCAGCAGCGCGAAGACCAGCATCGAGATGAGAACCAGCAGCGGGACGCTCTGCAGCACCCGCCGCAGGATCATGCCCTGCATGGCGCCACGCATCACGGCGTGCCGATCTCCCACTGGTACACGTTCCAGAACGGACCGGCGTTGGTCGGATTGCCGGTGAAGCCCTTCAGCGACCGGGGCACGGCATCGACCTTGGCCGTGTTGTAGAGCACGATCTCGGGGGCGAGCGCGGCGATGCGACGCTGCGCGTCACGCAGCAGCGCATTGCGTTGCGCGACATCAGCGGTGCGATCGGAGCGATACAGCAGCGCCGACAACTCGGCGTCGTTCACGTAGTTGATGTTGCGGCCGGCCGGCGGCATGCGGTCGCCCGCAAAAAAGAGGGTGAGTTCCGGATCGGCCCCCATCTGCCACCAATGCAACATCGCGTCGAAGTCTCCACTGAACCACACACTGCTGATGGTCGTGCCATCGAGCAGCTTCACCGTCATCTCGGCGCCCACGTCACGAAACGCCTGCTGCAATGCCTGCGATACGTTTTCGCGGATCGCGAAGCCCGACTGCGTAATGAGCGTGAACGCGAGGCGCTTGCCGTTCTTCATGCGGATGCTGTCGGCGCCGGGCACCCAGCCCGCTTCGGTGAGCAGCGTGCGGGCGCGCACGGGATCGAAGCCGTACGATTGCACCGTCGGCTCGTAGGCGGCGGACAGCGGCTGTATCGGTCCGTTCACGACGGATACCTGCCCGTCGAGAATGGTGCGCACGAGCAGATCGCGATTGACCGCATGGGCCAGTGCCTGCCGCACTTTCACATCGGCGAACGGCGTGAAATGCTTCTGGTTCAGCGTGACGTGTTCGTAGCCGTTGCCGACCACGCGGTTCATCCGCAGGCCGGCGATGGCCTCCAGCTCGCGCACCTTGTCCCACGCGACCAGCGCCACCATGTGCACTTCACCCGACTTGAGAAGATTGATGCGCGTGGTGGTGTTCGTGAGGAAGCGGAAGAGCAGCTGCTTGATTTTGGGATACTCGTCGCCACGCCAGTAGCCTTCGGCGCGCTCGAGCAGGATGTACTCGCCCGTCTTCCACTCCTTCACCTTGTACGGGCCGGTGCCGAGTGGTGCACGATTGTAGTCGTTCGCGGTGTTGAGGTCACGCCCCTCGAGGACATGCTTGGGCAACGTGCCGCGCACGAACTGGAGCTGGTACGGCGCGTATACCTCCTTGTAGTGCACGACGGCCGTGAGCGAGTCGGGGGTATCCACCGACGCAATGCGGTCGAAGCCATCGACGCTTTCAGGCTTCCAGTCGCCCTTGTTGATGGCATCGACGGTGAACTTCACATCGGCCGACGTATGCGGCACGCCGTCGTGCCACTTCACACCGGGACGCAACTTCCACGTGACATCCATGCCGCCATCGGCGCGCACGATCACGCCGCCATTCTCCGTGGTCGGAATTTCGGCGGCGAGCACGGGGATGATCTTCAGTTCCTCGTCATTGGTGACGAGGCCTTCTACCACACCCGCCTGAATGTCCTCAAGAATGTGCGTGGCGTAGCGGTTCATCGTGTCGGGCTCGCGATCGTAGCCCACGATGAGCAGATCATTCGACGGTCCGGTGCGGGCCGTCTCCCCGCCGCAGGCGGCGAGTGACGCACAGAGCGCGGCGGCGACGCCGAGGGCCGCAGAGCGGATCGCGCATCGAGACGAGCGTACGGACCAACGCATCATGAGTGTGCCGTGAGGAGTCGCGCCGCGAGCGCCACAGGGATGGATCCCCGGCTCAACAGCGCATCATGAAAGTGCCGCGGCGAATAGTCCGTCCGCTGGCGCATGGTGTCCCGCAGATCGAGAATGCCCTGCGTGCCCAGCCAGTACATGACCGCGGTGCAGGGGAACATGGAGTTCTTGGTGGCTTCGCCGATGGCGACCGCCTCCGGCATGCCGACTTCGTGCACGTAGTAGGCCACGGCCTCAGCGAAGGTGAACTCGCCCGTGTGCAAACGGATATCGACGATGGCGCGCGCCAGCATGCGCACGCGACTCTGTTGCTCCGCCGCCTGTTCGAGCGGCGTGAGGAATCCGAGTTCGTCGGCGAGTTCGGTGGCGTAACACGCCCAGCCTTCGGCCATCGAGCCGCCCAAGAACATGCCGATGCGGCTCGCGCAGTCCACAGCGGCGATCTTGCCGATCCGTGAGTGCGACCGATGCGTGGCGTGGCCGTTCTGCACATGATGGCCGAGCGCGCCGTGATGCACGACGTGATTGAGCGTAATGGTGCTGTGATTCCACGCCTTGAGGCGGCGTTCGCGGTCATCGGGCGGGATGGTGTCGTCGATGGGGGTGACGAGGTACCGATGCTCGGGGCGGGGCTCGTACGGCGCCGGCGAGCGATAGAACAGGAAGTACAGTTGCGGCGCGATGTCGCGAGCCCACGCGGGAATCGGCACGTAGCGCAACGGCCAGTCTGGCCACTCGACCTGATCGTGCTGCAGGGCGAGGGCGCGGCAGGCTTCGAATTGCGACGTGAAGGTGGCGAGATACTCGGCTTCGGTGGGGCGATCGTCGGCAAGCTTAGCGCCGAGGGCCTCGGGGGAGCCGGCCACCTCGGTGGCGAGCGCATGGAAACGCGCCTTGGCCGCGGGCATCTCACCGAGCACGCGCTGCAGCAGCGCGCTGGACGAGTGTGCGCAGAAGTGCCCGCGCTGCAGCAGGATGTCGTAGGCGTCGACACCGATGGCGTAGCCCGAGTCGACATCACGGGGCAACAGGTACAACCAGTTGGCCGCGACATCGAAGGCCTGCGCGGCATCGGCGGCTGCTTCGTTCATCGACTGGCGGTCCGCGTGGGCGACCTCGTGTTCGATGCACCAGCGGCGCAGCTGGCCCCGCAGGAACGCGGCGAATACGCGCGCTTCGCGGGTGGCCCGGTCGATCCAGATCGTGGGTACCGGTTCGGTGATGGCCGTCGGCATGGCCCCAAGGAACGCGGGGATCGCACGGAGTCTCGCTTTGATGGAGGCGGTGCAGGCCTCGATCGGCTGGGTGGGTCGCAGCAACAACGACACCACGCTGAAGATCGCCTCGCCGGTCCAGAGCGCGGGATTGCGATCGTGAAAGAAGCGACTCTGCGTTTCGAGAATGCGCACATCGATGTTCGCGCGCGCCAGCTCGGCGTCGACGGCATCGATATCGGTGGCGAGGGCTGCGTCGCTTTTCGGCGGGAAAGCGCTAAAGAGCGCATCGTGCAGTTCGGCCAGCTCCGCAACGTCGGTGTCGCGCGCGTCGCGCGACCAGTCGGGGAGGCGATGGTCATGCGTGTGCTGCCCCGTGAACGTGGCGTTCACGGGGTGGCGTTCGAAATACTGCGCGAGGAAGCGGTCGAGCACCGCGGGCGTGTCGTGACTCAGGATGCCGATCCCGCGACGGGGGGCTGTTCGAGCGGAATGTTCACC
>CANHJV010000124.1 GCA_947461225.1 Gemmatimonadota bacterium | reverse complement strand
GCCCTGGGGGCCACCACCACGAGGCGCCACGAGACGCACACGCCCGTACGAGTCATACGCGTAACCGGCGCCGGCCAGCAGCCTGATGCGATCCGACAGCGGGTGATTGTAGGTGAGACGGTACGCCCAGAGGGCGTGGGATACCCGGTTCAGCGAGTCCCGTGCGGCTTCGCCCGATGGGGGCAGGTTCACGTCCACGTCGGCGTAGCTGAGCTCCATTTCCAGAAGCCAGTTCTTGTACACATAGATGCCGGCGCGACCACCAAGCCCGAGGCCGGTATCCAGCTTCAGTGTGTCCGCAAACTTGGTCACGCGGCCGAACGCGCCAAGCTCGATGGCGCCCTGACGCTGCGCGAAGGCGGACGCCGGAAGTGCCACGCTGAGCGTGGCACCAATGATGAACTGGTGTAGGGTACGCATATCCCTCCCGAATAGGTGTGCTGTGGGGCGCATGGGCACTAGCCTCCGCCAACGAGTTGGGAAGCAAGGAGTTGCAGGTGTTTCCGCACGCACCGGTCGGTAACTTGTAACGCCAGAGACTCCCGGCCACCGTGACTCCATCACACAAATGATGCCACGGCCGTCACAGGGACGACGTGCCGGGGAAAAACGACCGCGATCGGTCCTTCATTTTCATTTTCACGACCTCGCACAAAGATGAGCTCGGACCCTTCGCCCCGTTCGCCTGTTCCCCAGTCCGAGCGCCTCGCGCAGCTTGGGCTGGTGATCAATGCGGGGCTGGCGGTGATCAAGTTGGTGGCCGGGCTACTTGGAAACTCGTACGCCTTGGTGGCTGACGCTGTAGAGAGTTCGACTGACATGATCGGGTCACTCGTGGTCTGGAGCGGGCTTCGGATTGCCAGCAAGGACCCCGACGAGCTCTATCCGTTCGGCTACGGGCGCGCTGAGGCGCTGGCCGCCGCGACGGTGTCGGCCCTCATGCTCGGCGCCGCCACCGGCATCGCCATCGAGGCGATCGCGGAGATTCGCACGCCGCATCACGCGCCGGCCTGGTGGACGCTCCTCGTGCTGGCGATGGTCATCGTGGTCAAGGAGCTGCTCGCCAAGCGCGTCAAGGCGGTCAGTGATGTCTCCGGCAGCGTGGTGGTGGCGGCTGACGCGTGGCATCATCGCGCCGACGCGATCACGTCGGGGGCGGCGTTCATCGGCATCAGCCTGGCGTTGATCGGCGGGCCGGGCTGGGAGCCGGCGGACGATTGGGCCGCACTCGTGGCGGCGGGCGTCATCCTGATGAACGGCAGCCTGCTGCTGCGCACGGCGCTGCGCGACCTGATGGACCGCGCGCCGGCACCGGCGGTGCTGGCCGCGGTGGCCGATGCGGCCAGCACCACGCCGGGCGTGCTGGCCATCGAGAAGTTGAAAATCCGGAAATCCGGTACGGCATTCTACGTCGACATTCATGTGCAAGCCGACCCTGCGCTTTCGCTGCATGACGCGCACATTCTTTCGGGTATGGTGAAAACCGCGATCCGGCAGCGGGTGCCGGCGGCCATGGGAGTGCTGATTCACATGGAGCCGTTCGAGCCGACGGAGGATGCCTGATGCACCAGACGGATGTTCACGTACTCGATCGGGCGGAATGCGAGGCGTTGCTCACGTCGCAGCATGTCGGCCGCCTCGCCTTCAGCTTTCGCGATCGCGTCGACATCGAGCCGTTGCATTACGTGTATGCGAACGGACACATCTACGGGCGAACGCAGTACGGCACCAAGGTGAACGTGCTGGCGCATCACCCGTGGATTGCCTTCGAAGTCGATGCAATCACCGCCGGGCTCGAGTGGCGCAGTGTGGTCGCGCATGGCCGCATTGAGTTCCCCGACCCCGACGGCTCGCCGCAGGACGCGGAACGATTCGCGCAAGCCGTGGAACAGTTTCGCACCCTCGTGCCCACCGCGTTCGATGCCGACGATCCGACGCCGGCGCGCGCCCTCGCCTTCGTGATCGCCGTGCAGGAGATGACGGGACGGGCCACCACGATCGGTGGGGCACACTGATGGCGAACGGGGGCTCCTCCCTGCAGCTCACGCCGGTCGATCTGAGCGGCAAGATCAAACTGGGGAGCAAAGCGGCGCGCCTTGACGGCCCGGTCGACAAGATGGCGCTCGCGGCGGCCACCGATGCGCTGCTGGCGCGTCTCTCCGAGCTCCAGGCCGCTTTCCATGCCGACGGACGGCACGCCTTGCTGTTGGTGTTGCAGGGCCGCGATGCGTCGGGCAAGGACGGGGTAATCAAAACAGTGTATGGCGCCTTCAATCCCACCGGCGTGCAGGTGGCGGCGTTCGGTCCGCCGACGCCGCTCGAACTGCGTCACGACTTTCTGTGGCGCGTGCACAACGTGGTGCCGCCGCGCGGCATGGTTGGCGTGTTCAATCGGTCGCACTACGAAGATGTACTCGCCGTCCGGGTGAGAGCGCTGGCGCCTGAGGCCGTGTGGCGCGCCCGCTACGACCACATCAACACCTTCGAACGCATGCTCGCGGACAACGGCGTGATCATTCGCAAGTGCATGCTGCACGTGTCGCAAGAAGAGCAGCACGATCGCCTGAAGGCGCGGCTCGATGATCCCACGAAAAACTGGAAATTCCGGCTCGACGACCTGAAAGACCGCGACCGATGGGACGCCTACACCGACGCGTATCGCGAGATGCTGGAACGCTGCAGCACGCCGTGGGCACCATGGTACGTCGTGCCGTCAGACGACAAGGCGGTGCGCAATCATCTCATCGCCCGAATGCTGGTGGAAACGCTCGAGTCCACGAAGTCGACCTTCCCGCCGATGGACGAGGCCGTACGGGCCGCTGCCACGGGATTCGCGTGAATCGTTCGGTGATGGGGCGGGTGGGCGCGGTGCTGTTGCTCCTCCCGGTGATCGCCGCCATCCGCTGGCGGCTGAAGGGCATTCGCGGCAACGCACAGCAACGGCTGGAGAGCGAGCGTCGGCTGCGCGACAGCGAAGGGATGTTCCGTACGATCTTCGATCGCGCGATCGATGCGCAATTACTCGTGGACGACGGCCGCGTGGTCACCGCCAACGCGATGGCGGCCGCCTTGTTCGGCGTGTCGAGCGCCGAGGCGCTGCAGGATCGATTGTTGGACGACGTGCTGCCGCTGCCCCCCGACGCCGGCACCGCGATCCCCCCGTCGCAGACGTTCACGGTGCATTGCGGCGAGAACGCCGTCCCGGTGCAGTGCACGGTGACCGACGTGCCGGTGGAAGGGCGCGTGCTCCGGCATTTCGTGATCCGCGATCTCACCCAGGTGCATCAGGCCGAGCCGGAGACGGCGTGGTCCGAAGCGCAGATCCGTGAGGCGCAGAAGCTTGAAGCGCTCGGCACGCTCGCCAGTGGCGTCGCGCACGACTTCAACAATGTGCTCGGCGTCATCCGCGGCAACGCCGAGCTTGCGAAGACTGCACTGCGCAAGGGACGCAGCAACGAGGACAATCTGCGCGCGATCCTCGATGCCAGTGATCGCGCGCGCGATGTCGTGCGGCAGCTTCTCACCTTCAGCCGCCGGTCCTCCCCCACGCGCGAATACGTGAACCTGTCACGGATCGTGCTGGACTTGCAGCCGCTGCTGCGTCGCATGATTCCGCGTACCGTGACCATGTTGATCGAGGGCGCGGAACATGCGCAGGTGGTCATGGGCTATCCCACGCAGCTGCAGCAGCTGTTGCTCAATCTCGTGTCCTACGCCGAATACGCGATGCGCGCCAAACCCGATGGCGTGCTCACCATCTCCCTGTCGTCACGGCACGAGCCCGAGTCGGCGGCGGCGCCGAACGGCGCGGTCGTGGTGCTGCAGGTCCGAGACACGGGCGACGGCATGTCGGCCGATGTGCGCAATCGCATCTTCGAGCCGCGCTCCACCACCACGCCGACCGGTGAAGGCATGGGCCTCGGCATGGCCGTGCTGCACGGCATCGTGGTCGCACACCTGGGTCGTGCTGAGGTGAGGAGCGAGGTCGGACAGGGCACCACCTTCGAACTGATCTTCCCGAGGGCCGTGATCGAGGGGTTGTGGGATCAAGACGTCAACGAGACGGCGAGCACGAACGCCTTCGAGGCCGAGGACGAGAGCGCCGCGATCGCATACGGTCGTGCCATGGACGACACGGCGAACCACGTGCTCGAGCAGAGTCCGTACGCCGGTGCGTGTGTGGTGCTGGTCGACGACGAACCCGTCGTGTCTTGCGTGGTGGAGCATGCGCTGCAGCACTATGGACACGTGGTGCACCTGTTCTCGCAGCCGGAGGCCGCGCTGGCGTTCATTCAACAGCAGCCGTCGGCGGTGGACTTGCTGCTCACCGACCAGACGATGCTCGGCATGACGGGCGACATGCTGGCCGAGGCGGTGCACACGCTGCGGCCAGATATGCCGGTGTTGATTCTCACGGGCTTCAGTCCTCTCCTCACGCCGGAGCGGATCGCCGCGGCGCGGGCGCATGCGGTGCTGCTGAAGCCGGTGGCGCTGGAGGACCTACGGAAGGCGGTGGACGACGCGCTGGCGAGCGCGCGCCGTTAGTTCAGGAGCGGCCACCGAAACGGACGGGCAGCCAGTAGCTCACTTTGATGGCGAGGAAGTTGTCGCCGCCGGCACGCGTGGTGCGGAACAGGTCGCCTGCACGGGCCGGGTCGCCGAAGGCCTCAGCGGTGCGGCGGTTCTGCTGCCACACCAGGAAGAACGTGCTCCCCGGTGTCCATTCCCACCGCATCACCATGTTGGAGCGGAACGACAGGATGTTGAAGTCGCGGTTGCTGATCGTGAAGGTCGACGCGCCGTCGGTGATACTGCGCGTGCCTACGGAATCGGTGGTGATGGTCGTGCCGTCGGTGCCGTACTCACGCAGCAGGCGACTGCGCGGGGCGCTCAGTTCACCGAAGTTCGAGTAGCGCCCGCTGGCCACGAACGGTTCGGCGTAGGCCTCGAGCGACAGGTTCGGTGAGAACGCGTAGTTGGCGCGGAGCTTGGTGGAGATCGTGGTGCGGTCGATGAACGCGAACACGTAGCGATTGCCATAGGTGCGTGTTCCCCCCGCGATGCGCGTCACGTACTGTCGCGGTTCGGTGCCAGACTGCAGCGAGGGTTCCATCGACACCGACACGCGAGGTGACGGACGTAGGGTGACTTGGCCCGACACATTGCGGCGCCACGCGCCGAACTCGTCGACGCCGTAGCCGCCGTTCAGGCGCCAGCCGGTTTTGGCGCCGAACGGATTGTTCACGCGGAACTCCTGCCGGAACTCACGGGGGAGCCCCATGTACGGCCCGCCGCGCGTGATGGCGTCGTCCACGGTGGGCAAGTTGATCGTGGAGCGCACGTTGAGATTCCAGAAATTTCTCAGCGTGGCACTGCTGTTCTGCGACCACGTGTTCAGCTGGTGTGTGCCCTCGAAGTTCCACGCGCCGCGCGTCTCGAACCCGAGCCGCCAATTCTGGAGGAACCGGCTGGGGGTGGTTTCGCGGATCTGCAGGTCGGCGTTGTACTCGATGTCGTCCGTGGATTGCAGGCGGCCCAGGTCGTTCAACTCGAATCCAGGGGACTCGAGCTTCACCTCGGCGCCCCACAAGATGTGCCGGCCCGCGTCCTTATCGGCGCGGAGTTGTGCCGAGTAGCCAGACATCGAGGTCTTGAGCGGATCGTAGAGCGCGTCGCGCCGGTCCGGGCGCTGAAAGAGCCGCGAGTTGGCGACTTGCAGCCGACGGATCGACGCCGTATCGCCCGCGACATACGTGCCCGCCACGAAGCCGCTGAGGGCGTACTTGCCCTGCTGAAAACGGATGCGCCAATCGGCGCCGCCGAAGTAACTCTCGCGCGTGAGGAGGCTGGCCAGCGTGGGCTGCCCATCGACGCTGCGCTGCACGGTGCTGAACGACGCGCCGATGGTCGAGGCTTGGCGCCCGATCTCCTGCTGCAGTCGCAGCACACCGTAGGTGGATCGCGGCTCGACTTGCACGGTATTCGTGACGCCCGAGTCGATACGGAACACGCGCGCCTGCTCGGAGGCGGTCACGGCCGTGATCGCGCCGATCGACAGGCGGCTCGGCAAGCGGCCGGTGAGCTTGGCGGCGCCGAGGATGGTGCTGCTACGTGGCACGTCGACAAAGTCACCCGTCGCGGAGCCATGTGGTGGCGCACCGATGCGCCGCGGATAGAAGTACTGCGCGCCGTTGCCGCGCACCATCTCGCTTCCTTCGGTGAAGAAGGGGCGGCGTTCGTCGAAGAACGTTTCGAAGCCGCTGAGGTTTACTTCGGCGGGGTCGGCTTCCACCTGCCCGAAGTCGGGATTGATCGTGGCGTCGAGGGTGAGGCTAGAGCCCAAGGCCGTCTTGGCATCGAGGCCCATGCGACCCGCGAAGGGGCGATTGAGCGGATTCGCCGTGGTTGCGGTGGCGCGCCGCGTGGCATCGCCGGCCACGTAGGGCAGGAACTCCACGGGGCGTGTGGGTGACACGCCGTCGAGCCCCTCCAGGGTACCGAAGCGCGACACGTAGCCCGTTTCGCGCGGGGGGACCATGGCCCATTGGATGTCTTCGTTCTTGTCGGGCAGGTAGCGGTCCATCTGCAGCCCCCAGCGCTGGCGCTCCGCTTTCGGGAAACGGAGTTGCGAGAACGGGATGCGCAGTTCGGCGGTCCATCCGCTCGCATCTTCCTGGGTGGCCGCGGTCCAGACGGGATCGTACTGGCTTTCGCGTCCACGCATGTCATCGTCCTGCGTGTGCCGGAAGTCCGATCGCACGCCGGCCACCGACACGCCGAAGCCCACGGCGGTCCGCCGGTCCATCTGCGGATCGAAAGTGATGGTGAACCTCTCGGCGTTGCCGTAGCCATCGCGTCGCGTGACCGCGCGGGCGAGCGCTTTCGGGTCCTTCCGGTGCAGGCGGGCGCCCACGTAGATCGCTTCGTCGTCGTACGCAATGAAGACTTCGGTGGCCTCGGTCGGCGCCTGCCCTTCGCGGGGCTGCTGCTGCACGAAATCGGCGATCGGCGTGAGGCGCGACCACGTGGCGTCGTCGAGACGCCCGTCGATGCGGGGCGCCCGCGACACGCGGACGGCACGCGCAACCTTGGGCGACGGCTGGGCGCCGAGGCCGTGGGTGGCGGAGCCGAACAGGGCGGCGAGGGCGAGGGCGAGCGAAGCCGTGGAACGCAGACGGGCGGCACAACGAACTATGCAGATCACGCAGTACTCAGCAGAGGCAGGCAGCAGGAAGAGACTGCTAGAGTACGCGGGAGCGCGTCTGCGCGTTCAGAGAATAGGAAACTGGCGGTCGGGCACTGGTTTGACGCGGGGGAGGGGATTAGGTTCTTCAGTCTGTTCGCGGGGTGGGATACCGCGACGGGATGTGGCGCAGCCCGGTAGCGCACCTGAATGGGGTTCAGGGGGTCGCAGGTTCGAATCCTGTCATCCCGACTATACGTCGCAACGATTTACGAGACCCGTCATCACACACGTGATGGCGGGTTTCTCGTTGGAGGCACTCTGTACGGCATTCGCGCCACGGGAATGTGTCAAGGGCGCGTTGCGTCTCGCCGCGCAAAACGACGCGGGGGTACATCAACCCCACGCGAGGGGGGTGGCGCTAATATGTTCCTGCTACAAATGTGTCGATGGCGTTGGGCCTGGTGTGCCCCATGCGCCCGCGCGCTCACCGGTACCGACGTCCGAAACGACCGGCGATGACGTGTGTCGATGCGGGCGGCGTTGCACGCGCTCCTCTTCTCCTCGAAAATCCAGACCCCGTGCCCACTCTCTCCCCCCACACGCCGCGACCGTCGCGTGTCCGTGCCGCTGCGGTGATCCCGTATGGCCTCGCGCTCCTTGGCCTCGCGGGCTGCGCGGACAGCGCGGGTACCGCGCCGATTCCGGTGTACGCGCCCATGGCCACCGTGGTCTGGAGCGCGGAGGCGCGTCGCGTGGTCACCGCGACGCCACTTACCTCCCCTGCGGCCACCCGTGCCTACGCGTTGCAAAGCCTCGCGCAGCGCATCGTGCTCGCGCGGATCGGGGACACGTTGCTCACGTCGCGACGGGCGGCCATGGGGTACGCGTCGTCGCGCGTGCTCACCGCGATGGCCCCCACGCAAGCCGCCGCCATTCAGGTCACGCTGCAGAGTGAGTTGCGCCAGCCCACGGCTGGCACGCCGGCGGCACTGGCTGCGGGGAAAACACTCGGCGAATTCATTGCCGACTCCCTGCTGCGGCTGCGCGCCAGCGATACCACCGCCCTGCTCGGCGCGGTGACGCTCCCCACTGGTCAGGGCATCTGGGTCTCCGCCGCCGGTAAGGCGCCGGTCAATCCGCGTTGGGGCGACGCGCGGCCGTGGCTGCTGTCATCGGCCGACGCGATCACCGTGCCGCCGCCACCCGCCCTCAATTCGCCGGCGTTCCTGACCGCGCTGGCCGAAGTGCGGCAGATCAGCGACACGCGCACCAGTGCCCAAGTCGCCATCGCCAACTACTGGTTCTACGGCCTCGGCACCCCCACGCCCCCCGGCTACTGGAATGGCGTCGCCTCCGATCTATGCGTGCATTACCAGGTCAGCGAGCTGCAGTGCGCCACGATTCTCACCACGATGAATCAGGCCGTGATGGACGCCGGCATCGTGACGTGGGTGGCGAAATACCGCTACCTGCTGGCGCGCCCGTACCAGATGGATCCAGCCATCACCATGCCGATCACCCTGTCCAACCACCCCTCCTACCCGAGCGCGCACTCGTCGTACTCGAGTGCTGCCGCGGCGGTGTTGTCCTGGTACTTCCCCCGCGAACAGCCGCTGCTGGAGAGCTGGGTGAAGGAGGCCAGCGTGTCGCGGATCTACGGCGGCGTGCACTATCGGTTTGACTGCGACGTCAGTGAGGCCCTCGGCCGCCAGGTCGGGGCCCTGTTCGTCGCCACGCTACCCGCCGCCGGGCTGAAGCCGTTCCAGACCATCGTCCGGCGGTAGCGCGCGGAACCGCGCTCGGGCGCGGGGAGAGAGCACGGGAGCACAGCGGCGCAGAGCGCACACCTGCACAGAGGGCACAGCGCCGTGCTCGAGCCGCCCCCGGCGCTTGAGATGAGGAGCGCGCCTCGCCTCACCTACTCCGGGTCGATGGAGACCGGATCGAGCGCCGCCGCATCCGCGTAGCGCAGGTTGAAGGCGAGGCCGCCCGCGTCGAGGCTCCGGCGGCCGGCTTCGAGGATCGCGGTCACCGTGCGGCCGGTGGCGGCGGTGGCGAGGCTCACGTCGAAGTCCTCGGGGCGGGCGGCGCCGCGGGTCACGGCCTCGGCAGCCTCGATGAAGGCCTCGATGCTTCGGTAGCCGTAGCCGGCCTGGCCGGCGAAGCGGCCGTCGGTCGGCGTGTACTTCATGAAGAGCGGGTTCTCGCTCACGAAGCCCAAGGCGTCGGTCGCGACCGAGTAGCCGCGGTGCGCCTGGTCGACGGTGACCTCGCCCTCCGCGCCCATGTAGAAGAAGCGCTGCTGCGAGTGCACATCGGCGCGTGGCGCGACCCACGAGGCCGTGTAGACGGCGACGCCGCGGCGGCCGCTCCCAAGACTCTCCCACTCGACCGTGAGCGCGATCGCGTCCT
>CANHJV010000123.1 GCA_947461225.1 Gemmatimonadota bacterium | reverse complement strand
CACGACGTGGAGTTCAACACGATGAACAACAAGTACACGGTACCCTGGGCCAATGACCCCACGCTCAAGGCGATTCCTGCGCTTCAGAATTTCCTGAATACCGGCAACCGCAAGAATCAGCTCGGGAACTTCTCGCCGCGCGCGTCCTTCTCGTGGGACCCGTTCAAGGACAATCGCACCTTCGTGCGCGGTGGATTCGGCATCATTTACGATCGTGTCACCAGCTTCATGGGCTTCCAGGAGCGTCGCAACTCCACGTGGCGCACGTACACTTTTGCCAATCCGGGTACCCGCGATCCCGCGGTGTTGCGTCAGCGTGTGATCGCCGGCGCCACGGCCGCCGTCGCGCCGATCCTGATGGACAACGACATGCAGACGCCCAACTCCAAGCAGATGTCGCTTGGCATCGGGCACCAGCTCACCCCGGAGTTTGGCATTAACGTGGATTATGTGCGTCAGCACATGGACAATCTGTACGTCCAGCGCAATCCGAATTACCTCGATCGCACCGTCACGCCGGCCCGCCGCAAGTTGACGCCGGCCTACGGCGACATTCTGATCTGGGATGACATCGGACAGTCGGATTATTCGTCGGTGCTGCTGCAGGCCACCTACCAGCGTGGCAAAGCGCGCTTCAACCTCGGCTATACGCTGGGCTGGTATCAGGGCGACTTCGATACGGCGGGGTTGCCGAACTTCGCGTACGAATTCCTGTTCAATCGCCAGCGGACCACGGGCGATGAGCGGCATCGTGTGGCATTCTCGCACATTCTACCGCTGCCGTTCGGCTTCACCTTCTCCGGCGTGACCACGATTGCGAGCCCGCGACCGTTCCTCTCCACGGATGGTCGGGACATCAATCTCAACAACATCCTCACCGATGACTTCATCGGCGGTACGGTGTCCTCCACCGGCATTCGCACCACGATGCCGGCGAACGAATGGAAGAACTGGTATCGCACCGTCGACATCCGCCTTGCCCGGCCGATTCTGAATTGGAACGGCAAGAAGGTCAGCGTGTCGGCCGAGGCGTTCAACCTGTTCAACTGGAAGAACAACCTGTCGTACGGCGGCACTCGCTACACGTCGACCGGCGCCGAGCAGGCGACGTTCGGTGTGCCCACGGCGGCCTTCGCCGCTCGCATGGCACAGGTGGGCATGCGGCTCGACTGGTAACGCGGTCGGCTCGTTAGCGGTCCAGTAAAACGGCAGGGCGTGGCGTCGAGAGTTTCGACGCCACGCCCTGTTGCGATTTGGGGGCGCGTTTAGCGCCGGGCGGCGTTCTTCGCGCGATCGCTACGGCGGAGTTCCAGCACCACGCCACGGAGCGGTTCCATGTCGAGCGTGAGCACGCGCGGTGCGTCGCCCACTGCGCCGAGCTCGGAGATGCCAGTGGCATCGTGGCGCACGATGCGTGTGTCGGCGGGCAGGCCGTATGACCGCCGGTCGATGGTCACCTGAATGCGGCGCGTGTCGAGATTGATGCCGGCGAGCGCCACCGCGACACGACCGTCAGCGGCACGGAAGGCGCCGGCGAGTACCTCTGGGACGGTGATGCGCGCCTCGGTCGGCCCGCCAAGTCGCGCGGCGTAAATGGAAATGCGTGATAGCAGCAACTCGGCAGACGACACGCTCACGCGCGGCGGCCGCAGAAATACACCGGTCTGGAAGAACTCGCGCAGGCCGTACCGGAGACGCGCCAGCTGCTCGAGATATTCGATTTCGCGACGTCGCTCCACGAGCTGATCGGGGAGGAAGTTGGCGATCGTGGGTTGCATGCCCCACACGAACATGCGCGCCTGTTCGAGGTGAAACTGCCGTACGAACTTGAGGTCGAGTGGCATGAGCGCGGTGGGCGGACGCTTCTCCGTGGGCCACAGTTCGTCGTAGGGCGGCAGCGTGAGCGATCCGTACGTGCCGTAGGTGAGTGCATACGGATGGTAGGCCGCCTGAAACATCGGAATCACTTCCCAGCCGCTGGCGGGATCGGCGTATCGCTCCTGACTCACTTGCAGCGTGAGAAACGCATCGAGGTCGGGCATCCAGCTTTCTCCGCCACCCTCGCCCGCGAAGCCGGTGGGACGCGTGTGGCTCTTGGCGCGCAGCTCGGAGGCCAGCGTGCGGAAGCCCTGCATCCAGTAGTTCCCGCCGCCAACCGGATGGCCACGGTTTGGGCTCCAGTCCATGAGACTGAGCACCGCCTGATCCATGTAGATGCCGTCCATGCCGTACTGGTTCAACACCGTGTCGGCGATTCCCGTGTACTTGTTGCGCCAGAACGGCGTGGCCGGGTTCATGGTGGCACAGGGGAGCGGATTGAACACGTTGTACGTCTCGAGACGCACCCGGCCATCGCGCTCGCGCACCGCCCACTGTTCCGCCCCCTCGCGCGTCCAACTGGGCGTGTTGGTGCACCAGAGGCGTTGGTTCATGTACACGATGGCGTTGAGTCCTTGCTCGTGCGCCGTCGCTACCGCACGCGTGAAGGGCTCGGCGCCTTCGCGCGGCGGCAGATAGTCGGGGAAGCTCGTGTCGTAGGGTCCTTGATGCCACCAGTGCCAGAACACACTCACCGGCAGCTTGGCGTGTTGTTGCAGCAGCGCGGCCGGCGTGAGCACGTGGTCCGACGTGCCGCGGTTCCATTCCCAGATGCCCGTGTTGCGCATCCAGGCCGGGGTTGTGCCGGTACGGAGACGACTCTCCCGGGCCCAGTACTGCGTGGTGCCCCACGCTCGATATCGCTCCACGGCGGAGAGCCAGTCGCCGGCCACGAGGCCCACGATTGCCGCGTAGGCCGGCGTATAGCTGTCGTGCGTGCCGGGATCGCTCAGCACGTGTGCCACCGAGTAGCCTACGCGCCCGTTGGGCTCTCCCCAGAACTCGAAGTGTTTGCGAAACGCCGCGGTATCGTCGGCGGCGAAATACAGCCCGCCTTGATCGGCGTTCGAAAGCGCGAACAGTTGCATCGAGGCCGAGCCCGGATACACGAACTCGTGGCGCCGCGACGCGCCGGCCGATGTGGTGAACATCGCCGCCGGGTTACGAGCGCGCTGTCCCATCCAGGAGGACACAGCCAATTCGTCGGTCGGCTCGATGCGCAATCCCGACACTCGTGGATAGTGCACCTGTTCGATGCGGGCGCTGTCGATGCCGTGCACGGCAATGCGCCATGCGGTGGTCGTATCGCGTTGGAGTGTGACGGTGGCGTCCACTCGCAGGTGCGACAGCGCGGGATGCGAGAATCCGCTCCACTGCAGGGCATAGCCCTGCGCGATGCGACGCGACGTGAAGCGGGCGGCCTCGGCAGCACGGACGACCGTCGTCGTGGGCGTGGTGGTGCCGCTCACGAGGTCCATTGACCACAGCCCCACGGAGTCGCGTGCGACACCTGCCCGCTGGCGACCGTCGCCGTGGCGCAGCGCCAGTACGTGCCCGTCGGTCGGGGAGAGCTCGAGGATCAAGGCCGGGGAACGCAACACGAGGCCCGAGGGCGACTGGGCCCCGAGCCTCGTGGAGGAGAGCACCGCCGAGGCGGTGCAGGCGGCCGCGCACAGCGCGGCGAGGGTGAGTTCGCGGCGCGCTCGCGGCATGGGCCTCAGCGGTAGAGGAGGTACGGTTTGACCAGCGTGGCGAACTTCGCAGCGTCGGCGTTCCACTGGGTAATGAGCGCGTCTTCGGTGCCGGCTTCGACGGCCTTCGTGAGTTGATCGGTGCCCGCGAGGCGATCGATCCCCTTGATGCGGCCGGCGGCGTTTACCGTGGGCTCACGCCACGTGAACTCCTTCGGGTGTGCGGCGTAAAACGCGCGCAGCATGCGGATGCCCAGCTCCACCGGCTTCACCGCGTTGCGATCGGTGACGGTCACCTTGATCATGGGAATGGTCTTCCCACCGAACTTGTAGCCCGATTCGATGGTGCGCGTGGCCGTGTCGAAGCGCACGCCCGGCAGCTTGAGCGCGTTGAGGGTGCGGGCGATCGCCACGTGATCGGTGAGGTAATCGGCGCCCATCAACGTGAACGGCGCGTCGGTGCCACGTCCTTCGGTGGCATTGGTGCCCTCGAAGAACACCGTGCCCGGATACAGCAGCTCGGCGTCGAGCGTGCGCAGATTCGGCGACGGATTCACACGCGGAATTCCCGTTTCGTCGAACCACATGGCGCGCGTGTAGTTCTTCATGGGAATCACCGTAACCTGCGCGTTGAGCGCCTTGGTGCCCACGAGATAGCGCATGAGTTCACCGGGGGTCAGGCCGTACCGGAGCGCCACCGCGTGCTGCCCTACGAGCGACCGGAATTTGAGATCGAGGATGTTGCCTTCGAACCGGTCGGCGCGAATCGGGTTGGGGCGGTCGAGGATAATGATGGGCTTGCCAGCGCTCGCGGCGGTCAGGGCGAGTGTCCACTGATAGGTGTACACGCGCGCGCCCACGTCCTGAATGTCGTACAGCAGGACGTCGATGTCATTCAGCATGTCGGGCGTGGGCGTTTCCACGGCGCCGTACAACGAATGCACCGTGACGCCGGTCTTTTCATCGACGCCGCTGCTGATCTTCTCGCCGGCCTTGGCCTCGCCGCGGATGCCATGCTCGGGGCCATACAGCGCGGTGAGCTTCACGCCGGGGGCCTTGAACAGCAGGTCGATGGTGCTCGTACCCTTCCGGTCACGTCCCGAATGGTTGGTGAGCAGACCGACGCGCTTCCCCTTGATGAGATGCAGCGAATCGGTGAGCAGCACTTCGATGCCGGGAATCACATTGCCCGTGCGGGGCTGCGCGGGGCGGGATTGCGCGTGGAGCGGGGCGGTCGGCACGAGGGCGACGGTGAGCGCGCAGAGCACCGTCGCGGCCATCGTGGCGGCCATCGTGGCAACGATCGTGGCAACGATCGTGGCCGGCTGCCGGAGCGTGGAGCGTGTCATGGCAGGTGGGGAAGGGAGGTAAGGGGCGCGCCGAGTCGCGTGCGGCGAGGCACTCGAGCCACCGGTCCGTTATTGCCTAAAGTATCGCCACGCGAGCGCCGCTGCTCGTACCTGGTCGATCATCGTGCTCGTGATGCTCCGGCGCGTCACCCAATGCCGCCCCATATGCGCGCAAAGGCATCGACCGCCTCGCGACGCGTTCGCTCACGTTGGCACGTATTCGACGTCGCGCAGCCCTTTGAAATCGGCGTCCTGAGTCCATACGATGGCGCCGAGTTCGCGCGCCGTCGCGTACACGATGCTGTCGGCGAGCGGGAGCTTATGCTCGAGGGCGAGCGACGCGGCGCGCAGTGCCAGCGTGGCGTCGAGATCGATTACGCGCCCCTGCTGCATGACCGCGACGGCCTGCAACGCATCGCTCTCACCGCGCTGGCGCGCGATCACCTTGAATACTTCGAGCAGGCAGATGGCGGGCGTCACGAGGTGTCGCTCGTTCTCGATGGCAGCCGCGAAAGTGTCCGCGTTCGGGGTGTCGGCGAAATACGCGAGCCACGCCGACGAATCCACCACATTGAGTTTGGCACGGGTGACCATGTCCGTCCCCTAGTCGCGGTCGGCGTCGCGCTCGACCTGACTGTCGATCCCGCGCACGAAGCCGCGCAGGCTGCGCGCGGTCCGCAGCGGGATCAGTTCCACCCGGTCTCCGTACACGATGGCCTGCACCCGCTGCCCTGGTTCGAGTTGCAGCCGCTCCCGGACGCTGCGTGGAATGACCACCTGATACTTGGGCGAAATCGTGACCACGTCCATCATGTCCCCCGTGCGATGATCGATCGACACTTCGTTGTACGAAAGTTATATCGATAGTGTGTTCCAGGCAACGTGCTGAAGGGCGTGGGCGTGCACGCCCGTTCGACTATCACGCTGCCGCAGGCTCCATCCACATCGGCCCGAAGCCGTTGCCGTCGGGATCCTCGAAGGCGCGCGAGTACATGAAACCGTGGTCTTCGGCGTCATGCAGTGACTTGCCCCCGGCCGCGATGGCGGCGTCGGTCATCGCATCGACCTCGGCGCGGCTTTCGCACGACAGGGCGAAGAGGCACGTCGCGCCGTCGGTGGGCAGAATCAGCGGTTTGGGCGAGAACGTTCGGAACTGCTCATGGGTGGAGAGCATGAAGTAGATCGCGTCCGAGACCACCACGCAGGCCGAGGTCGGGCCGGAGAATTTTTCGTTGATGGAGAAGCCGAGCGCCTCGTAAAACGCACGGGCGCGGGGCATGTCGGTGACAGGCAGGGAGATGAAGATCATGCGGGACATGGTTTCCTCTCGGGTAATTCGATGGTGAAGCTGGCGCTCCGCACTGGGCCGACGAAACGGTTTACCGCACGCCCGTCAGAATGGTCAGCATCGCCTCGGCGATCCCCACCACCGGCGCGGGATTCTCGTTCACCAGCACCACCACGGTGACGCGTTTCTCGGGGTCGTGCAGCCCGATACTGGAAAAGCCAAGGATCTCGCCGGTGTGCGACCAGATGGTGCGACCCGCCAACTGCTGCCGGCTCATGCCGAGGCCGTAGCCGCGCGGTCCGGCGGTGGTCATCATCTGGGCCAGCGAGGTGGCGTTCACCACCCGCCCGGTCAGCAGCGCCTGCCACCACCGGGCGAGATCGGACGCGGTGGCGAAGTACGACCCCGCCGTCCACGCGGCACTGTAGGTGGAGGTGCGAGTGGGCATCACGTTGAGGGTACCGCCGATCCATCCGCCGGCCAGCGGTCCCGTGGCTGCCTCTGCCTGATCCAGAAAGAGGGAGGGGAGATCGAGCGGCCCCGTGAGCTCGGCCCGCACGCTCTCGTGCACGGCGCGCCGCAGCACCGCTTCAGCCACGAGACCGGCTAGGATGTAGTTGGAGTTGGAGTAGCTCCAGCCGGTCCCGCGTGGAAACAGTGGGGCACGGAGCAGCGAGAGGGTGCGCTGCGGTGTCCACCGCACGGCGACGTTGGCGAGGATCGAGTCGCGATAGCCCGGGGCATCGGTGATGTCGTACACGCCGCTGGTGTGATTGAGCAGCTGCCGCACCGTGATGGCCGGATCGACCTGGGCGATGGGGGGCAGCCAGCGGCTGAGTGGGTCGTCGAGCGACAGGAGCCCGCGTTCCGCCAGCCGGACGAGCAGGGCGGCCATGATGTTCTTGGAGATGCTCCCGATGCCGAGCCGCATGGCGGGGGCCATGGCGGTGCCAGGTTCGGAGAGGCCGGCGGTGCCGCGCCATTCGGTCCCGTTGGCCAGGATGACCGCGGCCGAGACGCCGCGCACCGGTGCCGTACGGACGGCGCTGTCGAGTGTGCGCTGCAGCCGTGCGACCCAGCTGGTGTCGAGCCCCGCGGTCGGCGGCGCCGGGGTGGTGGGGAGGGCGTCGGGCTGCGCGGTGCATGCTACGGCGGTGGCGAGCGCGACGCAGATCAGTCGCGCGGTCGCGAGTCGCGTACTTGCGCGCGTTCTGTTCGATCGGTGGAGGGTGCCCATGCGCGAAAACTACGGGTCAGGCGCGATGGGCGCGCGTGCGACTGACGCCCCTACGGCGTACCCTCACCGTACGACCGGATGTAGTCCACCTCCAACCGGAACGTGCCATCCTTGCCGTCGGCGATGTACAGCCCCACGCCGCGGATGTGTGTCACGTCGAGGGGCGCCGCGTTCACGGCTCGGCCGAAGATGGTGCTTCGTAGCGCGCTGAAGGGCACGCGCACCGTGGTCCACTCGGCGGTGGTCGCGATGGGGGCGCGACGCGAGATGGTGCGGCCGTAGGTGCGGGTGCCGTCGTCGATCTCTACTTCGAATTGGCGCCCGCTGCCGCGTACCCGGAGTTCGATCCCCGCCTGACCGGTGAGGTCGATGTCGCGTCGCGCGCGTACCGACGTAAAGCCGCCGTCCTGCGTGACCAGTGTGCCGGTAAAGCGCAGCATCCCCTCGGTCACGTCCACGAACCCCGCGGAGTGACCACCCATGACGCCGTCGTTTACCACGCCCCACTCCGCCTCGTTGGCGCGGTCAAACGCGAACAGGGTGGCGGGCGCCGGTGCCGGCATGGGCTCGTGATGGCGACGCGCGCCCAGACTCAAGAGCAGCAGCGACGGCACCAGCAGACGGCGTATGCGCACCGTCTAGACGGAGAAGGTGATCGTGCCGCCGGGGGGGGCGCTACTGGGGGCGGTGCTTCCGCCGCTGCAGGCCGCGGCTAGGGCGGCGGCGACAAAGTCGGCGGCGGTGCCCACAAGCGCACGGCGGTCAACGACGTCGGGAACGGGCGACTTGGGCATAGGCCGTAGGCTGAACGCGGAGAAAGGCGCGACGACCGAGGATCAAGTGGTGATCGCCCGAGACGGTTCCCCGCGCGGTTAGAACTTGAACGCGAAGCCGAGCAGTGGGATGCCCGGGAAGTAGAACGTGTCGGCGCCCACGGGGCTGCCCATCGCGAGGTCCACCGCGATCTTCTCACCCAACATCCGTACGCCGTACGATACGAACCCGCCCACGTCGTTGCCGTCGAACGGCACGAACCAGTTTTCAGAGATGAGCGCAATTCGCTTCGTGGCGCGGTGCTGTCCGCCCACGGTGAGCACCGGCTTGTTCGCGAGCGTGCCGCCCACGTAGCCCCAGCCGGCGCCGAGCGTGAGGTTGCTTTCCGGCGAGCCGGTGGTGGCAACGCCATACAGGATGCCGAGTGATTGCCGGCGGCTGCCGTCGTCGTTGCGGGTCCACGGCACCGACGCCATGAGTGCGCCGAGGGCGACCTTGAGCCGGGGCTGCGACACCACGGTGTACTTGGGGAGCGCGTAAAAGATGTTGTCGGCGAAGTTGTCGGACGGAAAGAGCGACATGCCGGCTCCCAGCGTGAACCGGTCGGTGACGCCGGTGGCGGCGCTGGCGAAGAAGATCCAGAAGTCGGCGACGTAGCCCTCCCCGCGGCGCAGCGGAATGGCGGTGGGGGCGAAGAGTAGGCGGGTGGCATGCGGGTTCTCCGGCCACAGGACGCCGTCGTGCAGCGCCGAGGCGGGGTACGCGCGCACTGAGCGCACCTCGCGACGCGCCACCGTGGCCGCCATCGCGGTCGACACCACGCGCACCGAGTCGGCGCTCACCAGTGTGATACGACCGATCAGTGTGGTCGCATTCGACAGGGCCACGGCGTAGACGAGTGCCGGGTCGTCGATGCGGACCGAGTCGAGCGGCACCGGCTGCGCGCGCAACGGCGCGGCGATGCTGGGCAGCATCATGGCGCAGGCCAGCGCCAAGCGACGGAACAACACGGACGCCATCAACATGGGGATCACTCCTGGGCGGGTGCGAAAACTTTTCATGGGCTTAGTATACGGTCGTCGCCCGCCTTCAGCGCGGGGCGCGTTATACCATGCCTCGGAGTCGTTCATGTCACGCGTACGTGCCTTCCTCACTCTCAGCGCCGTTCCCACCTCCCCGGACGTTGGCTTGCTGCTGCTGCGGCTGTGGCTGGGCGCGAGCATGTTCGCGTTGCACGGCGTGGGAAAGGTGGAGCGGTTGCAGGCGGATCCGGTGCGGTTTGCCGATCCCTTCGGCTTCGGCCCCGAGGCTTCGCTGCTGCTGGCCACGATGGCCGAGGCGGGCGCGTCGGTGCTGCTGGCGCTCGGCCTCGGCACGCGGTGGGCTGCGCTGGCGCTGAGCGTCACCATGGCCACGGCCTTCGTGTTTGGGCACGGCATGGCGCTGTCGGGTGAGGGCAGCGGCGAGTTGCCGTTCGTAT
>CANHJV010000122.1 GCA_947461225.1 Gemmatimonadota bacterium | reverse complement strand
CTGGTTCAAGACCGGCGATGTGGCCGTGGTCGATGAACTCGGCTGGTACAAGATCGTCGATCGCGTGAAGGAGTTGATCAAGTACAAGGGGATGCAGGTCGCACCGGCCGAACTCGAAGCGTTGTTGCTCGGGCATCCCGCCGTCGCCGACGTGGCCGTGATTCCCGTTCCTGATGCGGATGCCGGGGAGATCCCGAAGGCGTTCGTCGTGGTACGGGCGCCCCTCACCGCCGACGAGGTCATGGCCTTCGTCGCGGAACGCGTGTCCTCGTACAAGAAAGTGCGTCAGGTCGAGTTCGTGGACGCGATTCCGAAGTCGCCATCGGGTAAGATTCTCCGCCGGCTGCTCGTCGAGCAGGAACGACAGCGCGCGCTCGCCTCCTAACTCTCCTTCCTCGCTCAACGTCATGTCTTCTCCTCGCCTCGGCATCGGTTTCATCGGATCCGGTTTCAACGCGCGCTTTCACATGCAGGGCTTCCGGCAGGTGCGTGACGCCGATGTCCTCGGGGTGTGGAGCCCTAATGCGAAGAACGCCGCGTCGGCCGCGAAGTACGCGCGCGAACTCGATGTCGGGAACTGCAAGGCGTACAAGTCGATCACCGAGATGGTGTGCGATCCCACGATCGACGCGATTTGGTTGAACGGGCCCAATCACGCGCGTATCGAGAATGTCGAAGAGGTGTGCGCGGCGGTTACATCGGGGAAGGCGACGCTCAAGGGCATCGCCTGCGAGAAGCCGCTGGGGCGCACCGTGGCCGAAGCAAAGCACATTCTCAAGCTCGTGGAGAAGGCCGGCATCATGCACGGCTACCTCGAGAACCAGTATTTCTCGCCGCAGGTGAGCGTTGGGCACAACCTCATCTGGAAGCGTGGCGCCGCGAACACGGGTCGTCCGTATCTCGCGCGTGCCGCCGAGGAGCACAGTGGTCCGCATATGCCGTGGTTCTGGAACGGCGAGCAGCAGGGCGGTGGTGTGCTCAACGACATGATGTGCCACTCGGTGCTGGTGGTGCGGCAACTGCTCACGCCACCGGGCGAGCCGCTCACCACGCTCGTGCCCAAGCGTGTGACCGGTCACATCGCGTCGCTCAAATGGTCACGCAAGGAGTACGCGGCGCAGCTCAAGAAGACGATGGGCGTCGACTATCTCAAGAAGCCGTCCGAAGACTTCGCCAGCGTCACCATCGAGTTCGAAACGCCCGACGGCGGCATGGCCATCGGCGAAGCCACCACCAGTTGGAGCTTCGTCGGACCCGGCCTGCGTCTCAGCGCCGAATTGCTCGGCCCCGAGTACTCCATGAAGTGGAACTCGCTCGAGTCAGGACTCGACCTGTTCTTCTCGCGCGCCGTGAAGGGCAAGGCGGGCGAAGATATCGTAGAGAAGCAGATGGCCGAAACGGGGCAGATGCCCGTGGTGGTGAACGAGGCCATCGCCTACGGCTACGAGGCGGAAGACCGCCACTTCGTGCGTGCGTTCCTCGGCAAGGAGAAGCCGGCGCTCACGTGGCACGATGGCCTCGATGTCGTGAAGCTGCTCATGACCGCCTACATGAGCGCGGAGCAGGGCAAGACCATCGAATTCCCGCCCCGCAACATCGACAAGTTCGTGCCGCAGGTGGCCCAGGGCACGTGGAAGCCGCGATGAAAACGGCGAAGTAGGGAGTAAGAAGTAAGGGGTATGGGGTACTCCCTACCCCTTACTTCTTACTCCCTACTGCTTTCGGTAGTTCACGTCGAGGGCGTCCAGCCGCGCGAGGTGCGTGGGCAGGCGCCCTGTGAAGTCTGCATAGTCCCGCCGCGCCTTCGCGCTCCACAGCACTTCCGACAAGGCGACCATGCGTGGATACGCCATGTACTCGACATGTTTGGCGTTCGGCATGTACTCGGCCCACAGCTGCGCCTGCGCGCCGAGCACGTGCTTCGCTTCGTCGGGGGTGAGTTGCGGCGGCACCGGCTCGAAGGCATAAACACTGTCGATCGGGGTGAAGCCCCCGATGGCCAGCGGCTCCTTCGTCTTGTCGCGCGACTGATAATGATCGAAGTACGTATGACTGCCCGGTGCCATCACCACATCGTGGTTGGCCTTGGCGGCCGCGATGCCGCCATCCATGCCGCGCCATGACATCACCGTCGCGTTCTCGGCGAGACCGCCCTCGAGGATCTCATCCCAGCCGATCATGCGTCGGCCGCGTGCCGCAAGGAACGTATCCATCTGCCGGATGAACCAGCTCTGCATCTCGTGCTCATCCTTGAGACCAAGAGCCTTGATGCGCGCCTGAATCTGCGGGTTCGCCTTCCACTGCGCCTTCCCGGCTTCGTCGCCACCGATGTGGATGTACGGGCCAGGGAAGAGCGCGAGCACTTCGGTGAGCACGTCCTGCATGAACGCCACCGTGCTGTCGGTGGGATTCAGAATGAAGTCGCTCACGCCCCACACCTGCAGCACGCCCGGGCTGGAGTCGGGTCGGCTCGAGAGGCGCGGATAGGCGTGGATCGCCGCCTGCGCATGCCCCGGCATTTCGATCTCCGGCACTACCGTGATCATGCGCTCGGCGGCGTACGCCACCACTTCGCGCACGTCGTCCTGCGTGTAGAAGCCACAATGCCGCTTGCCGTCGAAGTTGCTCGGCTTGGGATTCGTGATGTAGGGACCAACCAGTGTCTGCTCTCGGCAGGAGCCGAGCTCCGTCAGGAGCGGGTACTTCTTGATCTCGATACGCCATCCCTGGTCTTCCGTGAGGTGCCAGTGAAAGCGATTCATCTTGTGACGCGCGAGCAAGTTGATGTACTTCTTGACGAATTCCTTCGATTCGAAGTGGCGCGCCACGTCGAGATGCGACCCACGCCACGCGAAGCGCGGCGCGTCTTCCACGTGCACGGCGGCGGCGCGCCACATGGTGTTGGCCAACGGAGCGTCGCGGTAGATCGCGGCCGGCAGCAGCTGCTTGAGCGTTTCGAGCCCGTAGAATGCGCCCGCCGGATCGCTCGCCCTGATCACCACGCCGGCGGGAGAGACGTCCAGCGTGTACGCTTCGGGGCCAAGCGTCGCGCTTCGAACCAACGCGATACCACCACCGGCGGCACTGCCCGCAGTGGCGCGACGCACCACTGTGAGATCGAAGCCGGTGGGATTGGCCACGTCCCGCGCGAACCGACGCGCCACGCCCGCGAACGCCGGGTCGGCATGCACCACCGTGCGGGCCGTGAGCGTGAAGGTGCCACGCCGCGGCGTCAGCACCACCGGACGCGGAATGATCGCGTAGGTGCTGCTGTCGGCGGGCATCGCGCGGACGGCGCTGGGCAGCGCGAGCAGCGCGGCCAGGATAAGGTGACGCATGTCGTTCCTTCGGCTAACGGGTGGCCAATGCGTGCACGACGTCGCGGACAATCGTGGGATCGGTGGCGCGTGCGTGCACTTCACGCACTTGGCTCTGGTCGACGATGCGCGTCACGTTTTCGGCCCGCACGTTCCCGCCCGCTAGTACGACCAGGGCGTCGCCGGCGCGTGCCTGCAACGATTGCAGCATCGACGTGCCGTCCAGCGCGGTGCGGCCGTGCCCGGACGTGAGGATGTAGTCGACGTCGAGTCGCAGCAGCTGCTCCAGCGCTTCCAGCGCATCCGGGGTCCGATCGAAGGCCCGATGGAAGGTCACTTTCATCGGGCGCGCCAGTGCCACGAACTCGGCGAGCTGACGCGTATCGATCGTGTTGTTGCGGTACAGCGGACCAAGCACGACACCGTTTACCCCCAGCGATTTCGCGGCGACGATGTCGTTACACATCACGTCCACGTCGTCTTCGTCATACAGGAAGCTGTTGGTGTGCGGACGGATCATCACGTGCAGCGGAATCGTGAGCTCATCCCGGCAACGGACGATCAGGCCGAGCGACGGCGTGGTGCCCCCGTCTCCCGGTCCACACAGTTCCACGCGTCCAGCGCCGAACTGCTCGGCGGCACGCGCGGTCTGCACGGAATCGCAGCACGCTTCCACCAACGTGGCAGCAGACATGCGCCGGTCTCAGCGCGCGGCCGCCGCCGCGTGATCGACGCGCGCGGACGGACGGAACAGGAACAGGAACACGGCGAACACCGCCACGGCGCCAACGGCCGCCACTTGCCACACCTGCAGCCAGTCGTGCGCTGCCACACCGGCGGTGCTGCTGGCGTAACGGTTCACGACACTGCCCGACACCGACGCGCCGACGAAGTACCCCACGCCATTCGTGACGAGATTCAGGAAGCCCTGCGCGGCAGCGCGCACCTTCGGGCCCGCCACCTCGTCGGTGTAGATCTGTCCGGCCACGAAGAAGAAGTCGTAGCAGATCCCGTGCAGCAGGATGCCGGCGTAGATGAGCCACATACCGGCGCCCGCGTCGCCGCGGCTGAAGGCGAAATAGCGCAGCCCCCAGGCCAACATACCGACCAGCATGATCCACTTGATGCCGAGCTTCCGCAGCGCGAAGGGCAGGAGGAGCATGAAGCCCACTTCCGATGCCTGACCGAACGACATGATACCCGCGGCGTTTGGCACGCCGATTTCGTTCATGAACGGGTTGGCGAACGCATAGTAGAACTGCAGCGGGATGCACAGCAGGAACGAGCCGAGCACGAAAATCACGAAGTCGGGACGCTTCAGCAGCTGCAACGCGTCGAGGCCGATGGCGTCACGCATGCTGAACGGTGCACCCGCGGCGCGCGGCGGCGTGTGCGGCAGCAGGAAGGCAAAGAGGCCGAGCGCCACCGAGCCGGCGGCCGAGATCTGCATCGGCACGGCCAGCTTGTCGGCGTGCAGCACGAAGCCCACGAGAATACCTGAGGCCACGATCCAACCGACCGTGCCGAACACGCGAATGATCGGGAAGTCGCGCGTGGAGTCCTTCACGTTGTGCAGCGAGATCGAGTTGGTGAGCGACAGCGTGGGCATGTAGCAGAACGCATACGCCAGCAGCATCGGATAGAAGCCGCTCCACTCCGTTTGCTGCGACATCAGGTACATCAGCACCGCGCCGATGAGATGCAGCGCCGCCAGCAACTTCTCGCTCGCGAAGAACCGGTCGGCCACTATGCCCATGAAGAACGGCGACACGATGGCCGCGATCGCCGTCGCGCCGTAGGCTGCGCCGATCTGGGTGTCGGTGAAGTGGAGCGTTTGGCCGAGATACGTGCCCATGGTCACGAACCATGATCCCCAGACGAAGTACTGGAGGAACATCATGATCGACAGGCGTCCTTTCGTTCCCATTACGGCAGCTCCCGGAGGCGGATGTTTCGGAATTCGACGCGGTCGCCGTGATCTTGGAGGGCGATGAAGCCCCGCTTGGCGCGACCGTACATGTTGCTGTTGGCGAACTTGCTCGAGGTGCGGCGGGCTTCCCAGTCGTCCGAGCCGAGTTCGTATTCCACGACTTTCGCGCCGTTGAGCCAGTGCTCCACGTGTTGGCCGTTCACGATCAGGCGAATGGCGTTCCAGCTGTTGGCGGGTTTGACGACGCCGGTGGGGGCGGCATGGAGCGCGTAGTTGGCGCCGGCCGATGTGAGCGCGTTCTTGCCGTCCGGATGACGGTCGTTGTCGAGAATCTGCAGCTCTGGGCCGCTGATGTACGTCACGTCGGCGGTCGGATCGATGCGGTAGATGACGCCGCTGTTGCCGCGCGGGCCGACCTTCCACTCGAGTTCAAATTCGAAGTTTGCGTACTCCCGATCGGTCACAAGATCACCGCCGTCGCCGGTGCGGACGAGCAGGCCGTCGACAGCCGACCACCCGGTCGCGGGCGCTCCCGGCGTCTTGAAATTGTGCCATCCCGCGAGCGATGTCCCGTCGAACAGGGTGCGCCATGGCCCCGCCGTGCGGTTCTCGCTCACCGGCACAAGGCTGGCGGCGGGAACGCTGTTCTGGGCCGTGCTTGAGGCGGCGACGGAGCGGCACCCGGTTCCGGTCGCCATTCCCCCAAGCACGAGGGCGCTGGCCAGTCGACTGGTCAGCGCGGTGCGCCATCGGGGGCGAGGTGGGCGGAGGCCGAGGCCCGGAGCTCCGAGCCGTGGTCGAACCATGTGCTGCTCCTGCGGTGCGGCGGAGGGGGACGGAAGGGATCGCGATCAAATGCTATGGCCGAGGCTGGATATGCGGAAGGTCGGAGGCCACCTTGCGTCATGGATCACTCGCCCGGATTTCTCGCCCACGTCGAGGGCCGTCGCCCGAACGTGCATGAAGTATCGATCGCCGACACGCTGGCGGCGCTGCAGGCTAACGCGGCGGCCGTTCTGATCGACGTGCGTGAAGACCGCGAATGGAACGCTGGTCACGCGACACAGGCCACACACGTGGCGCGCGGCGTCATCGAGCGTGACATCGAAAAGCTCATCCCCGACCCTGCGACGCCGCTGTATCTGTACTGCGGTGGTGGCTTTCGCTCCATTCTGTCGGCCGACTCCTTGCAGCAGATGGGATACACCAACGTGCACTCGGTCATCGGCGGTTGGCGTGGATGGCAGGAGCAGGGGGCGCCGATCACGGTGCCAGGGACCGACACGCCGTAGTCACGCCGTAGTCACGCCGTAGTCACGCCGTAGACGCACGGCGTAGACGCACGGCGTGGCACCGGACATGCACGGATTCGAGGCGCGCGCGGCGTGGTCGCGCGATGCGTCCCGTCTCCCGTTCCGGAGCCATTCCTATGTCGCTGTTGTGGACTGCTATCATCGGCTTGATTGCCGGCGCGCTCGCGAAGGCGATCATGCCCGGCCGCGATCCTGGCGGCCTCATCGTCACCATGCTGCTCGGTGTCGCCGGTGCCTTGCTGGGCACGTTTCTCGGTCGCACCGTCGGTTGGTATCGGCCGGGCGAAGCGGCTGGACTCATCGCGGCCGTCGTCGGTGCCATCGTGCTGCTGTTCATTTTTCGGAGCATCGTCGGGCGTCGCGCCAGCGGTTGACGAACGGAAATGCGACGCGGGCCCACGCGAGTGGCGTCGTGGATAGCTTTCACGCGGTCCACCGTGTGGACGCCTGTGTCCGCTTCCGCCTTCCCTCGGAGTTCGTGTATGTCCGGCACGCCTGACGTCGCTCTCGACGCGCAACGCTTTCCCATCGGCCGCTTTCAGCGCCAAGCGGAGTTTTCTGCCGAACAGCGACGGGCGCATATCGCCCGGATCGCCGCACAGCCCGCCAACTTGGCGGCGGCCATGAGCGGACTCACCACAGCCGACTATGCCGCGCCCTATCGCGACGGCGGGTGGACGGTGCGGCAGCTCGTGCACCACATGGCCGACAGTCATGCCAACGCCTACATCCGCGTGAAACTGGCGCTGACCGAACACGCGCCCACCATCAAGCCGTACGATCAGGATGCGTGGGTTGCCTTGGCCGACAGCGAGCTCGTGTCGCCGCTCGTGTCACTGACGATGTTCACCGCCATTCACGAACGGTTGGTCGCCGTGCTCGAGTCGCTCGAGCCGGCTCACTTCGCACGCACGCTGGTGCATCCGGAAAACGGTCCGATGACCATCGACCAGCTCGTCGGGCTGTACGCGTGGCACGGCGATCATCACGTGCGTCACATCGAGTTGTATCGCGAGTCCCGCTAACCGCCTCGCGCGCCGCTTACGGCTGGCCTTCCACAATGCGCGCGCCTTCACCAACGAGTACGAGCCCCGCCGTGTTGGGAATGCCGAACATGGCGTAGATGAATCCGCGCGCCGGGGTGGTGAGTGTCTGCCACCCCGCACCGGTGAATCGCAGCACCGTGCCGCTGTCGCCCGCCGCGTACACCTCGGTCGGGCCGCGTCCCCACAGCGTGCGCAAGTCGCGCGTGGTCGGTGCCGGGAAGCGTTCCCACGTCACGCCGTCATAGCGCAGCGCGGTCCCTGAATCGCCCACCACGAACACCTCGTTCGCGCTCGTGCCCCACACGGCCCGCAGCCGACTGGTGGACGGCACGATCACCGACTGCCACCGACCGCCGTCGAACCGAAGTACGGTCCCGCCGTCTCCCACCGCGTACACATTCGTCGGATCGCTCCCCCACACGCTGCGCAGGAACTGTTGCGTGCCGCTTTGTTGTGGCGACCAGCCGGGGCCGTTGGAGCGGAGAATCGTTCCGCGTTCCCCCACGATCACATGCTGCCCACCGCCACTCCACACGGCCCGCAGGAGCCCCGTGGTGGGTGCCGATTCGCGCGTCCACGTGGTGCCGTTGTAGCGGAGTACCGACCCGGTATCGCCCACCGCAACGATGTCGGTCGCGCCGTTCCCGCTGATGCCGTACAGATCGTTCACCGATGGCACGGGCTCCGGCAGCCACACCGTGCCGGCGCGACGATACACGGTGCCGCCGTATCCGACCGCGAACATGACGCTGCCACTGACGCTGCCACTGACGCTGCCACTGACGCTGCCACTGGCCCCATAGGCCGAGAGCAGGGCAGGGTCGGAGAGTTCGGTCGTGGCCGTTGCGGCGGTACCGATGCCGCGCAACGTGATCACCGTGCCCCACCAGCCGGCGAGTCGCAACGTGCCGTCACCGCGTGGTGCAATGGCCCGCAGGTTTTGTCCCGAGCCGATCGACAGCGCCCGCCACGTGGTGCCGTCGAAGTGATACGTCGCACCGCCGTTGCCGACGGCGTACACATCGTTGAACGCACGACCGCGCATCGCAAACAGATTCGCGCGCCCCGGCGTTGTCACCGCGCTCCACTGCACCCCGTCAAAGCGGAGGATCATGCCGGAGATGCCGACCGCGAACACGTTGCCCACGCTGGTGCCCCACACATCAAACAGCGGGTTCGTATTCGGCGTGGCCATGCGCTGCCAGGTCGACCCGTTCCAGCGCAGGATCACGCCATTGTTGCCGACCACGAACACGTTCGTGCTGTTCGCGCCCCAGATCCCCCAGAGGTCGTCGGTCACGGGTGTAGGCTGCTGGGTCCATGCGCCGCCGTCGTAATGCATGATGAGGCCGCGGTCGCCGGCGATGAACACATCGTTCGCCCCGAGTCCCCACACTTCGAGCAGCGTGTTCGTTGTGCCACTGGCGACCGGTACGAAGCGCACGCCGTCGCCGTGGTAGAGCACCCCCCCGGCGCCAACGATCCAGATATCCGTGGGTGACGAGCCCCACACGCCGGTGAGCGTTTCGGTGGTATTCAGCGACACCACTTCCCACCGTCCATTCGCGCGCGACCGCAGCATGATGCCGCCCTGGCCGACCGCATAACTGCTCCCCGCGCCGTCGTCCCAGATCCCCAGGATGGTCACGTCGGAGAATCCGGGCCGCGCCTGCCGCCACTGTGTCACCCCCGGCGCCGATCCGGTCACGCCAACCTGCACCAGCGCGCTCACGGAACCGGCCGTCGCGGTGATCCGTGCGCTACCCGGCGCGACGGCACGGATTACCCCCGACCCGTCAACCGTTGCCGTGGCCGGCGCATCACTTCGCCACGTGAGCCCCGGGTTCGCGACCAGCTGCCCCGTACTGTCGCGTGCAACCACCGAGATCGTGTACTGCTGCCCAGCCTGCAGGTTCAGTGATGCCGGTGATGCGGTCAGAGTACGGATCCGCGGTCCACCGGTCGGTGGCGTCACGGCCGTGGGGCTGCTGTCACGACACGCGCCCACCACGGGCAGCCACGCGCCGAGCGCGAGCAGCAGCACGCGCCGCGTCAGCGCAACGCGGCGCGCCGGGCGAAGCAGGGTACGGACGAATCCCGAGCAATACAGAGAAGG
>CANHJV010000121.1 GCA_947461225.1 Gemmatimonadota bacterium | reverse complement strand
GTCTCCCGGAGGGCGGGCAGAGAGCGGCCACGCACACCACCCGCACCATCCGCGAACGCCGACCCCGTCTCAGAACTCCGCACTGAGCGTCGCAAACACCGCGCGCGCCGGCAGCACGAAGTAGCGCACGCGCCCCGACCCCGACACGGCGCCGCTCGCAAACTTTTGATTATCACTCAGATTCGCGCCGCGCACCGTGAGCGCATAGCGGCCTCGCGTAGCCCGCGCCGATGCATCGAGCGTGTAGTAGTCAGGCAGCACGCGATCCGCACTGCTCGTGTTATCGAGATACGCCGCAGACTGATACCGCCCTTCCACGCTCACCATGAAGCGATCCGTCGGCGACACCTCGATCCGATGCGACGAGATGAACGCCGGCGTGAGCATCGGCGCGACGTTGCGCCGCACCACCGGCGCAGCGCGCGATGAATCGGTGAACTGCGCGATACGGTTCTGACTCCACGTGGCGTTGCCAGCCAGTACCACGCGCGAGATCCCGCGATAGGCCGCGTCGACCTCGATTCCACGACGATAGCTGTTGCCCACGTTGCGGCGCAGAATCGAGCCCGACGCCGTGGGCGCGCCGATGCGCGCGATGTCGTTGCGGAAATCCATGCTGTACAGATTGGCCGACACATCCATCGTGGCACGCGACCACGTGATGCCCAGCTCGGCGTCGCGCACCGACTCCGGCTTCACGCGCGTAAAGTCACCATAGTCGGCCACGTTGCCGCTGTTCAAGTCGTCGTCGCCGGCGAAGAGATCGTTGCGGGCCGGCTCGCGGCTCGTAACGCCGTATGAGGCGTACGCGGAAAGACCCGTAGCCAGCTGATACGTGACGCCGGCCTTCGGATTGAAGAACATCCAATCGATGCTCCGCTCGTCGATGCCGGCGTTCGCATCGGGCTGGTAGCGGAACGTCGCATAGCGTCCCTGCAGGTCGGCAAACCAGCGGGCCTTACCGGCGTCGATCGACAGTTTGGCAAACGCGCTGGCGTCCTGCTTGTGACCGGTGTTGTCGTACAGCGTGGTGGACGGCTGGAAGTAGCCGCGGTGCGCGCGCTGGTACGTGTTCGCGTTGAGGCCGGTGTTCACGCGCAGCGCGCCGCGCTCCACGTTGTACGCACTGGTCACGCCATACCACGTATGCGCCAGATTGAAGCGGTAGCGATCGGGCAGCTCGAAGTAGTCGTAGTTGCCGCTGGCCGAGTTGCGGTACAGCGTGGTGCTCGCCGACCCCCCATTCTTCAGGGCTCGCGTGTACGCCAGCGATACCATCTGCTGGCCGAACTTGTCGCGCTCGTTGGGCTGCAGCGGGTTGTAGCGGCGATTGGTAGCGAGTTGCTCGAGCGTGGCACCGGTGTAACTCAGCGTATCGGCCAGCAGTCCGACCAACGTGGTCAGCTTCACCACGTCGCGCGCGCCAAACCAGCCGGCGCCCACGAAGGCCGAACGCCCCATGACGCCGCTGTGATCGCGGTAACCGTTGGTGCGCAGCGCACTGGCGCGGCCGTACACGGCGAACTTTGACGCCGTGAGCCCCGAATTGAACGACGCGCTCACGCGCTGGGCGCCGAACGATCCCATCTGCAGCTGCACGTCACCACCGGCATCAGCGCGCGCCACCGGCATGGTTTCGAAGTTGACGCTACCCGCGAACGACGCCGTGCCGGCGGTGCTCGTACCCACACCGCGCTGCACCTGCACCGACTGCACGTTCGACATCAGGTCGGCCAGATTGGCGAAGTACAGCACCTGATCCTCCATGTCGTTCAGCGGCACACCGTCGAGCGTGATGTTGATGCGCGTCTGGTCGATGCCACGCAGTCGCAGGTAGCTGTAGCCCCAGTTGGTGCCGGTTTCGGTGTGCGACGTCATGGAGGGCGCCGCATTCATGAGCAGCATGGGCACGTCCTGCCCGAAGTGTCGCTGCGTGATGGCGGCGCGTCCGATGGTGGTCTGTGAAATCGGCGCCTGCTCGTTGGCACGGATGGCGCGGACCAGCACGCCTTCGATACTACGCACCGAGTCGGCCTTGGCGGCCGTTTTCGCGCTGTCGGGACGGGACTGTGCACCGAGCGTGGCGGCGGCAACAGTCAGGAGGCTGGCGACACAAAGTGGCCGCGTGCGCCATAGGCGCGCGATTGCGTGCGGATACATCGATTGGACTCCCTACGCCGGTACGAGCCGGATCAGGTTCTACGGGACTCTCTCAGCCAACGCGCACTGGCGGCGCCGGCACCCCGGTCATGTGCGGTGAACCCTAATTAGCTTTGGCGTTCATGACCAGTACGGAGCTGCCCCTCCTGTCCGACCCCTGCGCCTGGCTCGTCGCGCACGGGAGCTCCTGCGCGGAGCTCTTCGGCTTCATCACGGGCGTGCTCAACGTGTGGCTCGTCACGCGTGAGAACATCTGGAGCTGGCCACTCGGCGTGCTCAACGCGGGGTTCTACATCGTGGTGTTCGCCCGCACCGGCCTCTACTCGGACACCGGGCTGCAGGTGGTGTATCTCGTGTTGTCGCTCTACGGCTGGTGGCACTGGCTGCGCGGCGCACCGAGTCGCGGCGGACCGAGTCACGGCGCAGTCGTCGTCACGCGCACACCGCGTCGCATGGCGGTGATCATGGCCGCCATCGCGCTCGTGTCGTGGCTCACGCTGGCCACGATCACCCGCCGCCTGCCCGGCGCCGCGCTCCCGTGGCTCGACGCCGCGCTCGTGTCGATCAGTCTCGTGGCGCAGTACATGATGACGCGCAAACTCCTCGAGAACTGGCTGCTCTGGATTGCCGTCGACGTGGTCTACATCGGCCTGTTCATCAACCGGCAGCTCCCGCTCACGGCGCTGCTGTATGCCGTGTTTCTGGTGCTCGCCATCATCGGCTACGTGCAGTGGCATCGGTCGGCGGCGCGGACGCGCCTCGCGAACGCATGACGGGACTCACCCGCATCGTCCTCACCGGGTCGGAGTCGGTCGGCAAAACCACGCTCGGCCTGCAGCTGGCCGCGCGCTACGGCGTGACGTGCGTGCCGGAGTTCGTGCGCGACTATGCCGCCGCCAAGGGCGTGCCGCTCGACGCTCGCGATCATGGCCCCATCGCCGAAGGGCAGATGGCCCTCGAGGACACGCACATCGCCGCCGCTCTCGCCCGCGGCGACACGCTGCTGCTGCAGGACACCGACCTGATCAGTACCGTCGTGTACTGTCATCACTACTTCGGCCACTGTCCCGAATTCATCGAGCAGGCGGCGATCGCGCGCCGCGCCACGCACTACCTGCTGCTCGACATCGACGTCCCGTGGATTGCCGACGGCATCCGCGACCGCGAAGACCGTCGCCACGAGGTGCACGCCCTCTTTCGCGAGACGCTGGCGCGACTTGAGGCGTCGGTTACCGTTGTACAGGGCACGTGGGAGCAACGACTCGCCACAGCCACCGCACTCATCGACGTGTTCTCATCCGCCGATCTTCTTTAACAGGACACACCACCATGGCTGACAAGACGCAGAGCTTTGCCAACCACGCGAAGTACATGCCCATGTTCCATTTCTTCGCCGCGCCGCTCTCGATGATTTTCCTGATCTGGAGTGCGTGGCGGGCGATCACGATCCGGGACGTCGAGACGCATTATCTGCTGGTTGGTGCGCTGGCGCTCTTCGGGGCGGTCTCGGTGTCGCGACTGTCGCCGCTCCGCGCGCAGGATCGTCTGATCCGCCTCGAAGAGCAGCTCCGCTATGCCCGCCTGCTGCCGGCTGATCTCACCGCGCGGGCACAGGCCGCGTTTTTGCCGCGCCACTACATCGCGCTACGCTTCGCGAGCGACGCCGAGTTGACGTCGATGGTCGAGATGGTGGTGAAGAATCCGGCGCTCACGGGCAAAGAGATCAAGAGCCAGATCAAGACCTGGCGCCCGGACCACTTCCGCGTGTGAGTGTCGAGCGGTGTCGCGCGTGCTCGACTACGCGCGCGACACCAGCACCTCGACCGGCAGTCCACCGTTCGCCGTGCGCAGAGCCGCATCGAACGCAAGGCGCGTCTGCGCCGCCAGCACGCGGTCGGGGACCAGCATCCCGAGGTGCCAGCCGCGACCGCCCGCGCGCACCACATCGCCCAGCCGCGCATAGAGCGATCGTAGGTCCGCCCCATCGCTGATACGGAGTCCGTACGGCGGATTGGTGAGCACCAGACCCGTCGCACCGATCGCCTCGAGCGACGTATCCGACAGCGGCCCCTGCTCGACCACCAGATCCTGCAACACACCCGCGCGCTCGGCGTTGGCCACGGCGGCCTTACACGCGCCAGCATCGCGGTCCCGCATCACGATCGGCACGCCCACCGAGGGCAACTCCTCCGCCTTAGCCGCCGCGCGCACCCGTGCGTGCATGGGGGCGTCGGCCCCCGGCCACAGTTCCATCACGAACTCGCGACCGAGCCCCGGGGCCATGCGGCGCACTCGCAGCGCCGCTTCGATGCCGATCGTGCCCGACCCGCAGAACGGGTCCACCAGCGGCACCTGGCCGTTCCAGTCGCAGGCCGCGAGCATCGCTGCCGCCAACGTCTCGCGCAGCGGTGCCTTCGCGATGGCCTGACGCCAGCCTCGTCGGTGCAGCAACGCCCCCGAGCTGTCGGCGCTGATCGTGCACCGGTCATGATCGAAGCGCACCACGATCAGCTGCGTGTTGCCGTCGTCGTCTTCCTCGTCGTCCTTGGCCCGGCCGAGTGCCTGCGAGCCCTTGATGCTGTTGGTGATCCCGCGTGCCACACGCTCGGCCACCGCATCCGAGTGATACAACCGCGACTTGCGACAGGTCACGCGCAAGCGCACGGCCGCGCCGGGCGAGAGCACGTGATGCCACGGGACACGGGCCGCCATCTTCTCGAGCGTCGCGAAATCGCGCGCCTCGAAGTCGGCCAGGCGCACCAGCACCCGGCTGGCCAATCGCGACCACAGGTTCACCGTGAACAGCTGCTCGGCGGTGGCGTTGAACGAGACGCCAGCCGGGCTGATGTCGCGGGGCGTGATGCCCAGCGCGACGCATTCGGCGGCGATCAGTGGGGCGAGACCGGGAGCGGCAATCGCAAACGCATCAAAACCCGACGGGAGTTCCGTCGGGAGTGGTGCGCCGCTCGGACGCGGGCTGTTCGGGCGCGTAACGCGAGCCGGTCGAACCGGTCGCGCGGGGATGAACTGGTCGGGCTTATGCGGCTTGGGCACTCAATTCGCGACGCCGGAATGTGGCGGAGGGCGTGCGGGCACCACGAGCGAGCAACAGATGCCAGAAGTCTTCGGCATCCAGCGGTGGCGCGAACAGGTAGCCCTGTCCGAGCGCGCAGCCAAGGCCGAGTAGTTGGCCACGTTGGGCCTCCGTCTCGATGCCTTCAGCCACGGTCGTCATCCGCAACGTCTCTCCAAGTGCCACGATCGCGCTGGCCAGGACCGGTCCTTCGCCTCCCTTATCGATGACATCCACGAACGCCTTATCGATCTTCAGAATGTCGATCGGATAGCGCTGCAGATAACTCAGGGAAGAATAACCTGTGCCGAAATCATCGATGGCCAGGGAGATGCCAAGGGCCTTGAGCGCGTTCAAGCGTGCCATCGACAGCTCGGTATTGTGCATCAGCATGCTCTCGGTAAGCTCGAGCACCAGCTGTCCTGCCGCCAGCCCGGAATCGGCCAGCGCCTGACGGACGTCATCCACGATCCCGGGCTCCTGCAGTTGACGCCCTGAGAGATTGACCGTGATCCGCACCGGCATCCCGCGCTCGTCGGTCCAGCGCTTCGCTTCCCGACACGCCCGGCGAAGGACCCAGCGACCGATCGGCACGATCAGGCCGGTCTCTTCGGCAATCGGAATGAACAAGCCCGGTGGGACCGTACCGCGGTCGCGACACATCCAGCGCACCAGCGCCTCGGCGCCGATGATCTCGCCGGTTTCGAGGGCCACGATGGGCTGATACTGCAGCATGAATTCCTCGTGCTCAATCGCAGCACGGAGGTCCGCCTCCACCACCAGTCGATCGAGCGCGGCTTTGTGCATCTCCGGCTCGAAGAGCACATGCTGTCCCTTGCCGCGCGTCTTGGCCACGTACATGGCGACGTCGGCGTTCCGCACCAACTCGTCGGTACTCTCGCCGCGTGCGCTGCGCGAAATGCCGATGCTTGCGTTGACGAATACTTCCTTCCCACTGAGCACGAACGGCTTGCTCAGGGCAACACCCACGCGCTCGGCGAGGAGGAGGACCTCCTCCACCGACGCCGTGTCCTCGACCAGCACCGCGAACTCATCACCACCAAGGCGTGCGATCAGGTCGCTGTCTCGAACACAGGTGGAGAGCCGACGTGCCGCTTCGACGAGCAGTCGGTCGCCGGCCGCATGCCCGAGCGAGTCGTTGACCGTCTTGAAGTTGTCGAGGTCCAGAAAGAGCACGGTGACGGCGTTCAACTGCCGCTGTGCGCGCGCCAACGCATGTCCCACCTGATATAAGAACAGTGAGCGATTCGCGAGATCGGTCAGCGGGTCGTGAAACGCCTGATGCATGTACTGCTGCTTGATCACGCTTTGCTCGGTCACATCGCGCGTGTTCAATACGAGGCCACGAATGACCGGCTCGCTGAGCAGGTTGGTGCCCACATTGTCCACCGTCAGCCAGGCGCCGTTGGCGTGCCGGATGCGCCACTCGCGCTTCATCACGCCGAGGGGCGCCCCCCCGGTGCGCGTGCGGTTCGAGCGGGCCAACTCCTCGAGAAACTGCAGCGACGAGGACAGGTCCTCGGGGTGCAGGATGGATTCCATGCGCGCGGCGACGAGCTTGGCAGGATCGTGACCGAACACCAACGCCATCGAGGGACTCGCATATCGGATCGTGCCGTCCGGATCGAGAATCATGATGACGTCGCTGCTATGCTGCACGAGCGCCTGAAAGCGCGCTTCGTTGTTTCGCGCCGTAGACTCGGCGAGCCCGCGAGCAGCGTCCTGCGTGGACGTGAATTGGCGGGCGAAGGCGAGTGCGGTGAGCACCACAAGGCCGATGGCCAGACCGAGCAGCGGCTGCGCGCCGCCCTCCGCACCGGCGCCCTGCGGCGTCCCTGAGATCGCCAGTCTGAGCAGCAGGGCGAAGCCCGGAAGCACGGCGGCGAACGGGATCACACTCGCGGTGAGTCGATCGCGCTCACGGCGGACACGGACTTGGCGATGCATCGCCGTTGCGATACTGCTCCAGGCCGCCGCCGCGATCAACGCCACGCTGAGCGGTGCGGCAACGCCAACGACATCGACGGTCGTGATGCCCTGCGTCATGTGCACGATCGCCAGCACATGCACGAGGAACTGGAGCAGCAGCGCGGTCGCCATCACCACGAGCACATTGGCGCGATGCTGCAGCACCGTGCGTCGCCAGAGCACCGACGTGACGAGAATGACGATGAGGTCGAGCGTGGCCTGCACGTGCAGGATGGTGAACGAACGGACCGCGATGCCGCTGCCGCCGATCATCCAGAGGCCGTACCAGGCGACGAGCGCACCGGCCACCCCCACCGTGCAGATGTCGAGCGTCATCTTGACGCGATTCACGACGGAACGGGGCGCGCTCGGCAGATGGAAGAAGGCGAGCAGCAGCACGATCTCGGCGACCACGGGCGTGATCATGACCGCCAGATCCGCCATCGAAGGCGAGACGGGCCGCATCACGAATTCGATCGCGAGCCGGCCTATCGGAACGATCGCGAGGGCCCCCGCCACGGTCTTCCAGAACCGCCGCGTGCCGCGATCGAAGGCGAGTTCCCCGCTGGCGCGCCACGCGAACAGCATCGCGGCGAGGGCGACCAGCTGCGGGGCGATGCGAGGAGCCCAACTGTCGAGACTGACGCCGGGCGCGCCCAGCGCCAGCCAGGTGGTCACCAGCGCCGTGTATCCAATCAGGGCCGCCAGAATCGGGCGGCCCCCCAATGCCCCACAGACCGGACTGTCAATCACCGGGAGGCTATCGAGCGAGCGCCGGAGACTGGTGGATAGGTCACTGCCCGATCGACTCGAGCCGTCGTCGGCTGGTGAGGGCATGGTGAGCAGGTCGGAGTGAGTCGAGGTCTTCCCGAAGGAGGGACGCCCTCAAGCCCGCACCGTCACGCTGCTGGCGAAGGAGCCGGGGCATCGGGTGGCGTGGGCCGCGATGATCGAGGCCCCGGCTTGCGCAAAACGACGCGCAGCGCGAATAGGACCACGAAGACCGCTGCATAGAGCATCGGCTCGGCGAGATCCTTCTTGACTGCCCAGAGGTAGTGCACGCAGCCAGCGACCGCCGACACGTATACCAGCCGATGCAGCTGATTCCACCGCTTGCCGCCGAGCTTCCGGATCGACGACTTGGTCGACGTGAGCGCCAGCGGGATCATGAGCACGAACGCCAGCATCCCGACCGTGATGTACAGGTGCTTCAGGATGTCCTTGACGATCTCCGGCCAGTCAAAGAACTGGTCGAGCACGATGTACACGCTGAGGTGGCCCATCGCCCAGAAGAAGGCAGCCAGCCCTAGAAATCGGCGCTGCGCGACCATCCAGCCCCAGCCGGTGAGGCGCATGAGCGGGGTGACGACCAACGAGGCCGCGAGCAGCCGCAGGGCCCACTCGCCGGAGGCGTGCTCGAGGGCCTCGATTGGTTCGGCACCTAACTGATCGAGCAGCAACTGCGCGACCAGTACGATGGCGGGCACGATCACGAGCAGCCAAAGCGCAGGACGGATCAGGCGCCGAATCGGCGATTCGGCGCGTGAGAGCATCGACCGCATGGCAGGGCTCAGTAGTACTTCCGCAGGTCCATACCGCTGTACATCGACGCGACCTGCGCGGCGTAGCCGTTGAACGGCAGCGTCGGGATCTTGAGGAACTGCCCGATCCGACGCTCCTTGGCCTGGCTCCAGCGCGGATGATCGACCATCGGGTTCACGTTGGCGTAGAAGCCGTACTCGCTGGGATTGGCGTCATTCCAGGTCGTATTGGGCATCTTGTCGGTGAACTTGATCTTCACGATCGCCTTGATGCCCTTGAAGCCGTACTTCCACGGCACGACGAGCTTGAGCGGCGCCCCGTTTTGGTTTGGCAGCGCCTTGCCGTACATGCCGGTGGCCAGCAACGCCAGCGGATTGTTGGCCTCGTCGAGACGCAGCGCCTCTTTGTACGGCCACGGCAGCACGGCCCGGGCCTGCCCCGGCATCCGGCGCGGATCGTACAGCGTGGTGAACTCCACGAACTTGGCGCCGGGCAGTGGTTCGCAACGGGCCACGACATCCTTGAGTTGCACGCCCTGCCACGGGATCACCATCGACCACGCTTCCACGCAGCGATGGCGGTACACCCGATCCTGCACCGGCAGCTTGCCCACGAGCTCGTCGAACGAGTACGGCCGGGGCTTCTTGACCAGCCCCTCGACGTTCACGGTCCACGGCATCGGCTTGAAGTCCTTCGCCAGCTCCTTCGGTTCGTCCTTGCCGGTGCCGAACTCGTAGTAATTGTTGTAGCTGGTCGCGTCTTCCTCGGGCGTCAGCTTGTCGTCCTGCTGCAGCCCCGGGAAGGCACCCGCCGTACCGCTATCGAAGCGCATGGCCTCGAGCGCCGATGGCGCCACCAATCCGCCCAGCGCCAACGCCCCGGCCGTGCCAATGAAGGCCCGGCGGTTCTGGTAGACGGTTTCCGGCGTGATGTCGGAAGACTGGATGTCGTCGGGACGGGGAATCAGCATGGGCGTCGGTGTGGGAGTATGAGGGTGCATACATTCTAGCGGCGGGCACGCGGTTCGGTTCCCACAATTTATCGCCGGATGCTGCCTAATCCGGTCCCCTCCTGCGATTCGTCCCCATGCGATATACCACGCTCGGCTCCACCGGGATCACCGTCTCCCGTCTCTGCCTCGGCTGCATGAGCTACGGCACCCCCAACTGGCGCCCCTGGGTGCTCAGCGAGGAGGACGCCCGCCCGTTCTTCCGGCGCGCCATCGAAGCCGGCATCAACTTCTTCGACACCGCCGACATGTACGCCCTCGGCATGAGCGAAGAGGTCACGGGGCGTGCGCTGCGGGAGTACGGGC
>CANHJV010000120.1 GCA_947461225.1 Gemmatimonadota bacterium | reverse complement strand
GGTGGTGACCCTGACCAGTCGAAATTGCGTAGCGCCTTCGACAACCTGACCGCGAAGTACCCCGACGAACGCATCCGCCTCGAGCGGAGCAACGGCGAAGTCGCCACCCGGATCTGCGACATCATCGCCCCGCTCGGGAAGGGCCAGCGTGCCCTCATCGTTGCCCCGCCCAAGGGTGGCAAGACGATCCTCATGCAGCAGCTCGCGAACGCGATCATCGAGAATCATCCCGAGATCACGCTCATCGTGCTGCTCATCGACGAGCGCCCGGAAGAAGTGACCGACATGCAGGCCAGTTGCCCCAAGGCCGAGGTCATTTGCTCCACGTTCGACGAAACGGCCGAACGGCACGTGCAGGTGGCCGACATGGTCATCGAAAAGGCCAAGCGTCTCGTCGAAACGGGCAAGGACGTGGTGATTCTGCTCGACTCGATCACCCGCCTGGCCCGCGCGCACAACGCCGTGGCGCCCTCCGGCGGCAAGATCATGTCGGGTGGCATGGAAGCCTCGGCCATGCAGAAACCCAAGGCGTTCTTCGGCGCGGCGCGGAATCTCAAAGAAGGCGGCTCGCTCACGATCGTGGCTACGGCCCTCATCGAGACCAACTCGCGCATGGACGAGCTGATCTTCGAGGAGTTCAAGGGCACCGGCAACATGGAGCTCGTGCTCGATCGGAAGCTGGCCAACCAGCGCATCTTCCCGGCCATCGACATCAACAAGTCGGGCACGCGCCGTGAAGAGCTGTTGCTCACGCCCTTCGAACAGCAGCGCATCTTCCTGTTGCGTGCGTTCCTGGCCGACATGCCGTCCGATGAGGCGTTGCAGTTCCTGATCAAACGCATGGAACGCGCGGCGAACAACAAAGAATTCTTCGACCAGATGGCGGAACCCTGACACCCTTTATGCCCAACACACCATGAACGCTACGACCGGACGCCTCCTCGCCGTGGACTGGGGGGACAAGCGTATCGGGCTGGCCGTCAGTGATGAACTGGGCATGCTCGCCTCGTCCGCTGGCGCGATCACGCGTCGTGCGGGCAAGCGCCCGCCGATCGCCGAACTGATGCGCCGCGCCGACGACCTCGGCGTGACGGGCTACGTGTTCGGCTTGCCGATCGATCCGGCCGGTCTCGAAACCGATCGCTGTCGCGAGGTACGTGACGTGGCCGCCAAGCTGATCTCGCGCCAGCCGCTCCCGGTGCGCTTGGTGGATGAGCGCTTCACCACATCGGCGGCGCTACGCTCCATCAAGGACCAGGGCGGCAGCACACGAGGCCGCAAGGAAGAAGTCGACGCACTGGCCGCCTGCATTCTGCTAGAGGGGGTGCTGCGCGCGTCGTCGCAGGGCGTCACGCTGGGCGAGCTGGTGAGCGCGCCAACGCCGTGAAGCGCCTTCTGCTGCTTGCGGTCCTCGTCGTGGCCGCGTGGTTCGCGTATAGCGAGATCCAAGGCAGTAGCGATGGCACCGCATCCAGCGAACGGGTGGTGATTCCCAAGGGCGCCTCTATGCGGGCCGCGGCGGAGTCCCTGGCGATGCACGACGTCATCGGGTCGACGCGCCTGTTCCGCTGGTACACCGCGGCGGCAGGGCGCGAGCGCACCATCAAGCCGGGCACCTATCAGTTTCCATCGGGCGCCGGCTACGCCGACGTGCTCGATGCGCTCGTGACCGGGCGCGGCATCATGCGCACGGTGGTCATTCCCGAAGGCTTTGATCTGCGTGATATCGCGCCGGTACTGGCCAAGGCGCTGTCGGTGTCCGAAGACTCAGTGCGGGTGGCCGTCACCGATACCACATGGCGCCGCACGCTCAACGTGCCGGCGCCGTCGCTCGAGGGATATCTCTTCCCCGCCACCTACGCGTTTGCCGACGGCACCACGGCGCGCGAGGCGGTCAATGCGATGCTCAAGCGCTTCGAATCGGTGTGGAAACCCGAATGGGATGCGCGCGTGAAAGCGATGGCCATCTCGCGGCACGATGCCATCACCATGGCCTCCATCGTGGAGAAAGAGGCGCGCAAGCCCGAAGAGCGCGCCCTGATCTCGGCGGTGTACTGGAATCGCGTGAAGAAAGGCATGCTGCTGCAGGCCGATCCCACGGTGCAGTACGCCCTCCCACAGCACGTGGATCGCGTGTTCTACAAGGATCTCGAGGTGGAATCGAAGTACAACACGTACAAGTACGTCGGCTTGCCGCCCGGGCCGATTGCGTCGCCCGGCGAAGCATCGATTGCCGCCGCGCTCGCGCCAGCCGATGTGCCGTATCTGTTCTTCGTGGCGCGTGCCGATGGCGGCCACGAATTCCGGACCACGTTCGCTCAGCATCAGCAGGCGATCGCCGACATCAAGCGGGCCAAGCGCGCCAAGCAGGCGAAATGAGCACGAGGGCGTCGACGCCGCACAACGCCCCTACGATCTCTCTCGTGATCGCGACGTACAATTGGCCGCAGGCGCTGGCCTTGGTGCTCGCGAGCGTCCGGGCGCAACGCGTGCCACCGCTCGAGGTCGTGATCGCCGATGACGGCAGCGGCGACGACACGCGACGTCTCATCGCGCGCGAGGCGCAGCACTTCCCGGTGCCGATCGTGCATGTCTGGCACGAGGACACGGGGTTTCGCCTGGCGGCGATACGGAACAAAGCCATCGCGCAGTCGCGCGGCGAGTACGTCGTCCAGATCGACGGCGACATCATCGTGCATACTGAGTTCATCGCTGGCCATGCGCGATTCGCACGGCGCGACAGCTACGTGCAGGGCTCACGGGCGTTGCTGTCGGAAGCGGTCACGAACCGGCTGTTCGCAGGCGATGACGTGCCGGTGTCGTGGTATGCGCCGGGGATCACTCATCGGGCGAATGCCGTGTATGCCCCGTGGCTTGTGCCGTTCGTTCGCGGTCCCAACAGTGCACTACACCGCACGCGTGGCTGCCACATGGCGTTCTGGCGCGACGACCTGATTCGGGTGAACGGCTACGACGAACAGATGGAAGGGTGGGGCCGCGAGGACAGCGAGCTTGCCCTGCGGCTCATCAACGCCGGTATCGTGCGGCGTAACCTCAAATTCTCCTCCGTGGCTTTTCATTTGTGGCATCGCACCGCCAACCAAGACGCCGTCGCACGTAACCAGGAGCGCTTTGAGCGCACCCACCGCGAACGGCTTACCCGCGCGGAATGCGGGCTCGACCAGTACCTGCGCGCGTCGGAGGCGCTCACATGAGTCGTGCACCGCGTACCGCGGGGGCGGCCGTGATCTCGCGCCGGGGCGTGCAGCGCCTGCGCGGCGGCCATCCCTGGATCTTCCGCTCCGACGTGGAGCATCGTCCATCGGCGCCGGCCGGCATCGTGCCAATGGAAGGCCCCGACGGTGCACCACTGGGGTTCGCCTTGTGGAGTCCGCTGTCGGAGATCTCGCTGCGGCGCATCGAGACCGATCTATCGCGCACGCCCGATGCCGCCTGGTGGCACGAGAAGCTGCGCACCGCAATCGCGCGCCGTGCGTCGCTGGCTAGCGACTCAAACGCCTATCGACTGGTGCACGGCGAAGGGGATGGCCTGCCCTCACTGGTGGTCGACAAGTACGGTGACGTCCTCGTGGTGCAGCTGCTGTCGGCCGGCGTGGATGCGTGGACCGACACGATCGTGTCGTCGCTGGTGGAGCTCACGCAGTGTACGGGCATTCTGGCGCGCAACGATCCCGCGGCGCGCGGCCGAGAAGGGCTGCCGCGTGAAGTGAAGCTGCTGTACGGCGAGGTGCCGCGCACGGTGGAAGTTGTGGAGCACGGCGTGCGCTATCTGGCCGCCCCGTGGGATGGGCAGAAGACGGGCGCGTTCCTGGATCAGCGCGAGAATCGTGTGCTGATCGGTTCGCTGGCGCGTGGTCAAGCACTGGATTGCTTTGCCTATCACGGCAGCTTTGCGCTGCATCTGGCCAAGAAAGCCGACCGCGTGTTCGCACTCGACGTGTCGGCGCCGGCCTTGGCGCGCGTGCATGAGCATGCCGAACGCAACGGGCTCACGAACATCGAACCGGTTGAGGGCGACGCGTTCGACGTGCTGCGCGCGTGGTACCGCGAAGGCCGTCGCTTCGACACCATCGTGGTCGATCCGCCGGCCTTCGCCAAAACCAAGAACGCCATCGACGGCGCGCTGCGCGGATACAAAGACATCAACCTGCAGGCCATGCGCCTGCTGGCACCGGGCGGATTGTTGTTTACCGCCAGCTGCAGCTTTCATTTGTCGCGCGGGCATTTCTTCGAGATGCTGCAAGACGCCTCGGCCGACAGCGGACGTGCGTTCGCCTTACGCGCGATCACGGGCCAGCCGCTCGATCATCCGGAACTGATCACCGTGCCGGAAACCGGGTATCTGAAAGGTGCGCTGCTCGAAGCGATGACCTGACCGTGCATCTTGCGATCGAAGCCATCAAGCTGCTGCACGAGCGTCGTGGCATCGGTCGCTACATCCGCAATCTGCTGCCGCAGTTCGCGGAGCGTGACGCCTCGCTTCGGTTCACCATCTATGTGCGGCGTGATGGCGACATCGCGCCGGTGCGGGCGCTGTTGGCCACACTGCACCCCTCGTTGCCCGAGCGTACGACCGTTGCACACGCGCGCGAACTGCCGCGCACCGAGGCCGATGTCGTGTGGTATCCGTGGAATTTCATCACGATCGCGGCACCGCACCGGCCGATGGTGGTCACGATTCTCGATGTCGCGCCCATGCTGCAGCTCGATCATCGCTGGTGGAAGTGGCTCAAGCGGGTGCGTTTCACACAGCGCTATCGGCACACGAGGCACCATGCCGCCGCCGTACTCACGGTGTCCGAGTTCAGCAAAGGCGAGATCGTGCGCGTCCTCGGCGCCGATGCCTCACGCATAACCGTGACCCCGCTCGCTGCCGTCCACGTGCCCGTTGAGAGCCCCGACGCGACGCGCCCGCTTGACGAGGCGGGGATCACCGGTCCGTTCTTCATGACGGTGGGCGGCCAGGAAGGGCGCAAGAATCTGCGCACGCTGTACGCCGCTCTGGACGAGCTCTACGCGAAGGGCGTGCGCATTCCGCTCGTGCAGTGTGGTCCGGGGATGTCGTCGGATACCCGGGCGTTGGCCGGCCGCGCACCGTGGTTGCATCACGTGGGATTTGTGAGCGACGCCGAGCTGGCCACCCTGTATCGGCGCGCGGTGGCGTTGGTGCTGCCGTCACGCTACGAAGGATTCGGCTTACCGGTACTCGAAGCCATGCGCGCGGGCGGCGCGGTGATCTGCGCCGATGCCAGTTCATTGCCGGAAGTCGCCGGTGAGGCGGCGCTGCAATTCCCGTGGAGCGATGCGAGCGCGTTGGCCGCGCAAATGCTGCGCGTGCTGCAGGAGCCGGGATTGCGTGACGCACTCGTGGCTGGTGGCCATGTGCAGGCCGCGCGGTTCTCGTGGGCGACATGCGCCGCCGACACGCTGGCCTGTTTCGAGCGGGCCGCAGCGCAGCGCACGGCGCGTCTGCCTCAGCGTCGTTGACAGCGCGGGCAGAAGAAGGTGCTGCGTCCCGCCTGTGGTAACCGTGTGAGCGACGCACCGCAGCGCCGACACGGTGCACCGTCGCGGCCGTACACGCGCCAGGTCTCATTCTCATCGAGATCGGCCCGGCCGTAATAGCGCTCGGTCGGCGCCGTCTCGAGCACGAGGCGTACGGCGTCGCGTAGACGCGTCACGCGTTCGCGCGAGAGCGTGTTGGCTGCGGTTGCCGGATGAATACGCGCCTCCCAGAGCGCTTCCGACGCGTAGATGTTGCCCACGCCGGCCACCAGTTTCTGATCGAGCAGCGCCGGCTTGATCGGCCCGTTCCGACGTGCCAGCGCGGTGCGTAATCCGTCGACGGTGAAGTCGTCGGTCAGCGGCTCGGGGCCGATGGCCGGCAGCACGAAGGTGCCCGGTGCGTGCAGGCGCACCACGCCCAGGGCCCGCGAGTCCACCAACGACACGCGCACCCCGTCGGTCGTTTCCAGACGCACCCGCTCGTGCCGGGGCGCCTCGTCACCGACGCGAGTGAACTCCCAGTCGCCGGTCATCCGGAAGTGGACCTCGAGGATGGCCCCGCCCTGCAGATGCACCAGTTGGATCTTCGCTCGGCGTTCCACCCGATCGATCGGGAGCCCTTCGGCGGCCCGCGTCGCCTCGTCGGGCAGGTGGCGCTGCTGGGAGGGATGCAGGGCGTGGAGGCGGGCGATCACGCGTCCGGCGACCGCACTCCGGAGTCGCTTGGCGGCGAATTCGACTTCAGGCAACTCGGGCATGCGGACTGGCTGGCGTGGGGCGGAAGAGGCGCTTGGAGGAGTTCGACCGCGAACGACGGCGGGGCAGGCCGTGGCCATGTAGCACTGTCGCGGCACCATCCCAACTGTAATACCGAAAGACACTTGGAAGTTCTGGGATCACAAATACGTTGGCGATTTCCTCTTGCGTTCCGGCAGGAGACACCTACTTTATCCACATTCCATCCACACCTCTGGGGCACCGTTATCCAATCTCCCCGATCGCTCAAATACGAGTACGAGCTGTTCGTCGAACGCGAGATCGAGGACTATAAGGACTCGGTGTCGCGCGGCGCGCTGCTCAAGATCGGCGACGAAGCCGTTGAAGTGCTGCGGAAGCAGGATCAGATCGCGCTCACGGAGATGGTCGTGTGGCAGGAAGTCGACCGGCTGATCACCAAGCGCCTGCGGCTGCCCACCTACGCCACCTGGAAGCGGCGGCGTCTCAAGATGCTCGAGCAGTACCAGAAGCCCGAGCATTGGGGCATCGACCCCAACGCGATGCTGGTGCGCGCGCTCGCCGACTCGAGTGATCGGCATGTGCTCGTGGCTGGGGCGGAACGCGAAGGGCCGGCGCTTTATCTCGCAGCACGCGGGTGCGCCGTCACCGCCGTGGAGCCCGCCGAAGACGCCGTAGAACGCGTCGTGCGGGCCGCTCAAGCCGCCGGGCTTACCGAGCGCGTTCGTGGCTACTGCGCCGACCTTGGCGGCTGGGCCCCCGACGTGGAACTGCACGGGGTCGTCTGCTCACCCACCGCATTCGCCGGCCTCACCATGCAGGATCGTGCGCGCGTGATCGAGGTGCTGCAGAGTGCCACCGTCGATGGCGGCGTGCACCTCGTGGAAACGATCGCGGCCGGCACCGAAAGCATGCACGGTGGCTTTCCGCTCGAAGAGTTGCGCTCGCGGTACCGCGGGTGGACGATCTCGGTGGAGAAGACCGTGGGGCTTCGCGAAACGTTCATGGCGCGCAAGGACGTCGCCGTCGCCTAAACGCGAGAGGACGGGGAACCCGTCCGGGTGTGTGTCTTTTACACACAGCAGATGCGCATGTGTGACGTGTCAGTAGGACACCGCCGACGGGGCTCACGTCGGCGTTTGTTTTTTAAGTCATTGAAAAACAACAATTTGCAAATTCGAGACGGCTGGCATTCCGCATGCAACTGGTGACAGTGATCGGTCGCATTCTGTGCGACCCTGCTGTACTCACACTCGGGGTGGAGGATCACCCACAATGCGTCTCAAAGAGTCAGTCCTCGTGCTCCAGCAGCGCGAGCCGATGGGGATCGTAATCGCCGATGGTGGCCCCGGTGATCGTCCGTCGCGTTTTGCCGCCTTCGTGTGGGGTCCTGTGCCCGACGACGAGCCGCTGAAGATCGTGCACACTCAGGAGCTCGTCGCCGCATCCTGACGGGCGTCCTCACGGGCATCGCGGCAGATCATGGGAACGTGAAAGGCGCCGGCAGACATGCCGGCGCCTTCGCGTTTATACACCTGCAAACGGCACGAACGGCTGCTTACTCGGCGGCAGGCGCCGGAGCGACAACCTTCTTGGTGCGCTTGGTGGCCTTGCGGGCTCCCTTCTTCGCAGCCTTCTTGGCTCCCTTCTTCGCGACCTTCTTCGTGGCCTTCTTCGTGGCCTTCTTGGCGGCCTTCTTCACGGCCTTCTTGGCAACCTTGCGGGTCGCCTTCTTGGCCACCTTACGGGTCGCCTTCTTGGCCACCTTCTTCACCGACTTCTTGGCGGCCTTCTTCGCGCCCTTCTTCGCGACCTTACGGGTCGCCTTCTTCGCGACCTTACGGCCACCCTTCTTTGCCGCCTTCTTGGCGGCCTTCTTGGCAGGAGCCATTTCGAAAATCCTCTCGAGGAGGTTTGGTTCGCACTCCCTTTCCCCCGGTGGAAAGGTGAGCTCACACAAGGCGCGGCGCATGCACCGCGGTCTTATGCGCTACACGGCCCCCAGAGGAGTCGTGCAGGTGGATGTCCGCGTTGAGGAGCGACGGGACCAGGCAGCAGCAGAGCGCAGCGCAGAAACGCGAGGAGCGTAACGCGGCCGCATCATGCGTTCACGAAGGACAGGGGAGATGCGGGCGAGGCATCGAATGCCGATGGTGTCGTGAGAGGCGACGACACGAAGACCGTGCGGCTCACGCATCGCCACGGCGACAGCGGAGCACGCCGTCGCTCCGCGCACAGGCGCGAGCAGCGACGACGAAACCGTGGTCTGAACCGAACTGCGGTTCGCCACGCCAGAGGTGGTCGCCGGAGCGACCGTGGACTGCTCGAGGAACTCGTGCCGTTTTATGGCCACGCGTTGCCGATGAGGATTGCGCATTCTGTTGCCGTGTTGCGGAAACCACGGAGACCCGGATGTGGACAGAACACGCAAGTCGTTGAATTCACGCGAATATACGCGTGGATAATTCAAGTGCGCAATAGCGCGTATAAAGAACGCGCGCGATTACATCACCGGAATCCACGCGCGGACGCCGAAATCCGGCCTTTCACGCGCTCCGCGCGCGTGCGAATTTTCGCGTTCGAACCGCACGACGATCTCTCCTGGGAGCGACATGAAAGCGCTGGTGAAGCAAACGGCTGGGCGTGGCCTGACTCTGACCGAGGTGCCGGAACCCACGATCCGCGACGACGAGGTGCTCATTCGCGTGCGCAGCGCCGGCGTCTGCGGGACCGACGTGCACATCTACGAATGGGACGCATGGGCCTCCGGTCGCTGCAAGCCGCCGTTCATCTGCGGCCATGAGTTCGCCGGTGACGTGGTCGCGGTCGGCAGCTTCGTCGAGAGCGTGAAGGTCGGTGACCGCGTCACCGCCGAGGGGCACATCGTCGACGAGCGCTCGCTCTTCAGCCGCACCGGCAATGCGCACGCCGACCCGTCCACCAAGATCATCGGCGTCGACCGCGACGGCTGCTTCGCCGAGTACATCGCGATGCCCGCCACCAACGTCTGGCACCTCGACGCTTCGATCAGCTACGACATCGGCGGCATTCACGATCCGATGGGCAACGCCTTTCACACGGCGCTCACCGCCAACATCCCGGGCGCGGTCGTACTCATTACCGGCTGTGGCCCCATCGGCGCATTCGCCGTGGGCATCTGCAAAGCCGCCGGCGCCGCGCGCATCATCGCCACCGACGTAAACCCCAAGCGTCTTGAGCTCGCCCGCACGATGGGCGCGCACGACGCCGTGCATCCCGACGACGCCAAGGCCGCCGTCATGAAGGCGTCCGATGGGAACGGCGCCGACGTCGTTCTCGAGATGTCGGGCGTGCCCTCCGCCGTGCATCAGGCGTTCGCACTCTGTCGCCCCGCCGGCCGCGTGAACATGCTCGGCATTCCGTCCAAGACGATCGATATCGATTTCGCCACCGAGATCATCTTCAAGGGCCTCACCATTTACGGCGTGGTCGGCCGGCGCATGTACGACACCTGGCACCAGATGTCGCGGTTTGTCGCCTCCGGCAACTTCGATCCGACCCCCGTGATCACGCACCGCCTCCCACTCGAAGCGGTCGATGACGCGATGCACCTGATCAAGTCGGGCGACGCCGGCAAGATCATCTTCCAGCTGTAGACCGGGCTCCCCATGTCACTCAAGACTGAACTGCAGGCCGAGCTCGACGCCCTCAAGGCGGCCGGCACCTACAAGCGCCTCAACTACCTCGAGTCGCCGCAGGGCGCCCGCGTGCGGATGGAAGGACGCGGCGAGGTGATCGTGCTGTCGTCCAACAACTACCTCGGCCTCGCCAACGAACCGGCGGTTGTCCAGGCGGGCATTCACGCGCTCGAGCAGTACGGCGCCGGCACCGCCTCGGTC
>CANHJV010000119.1 GCA_947461225.1 Gemmatimonadota bacterium | reverse complement strand
GATCGTGGCGCTGTCTCCAGGCTCGCCGGGCCGGGCCGAAATCCGAACGCGCGCGCCGACGGCCAGCCCGAGATCCTCGGCCATGCGCGCGTCGATGGCAATGCCGCGTTGCGCGACCTCGCGTTGCGCGGCGAGCGGCGCGGCGGTGATCACGCCCAGCACGATCGCGAGAACGCCCCGGCGGAGCGTATTCACCGACGATCGCTCAACGCGCGGGCGACTTGCGCGATTTCGCGGTGGGAGCGGCAACGGACGGAAGCGAGCTAGGAGCACCAAGAGCATCAGCAGAGCGTGGACCAGTCGAGGGCATCGCTTCCACCAATACCTGAGCGGCCAGATTGGGTCCCACCACCGGCTCGTTCATCCCGATCCGCAACGTGAGCGGTCCATCAAAGGGGGCGCGCGACACCATGGTGACCTCGGCGCCCGGCTGCAACGCGATTTCCGCGAGGTAGCGCAGCAGCGACGGATTCTTGTCACTCACACGCAGCATGCGCGCCGTTTCGCCCACCGGCAGCTCGGCCAGTGTGCGATGCGGCGGCTCTTCCACGATGCCGTCGGCGGTGGGAATCGGGGCCCCGTGCGGATCGGCCGTCGGGTGCCCGAGCGCGGCCGCCATACGCTCAATGAGCTCGTCGGACGCAGCGTGCTCGAGACGCTCCGCCTCGTCGTGCACGCGATCCCAGGGATAGCCCAGCACCCCCGTGAGATACGACTCGAGGATGCGATGGCGACGGATGGTGCGCAGGGCCGCCTGCCGCCCACGCGGCGTGAGTTGCACACCGCGATAGGGCACATGATCGAGGTAGCCCAGCGTGGCCAGCCGACGCACCATGCCGGTGACCGATGCCGGTGCGACATCAAGCGCATTGGCCACATCACTCGTGGCGGCGGCGCCGAATCGGCTCTCGAGCTTGTAAATCGCCTTGAGGTAATCCTCAACCGGCTCGGTCAGTGCCGGCGGAGGCACGGTCGTGGGCGGAGCAGCGTCAGGCGCGTTCATGCTCGGCGATCAGCGGGAGCCGGCGCGGGCGGGACCCCCCACGGGCGCTCGGACCATGAGCACGGGCACCATCGTCCGATGACGAACGCTGTTCGCCGTCGTGCCATAGATCACGTCCTGAATGCCCTTGTGGCCGTGCACCGCCATGGCGATCAGGTCGCACTGCTCGCGATCGGCCGCGGCCACGATCTCGCCCGCCGGATCACCGCCGGCAAGAATGGACTCCGTCTCGAAGCCGTCCCCGCGCAGCGCGGCGCAGCAGGATTCGATGTATTCGCGGTCCAGCCGTATTTCTTCCGATTCCCGTAGCTTGAGTGAGAGCTGGTTGCGCGCCGCCCAGCCATCGGCCACGTGGATCAGCACGATGGACGACGCGCAGAGCTGCGCCAGCTGTCGCACATGGGCGAGGATGATCTGGTCGTACGCGGAGTGCTCGAGAGGCACGAGGATACGACGATACATCAGGCGATCCACCCGCGAATGGTTTGGAAGAGCAGCCAGATATTCAGCGTCGCAATGACGCCCGCCACGACGTACGCCGCCACGCGCAATCCGATCGAATTCACGAACTCGCCCATCTTTTCGCGGTCGGAGGTGAAGCGCACGAGGGGGAACACGGCAAAGCTGAGTTGCAACGACAGAATGACTTGACTGAAGATCAGCAGTTTGGCCGTGCCACTCTCCCCGTAAAGTACCGCGACGATTGCCGCCGGCACGATGGCGATGGCCCGGGTGATCAACCGACGCAGCCAGGGACGAATGCGCAGATTGAGGAATCCTTCCATGACGATCTGGCCAGCCAACGTCCCGGTGAGCGTGGAATTCTGTCCCGAGGCCAGCAGTGCCAAGGCGAACACCGCACTCGCTCCAGCCACGCCCAGCAGCGGTGTGAGCAGCTGATAGGCGTCCTGAATCTCGGCGACTTCCGTGTTTCCGCTGGTGTGAAACGTTGCCGCCGCCACGATCAAAATGGCGGCGTTGATGAACAATGCGAAGCTGAGGGCGATCGTGGAGTCGAGGAACGCAAAGCGTACCGCCTCGCGCTTGCCTTCCGCGGTTTCCTCGTACTTTCGCGTCTGCACGATGGACGAGTGCAGATACAAATTGTGCGGCATCACGGTGGCCCCGAGAATGCCGATGGCGATGTACAGCATCTCCGGGTTGGTGAAGAGCTGCGCGGTCGGGATGAATCCCCGCGCCACCGCGCCCATATCCGGCTTCGAGATAAACAGCTCGAACAGGAAGCATCCGCCCACGACCGCGATGAGCGCGATCACGAGCGCCTCGAGCATGCGAAAGCCCTTGTTCTGCAAATACAACACGATGAGCACATCGACGGCGGTAATCGCGATCCCCACGGGGAGCGTGATCCCGAAGAGCAGATTCAATGCGATCGCGGTGCCGATCACCTCGGCGAGGTCGCACGCGGCGATGGCGATTTCGCAGAGCACCCAGAGGCCGAAGGCCACGGGCGGCGCGTAGTGATCGCGACAGGCTTGCGCGAGATCGCGGCCGGTCACGATACCAAGCTTGGAGGCGAGCCCCTGCAGGAGCACCGCCATCAGGTTCGACAGCAGGATCACCGACAGCAGCGTGTAGCCGAAGCGCGAGCCGCCGGCGAGATCGGTGGCCCAATTACCCGGGTCCATGTATCCCACCGCCACCAGGTAACCAGGTCCGGCAAAGGCCACCATTTTCCGGAACCACGTCGCGCCATTCACATCGACCGAGCGATGGACCTCAGCCAGCGAGGGGGCCAATCGGGCCCGACGCCAGCCGGGCTCGGGGGTGGGCTGGGCCCCCGCGCCGGGGTCGTGCTCCGGAGAAGTCGTCGGGTCAGTATTTGTGGCAGCCATACACTAAAGTTAGGCGAACCTAACTTTCCTGACAAGACGCAACGGCCCGGCACCTCGCCATGTCACCAGCCGGCGGCGGTACCGTCGCGGCGCGGGTCGGCCACGCCAATCCGCTTGCCGTCTTTCCGCACGTAGATCGCGTGCACGCCACCAAAGCTGATATCACGCACGCGACTGGCCGGTGCATAGCCGCGCGCGACGAGCGCCTGGTAGACGCTGGTGGAGAAGCCCGGCTCCACTTCCACTTCCTTCATATTGCTGCTGGCGTGGATGCGCGGCGCCGTCAGGGCGACGGCGGGATCCTCGCCGAACGCGAGCATCCGAATCGTGACCTGCGTGATCGCCGGCTGGATGTACTGCGAACCAGCGGCGCCAACCACGAGGCGCACCTTGTCGCCGTCGAGAATGAGCGTTGGCGCCATGGTGGAGTTGGAGTAGCGGTTCGTGCCACGCGTCTTGGCGTCGAAGTTGCTACCGCCGGAGTTCAGGAAGAAGCCGTCGGTGTACACGCCCGAGCCGAACAGTACGCCAACCGTCGTCGTGGCCGACACCGCGCTGCCATCGCCATCAACGACGGCGAGGTGCGACGTGAAGCTCTGGCCCTCCTCCACCGTCGTCGTGTCGCGCGGTGCGCTGTTCGCGGAACCCGTACGCAGGACCGTCGACGCCGGATAGGGATTGAACGTGCCACAGTTGCCCGGCGCCGCGAGCGTATCGAACGCCCACGGATTGCCGGCGACGGCCGTGTCGGGCAGCGCGCCACCAACGAGTCCGGCACGCGAACGCGCGAAGTCGGGATGCACGACGCCACGCGCCGGCACGCGCAGCGCCGCCGGATCACCCCGATGCTCTCCCGCATCGGCGTTCCCGATGCGCATGATGTCGGCGAGCTTGGCGACCGCTGCACCATTCTCGGTGAACGAACCCGCGTCAGCCACTCCCGCCGCGTCGGCCATCTGCAGCATCTCGAGCACCGACGCGCCACCCATTGGCGGCGGCGCGCCCAGCAGCGTGTAACCACGCCACATGGTGCAGAGCGGCCGCATCGCCGTCACGGGATAGGTATTCATGTCGCGCACCGTAATCAGGCCACCCTGCGCCTTCACCTTGGCCGACAAGCGCTCGGCGATGCCGCCGGTGTAGAACACGGTCGCGCCTTCGCTCGCGATGCGCTGCAAGGTGGCCGCCAGCTCCGGCTGCACGAGACGATCGCCAGGGCGCAGCGCCTCGCCACGCGGCATGAACCGCGCGGCCGCCAGCGAATCGGCCATCAGCTTGTCGCGCGACGACACGATCGTGCGGGCCAGCAACGGCGACACGATGAAGCCGTCGCGCGCCAAGGCGATGGCCGGTGCCATGACCTGCGCCCGCGTGAGCTTGCCCCACTTCGTGTGTGCGTCGAGCACGCCGGCCACCATGCCGGGCGTCCCGGCGGCGCGTCCCGGACGACGGCCACGCGAGGTATCGGCGCGGGCCCACGCCGCGTCCTCCCCGGCCCGTGCATAGAACGACAGATGCTCGACGGTCTTCGTCTTGGCGTTGAAGTAGGTCATCGCGCCACCACCACCGAGTCCGGTCTGCGACACGTCGGTGACCGAGAGCGCGAAGGCGGTCGCGGCGAACGCATCAATGGCATTGCCCCCCTGCGCGAGGACCATCGCACCGGCAGCGGCGGCATCGGGATGCGAGGCGGCCACCATGCCGCGGTCGCTCTCCACGCGCTTCCCCGACATCGGCGCGACGGCAGCCGACGGCCGCATGCAGCCCGTCAGCAGGACGCCGGCGAACAGGACGGCCGTGGTGGCCACGGCACGAGCAGAGCGGTACGGCACGAAACAGGTCGGCAACGTCAAATCCTCTGGTGTGGTACGGGTAGGTGCGGTGGTGACGCTATGGACTCACGAGCGCGAGGAGCTGACGCACGATGCGCTCAGTGAGTCCCCACACGATATGCTGCCCCACGCGAAAGGCCGGCAAGGTGGCGCGGCGACCGTTGATCTCCACCACATATTCGGCCTTCGATCGATCCTGCTGCAACTGGGCGAGCGGCACCCAGAACGTGGCCGCCACTTCTTCGCTGGGGGTGAGCGTCACGTCGGCCTCGACAATCGCCACGAACGGCCGGATGATGATCGGCGGCAGCGAGCGATTGTGCGGCGCAAGATCATCGAGGCGTCCAAGCATGTGCCCCTGCGTAAGATCGAGCGCGAGCTCTTCCCGCGTTTCCCGAACGGCGGTGACTTCGAGCGATGCGTCACCGGATTCGAGGCGGCCACCGGGGAACGCCATATGTCCGCTCCACGGATCACGCGCCAATTCGGCGCGCTTGATGAACAACAATTCGGGCTCACCGTCGACCACACGCAAGACGGCGGACACCGCCGCGAGCCGCGACTCCGGCTCCGGTGACGCATCGACGGGGACGCGGCTCGCCAAACGCATGGCGAGTCGCGACACGTCCGCGTGCTGCAGGGCCCGTTGCACGAGTCGATCGCGCGCGGACGAACTCAGTCGGCCACCGCGCCACCGGAGGCGACCCAATCGCGAAAGCCACCGGCCAGCGACGCGACGTTCGTGTAGCCCATCTCCATCAGCGTACGCGCCGACAGCGCGGAGCGATTGCCGCTCGCGCACATCAGCACGACCTGCGCGTCACGGGGCACTTGCGATTCGATCTGGCTCTCGAGGACGCCGCGGCCGATGTACCGAGCCGGCGCCGCGTGGCCGAGATTCCACTCGTTCTGTTCGCGGATGTCGATGAGTACCACCGGTTCACCGGCGGCGAGGCGGTCCTGCACTTCGCGCGCCGTGACTTCGGCGACGCTCGCCTTGGCTTCGGCGATGAGCTGCTGGGCGGTCTTCATATGCGTGCTCGATGGTGAGTCAAGGAAACCGCGAGAGCGCGGTGGTGTGCACGGACACCGTGCGTGCGTCGGCATCCAACGTCGCGATCGCGCCGAACGGCACGGTCCACTGATCTGCAATATGGCCGACAGGAATCCCTTGCAGCGTCGGGACCTGTAACGCGTCAGCCAGCTCCGTCACGATCGCGTCGACGGTGCGCGTGCCGTCGACGGTGGTATCGGGACAGTCGGTGCAGTGTCCGAAGGCCACGCCAACGCAGCCGTCGAAGGCGCCCGACAGCCGCAGCTGCGTGAGCATGCGATCGAGACGGTAGGTGGCCTCGCCGACGTCTTCGAGCACGACGATGGCATCGCGACAATCGACGGCCCACGGTGTGCCACACAGCGACGAGACCAGCGCAAGATTGCCGCCTACCAGCCGCCCAGTGGCGCGTCCCCCATGCACGACGCGCGCATCGGGTGCCGCACCACAGCTGTCGGTACCCGCCTGCAGCGCGCGAACCAAGGAGTCGCGCGAAAACTCGGAGAGGGGCGCGCGGGCCGTCGGACCGTGGTAACTCACGAGACCGGCGTGCTGCCACGCGGCATGGAGAGCCGTGATGTCGGAGTAGCCGAGCAACGCCTTGGGGTGCTGCTGCAGGAGTTCGACCGAGAGACGCGGCAGCAGACGAGCGGCGCCGTACCCGCCGCGAAGGCACCAGATCCCGTCGATACGGTCGTCCTGCAACGCGTCGAGGAGATCGTCGCCACGCTGCGCATCATCGCCCGCGAAATAGCCAGTGCGACGGAGCGCATGCTGACCCACCTGCACCTCCCACCCCAGCGACTCGGCCGTGGTAACGGCGCGCTCGAGCTCATGCGGCCCCTGCAGCGGTCCGGACGGCGAGATCATCGCGATCCGGGCACCGGCGGTGAGCGGTGGCGGCACCCGAAGCGCGCGCGCGTGCGCGTGCGCCGCAGCACGAGGTTCACCCTCGGGAAGATCGAAAGTACCCGCTGCCGCGACCATGTGTGAACGTATCGGTCCTGACTCGGAGGAGCAACGGAAATGCCCCGACTCGTCACGATGCGCGCGGACGGCTGCCGCTGACCGACCCGAACGGCGAGCTTGACGGGATGATGCTGAGCGTTCTCCCGGGTTTGCCGTCGATCTCGCTGGTGGGTGCCATGTCGGCGGCCCTCGCCGCCACGCCGTGGGTGGCCGCTCCCCTCGTGTTGGCCCGGCGGCTCCGGACGACGCCCAGCCTCGACGATATCGACGTGGCGGCCACCACCGCCGCCCCGACCCCACGGGTCAGTGTCGTGCTCCCCGCGCGGAACGAGGCGATCCACATCGCGGCGTGCATTCGCAGCATCCGCGCCTCGACCTGGCCCGACCTCGAGCTCATCGTGGTGGACGATCACTCCACCGACGGTACCGGCGATCTGGCCCGCGAGGCCGCCGCGGGCGACCCCCGAGTGACGATCGTGAACGCTCCGGACTTGCCGGCTGGCTGGTTCGGCAAGCAGTGGGCCTGTCAGTCGGGTGCCATGCACGCCACGGGCGCGCTGTTGCTCTTCACCGACGCCGACACCCGCCATGCCCCCGACCTCGTGGGGCGCATGGTCCGCATGCGCGAACGCCGCGGGGCCGAATTGCTGTCGGTGGCGGGACATCAGCACATGGGCACGGTGTGGGAGCGCGCCGTGCAGCCGTCGGTGTTTACGCTGATCCTCACGCGGTACGGCGGGGCGGACGCGATGGAGCGGGCCACCCATCCGCGCGACGTGGTGGCCAACGGGCAGTGTTTCATGCTGTCGCGGCGCGTATACGACGCCATCGGCGGCCATGAACCGGTGCGCGGGTTCGTGGCGGAAGACGTGATGATGGCGCAGGCGATTCAGGCGCGCGGCGATCGTGTGTCGTTGGCGCTTGGCATCGGCCAGCTCAGCACGCGCATGTACGACGGACTGGCCAGCCTCATGAAAGGCTGGGGCAAGAACATGTATGCCGGCGGACGCCACGCGATGTGGTGGGGCGCGGTCGGTCAGCGACTGTACCCACTCTTCCTCCTGTCGTTTCCGCTCGGCGTGCTGATGCCCTTCGTGGCGCTCCTCTGGTGCGTCGCGGCCATGCTGCTGGGCGGCACCGTGAGCACGGCCCTGCTGTGGTGGAGCGCTGCCACGAGTGCGGCGATCCTGTCGTCATTCGCGGCCGCGAACCGGCTCAACGGTGATCCGGTTCGCCGCGCGCTGCTCGCCCCGCTGGGCGGGGCGATCGTGCTGGCGATCTGCGTGTCGGCGATCGCGCGCGGCAACAACGTGCGCTGGAAAGATCGCGGGTACGTGTCGCAGTAGCACGCGCTACTGCGTGAGCCGCTCCGCGCGCGCGACGTAGGCGGCGCGCAAGCGCTGCGACACCGGGCCGGGGGCGCCGGTGCTCACGGTGTGCTCGTCAATCGTGGTGACCGGCAGGATGAAGCTGGTGGCGCTGCTCATGAAGCACTCGTCGGCCGCCTTCGCCTGCGCGACGGTAAAGGCCCGTTCGCGCACCGGTACGCCGGCGGCATGCGCCAGCTCGAGCACCACGTCGCGCGTGATGCCGGCGAGGATGTCGCTCGACAGCGGCCGCGTCTGCACGACGCCGTCGTTCACGATCCACAGGTTGCTCGAACCGCCTTCGGTCACGAGTCCGTCCTCGTGCATCATCGCTTCGAAGGCACCAGCGGCGCGCGCCGCCTGCTTGGCGAGCACCTGCGCCAGCATGCTGGTGCTCTTGATGTCGCAGCGCGTCCAGCGCATGTCGGGCACCACATGCAGGCGCACGCCCGAGGCATTCGGATCGGCACGCAACAGCTTCGGGCGCGCGTACGCGAACATCGTGGGTGTCACCTGCGCCGGGAACGGAAAATCGCGCTCGGCCACACCGCGCGTGACTTGCAGATACACGAGCCCTTCGTCAATGCCGTTGTCGGTCGCCAGCTGCTGCATCACGCCAAGCCACGCGGCCGCCGGCTGCGTGTTCGGAATGCCGATAGCGGCGAGCGAGCGCGCCAACCGGACGAGATGCCGGTCGGCGTCGAGCAGTTGGCCATTGAGCACGGCCGCGACTTCGTACACGCCGTCACCGAAGAGCAGGCCGCGATCGAAGATGGAGACGTGCGCGTCCTGTTCCGCGACGAAGGATCCGTTGAGCCAGCAGACGGGCATGGGAAGACGTGCGAGGAGGAAGAAGGGAGCCAGGCAGCGCGGGGCGGCGATACCCACGCTATCCAAGATAGCCATGCGGGCCGTGCCGTGCCGTGCCGTGCCGGACCTCGCTCCGCCGCCATGCGCTCAGAAAGCACCGCCGGCGCACTTCGGATGACACACGTTCGTGCGGGTGACCGCACTGTGGCGGCGTGCTCACACTCCGCGCCGCCGCCCAACTCCTTGCGCACGCCGACTCCCGCCAGTCGCTGCGCCCGATCGCCCAGGCTCTGGGCTTCACCGCGACCCCGACCGCACTCGACGCCGACGGACGCGATCGCCTGCATATCGACGCGCTGGCGAGCAGCGCCGATCTCGTGCGTGGCACGGGGACGCTCCGGCTGCTCTGCGCGGAGCTGGCGCCACCGACCGATCTTGCCGGCACCACCGATCCGCGCGAACTCACCAAGCGGCTCGCGGCCACGATGCTGCAGCAGGCACCGGCCCGACACTGGTGCCTTATTACGCTCGACGCGCGCCAGCGCACCCTGTGCATCGCCACGGTGTGCGCGCACCGCGGCGGTGCGCGGGTGGCCGCGCTCCGGATCGATCGCACGCGCGTGGTCGACTCCGACGCCGACACGCTCCGCACGCTCGCTGCCGTGTCGGAGTCGGATGCGCTGCTGCGTCACGCGCGCTTCACCGACATCCTGCAACGTGAAGCGCTGTCGAATCGCTTCTACGGCATGTTGGAGCGCGCCGTGTCCGCGCTCGCCACCGACGTCACGGGCCCGGCCGTGCACACCGCGCTGCCCGCCGAACGGCGTGAGCTTGCCCTGCTGTGCACCAGTCGGTGTCTGTTCCTCGCGTTTTTGGAAGCCAAGGGATGGCTCGACCATCGTCTCGATTTTCTCCTGCATCACACCACCGCGCAGCTCGAAGCCGGAGGTGCACTGCATCAGCGATTGCTGCGCCCGTTGTTCTTCGGCACGCTGAACACCCCGCGCCGCGACCGCGCACCGGCGGCCCGGCGGTTCGGCGCCGTGCCGTTTCTCAACGGCGGGCTGTTTTCGCCGACCCCCCTCGAGAAGCGCCACCGCACCCTGCGCTTCAGCGATGACGCGATCGCCCATCTCGTGGGATCGGTGCTCGACCGGCATCGCTTCACGGCGCACGAAGACTCCGCCAGCTGGTCGGAAGCCGCGGTCGATCCGGAGATGCTGGGGCGTGCCTTCGAATCGCTCATGGCCACCGACGAACGGCGTCGCTCGGGCTCGTTCTACACGCCACCCGCCCTCGTAGATCAGGTCGTTCGCGATGCCCTCTTCACCGCCCTGCCCGATCTCCCCGCCGATGCGCTCGACGACACGAATGCGCCACTCCTGCTCGCTCCCGCAACGCGTGATGCCCTGCACCGGCTGCGCCTGCTCGACCCCGCCTGCGGCTCGGGCGCCTTTCTG
>CANHJV010000118.1 GCA_947461225.1 Gemmatimonadota bacterium | reverse complement strand
TGGTGGTGCGGTAGCCATTATCCCTTGAACGGCGGGTACTCCCCGCTGGAGTGGCTGAGGCGCAGTGCATCGAGGCCGTGCGACCAGAGGACCATGCGATTGCGGCCGCTGCGCTTGGCGGAGTACAGCGCCTCGTCGGCCCGCGCCCGGAGCGCTTCGGCGATGGATTCGTCAGGGACGGTATCCGACACCACGCCCACGCTCACGGTGACCGCGACCTTGGCCTTGGGCTCGCCAAAGGTGCGACGGCGGAAGGCGTCCAGCACGCGCAGCGCGAGATTCTGCGCGCCGGCGGCTGACGTATTGGGGGCGAGGATCATGAACTCCTCGCCGCCGGTGCGGGCGACGACGTCGTCGGTTCGTGCGCTGGCGCGCAGCAGCTCACCAGTTTCGGCAATGACCTGATCGCCCACCAGGTGCCCGTATGTGTCGTTCACCTGCTTGAAAAAATCGAGATCGATGGCGATGAGGGCGACGTCCGTGTGCGTACGGGCGGCACGCGCCAGCTCTCGACGATACTGCTGCTCGAACCCCCGCCGGTTGTAACACCCCGAGAGCGCATCGGTGTGCACGATGCTGGCCAACTGCGTACGCATGCGGTTGTAGGCCCGTCCCACCGTCGTGATGGCGTCGGGGCTCTTGTCGGCCGCCACGTCGTACGAGTTCGTGAAGTCGCCGTCCTCGGCGCGTTCGAAGATGGACACTAAGGTGCCCAGCCGCGCATGCAGACTGCTCTGCACCCGGATCACCAGCAGCGCGCCCAGCCCGAAGAAGCCCAGGGTCGTGAGCGCTTCGGGCCACGAGACATCGTTGCTGTAGCGCTGGGCGATGTCGTTGATGAGCAGGAAGGCCGCGGCGATCGCCGCCAGCATGAGCAGCGCCGGCGCCCGTCCGAAGTACACGTGCGTGAGCTGCAGCGAGAACAGCGCCAGCAGCAGTCCGCGATGATAGTCGTTGGGTTCGGCCAGGAGAAAGACCAGCAGAAACACGACCACGAGGTCGGCCACGACCATGAGCGTGGAGAGCGTACGGCCAGCCGCCCGCGTGCGCTGCACGAGCGCCCGGATACCCAGCACGAGCGCCACGTAGGTAACCGCCACCAATCCCAGCACGCGATCGGCCGAGTCCGGGCCGACGGTGACGTAGGCCACCGACGAGAGCGTGAGGATACCCGCGCTGCGCAGGCCGACCGCGATGATGCCGGCGACCAGCGCGAGCACGAGCCGGTATCCCGTCTGCCAGCGCAGGATATCGGCGTTGGCGACGTCAGTGCGGGGGGTTTCGCTGGTCATTGGGTTGGCAGGCAGGGCTGTGGCGCGCCGGCGGCGTGTCCACCAACTCCATCTACCCCTCTGTTCGCCGCCCGGTCCGGAGATTGGTGATCTGGGCGACGCGCTGCCCGGATTCGTGCCGGCCCACGGCACTGGCCAACGATGACCCTGACTCTTCCGTACACTCTTGGCGAGGTCATCACCCTTTATTTAGAGCTCGATACCATGAGTGCGCATAACGCCAGCGGCACCCTGTTCACCGATGACGCCGGCTCAGCGTACGGCCCGCGCGACGCCTGCGGGGTGGGCTTCATCGCCCGCCAGAGCGGCGAACGCACGCACGAAGTGGTGACCCTCGCGCTCGAGGCATCGGCCCGACTGGCCCATCGCGGGGCGTCGTCGACCGACAGCTCGGCCGATGGTGCCGGCGTCATGACGCAAATTCCGCGGCGACTGTTTATTCTGGCAGCCTCGCGCCTCGGCGTGCATCTGCCGGCCGATGCCGCGATCGCCGTGGGCATGTGCTTCCTCCCCACCGAGCCGACGGCGCAGCAGGATGCCGTGTCGCTCATCACCGACGTGCTGCTGTCGGACGGCCTGCCGATCCTTGGCTGGCGCGACGTGCCGGTGCGCCCCGAGGTGCTCGGGCCGTCGGCGCGCGCCTCCATGCCGGCGATCCGGCAAGTGCTGATCGGCCGCCCCGCCGGCAGCGACGACGAGGCGTGGGAACGGCAGCTGTATCTGGCTCGCCGCGAGATGGAGCATCGCGCGCTGGCCCGTGGCACCGATCCGTTCTACATCTGCTCGATGTCGTGCCGCACCGTGGTGTACAAGGGTCTCCTCACCGGCGGACAGCTGGGCGACTTCTTCCCTGATCTGCGCGATGCCGCGTTCGAGAGCGCGATCGCGGTGTTTCACGAGCGGTACGCCACCAACACGATGCCGCGCTGGGATCTGGCGCAGCCGTTCCGCACGCTCGCCCACAATGGCGAGATCAACACGCTCTGGGGCAATCGCAACGGGATGGCGATGCGCGGCTCCCTGCTCGAGGCCCCCGCGTTTGGGGAGCTGGCCGAACGTGTGCGCGACCCGATCCGTCCGCGCGGCAGCGATTCGGCGAGTCTCGACAACGCGCTCGAATTGCTCGTGCGCGCCGGGCGCTCGCCGGTGCACGCCGCGATGATGTTGGTGCCGCAGGCGTGGGAGAAGTATCCCGACGTCGAACCGGTGGTGAAGGCGTTCTACGAATACCATCAGTGTGTGATCGAGCCGTGGGATGGCCCGGCGGCGCTGGCGTATAGCGACGGCATTCAGGTGGCCGTGTCCCTCGACCGCAACGGACTGCGGCCGTGTCGCTACAAGATCCGCGCCGACGGCATGGTGTCGGCGGGGTCCGAAGTGGGCATCGTGGATTTCGATCCGCGCGACGTCGTGGAAACGGGCAAGCTTGGCCCCGGCGGTGTGTTTCTCGTGGACACGGCCGGCAAGCGCATCGTGCGCAACCTCGCCGCCAAGCGCGAAGTGGCCACGCGCAGACCGTACGGAAAGTGGATTGCGCAGGCGATGTCGACGCTGCCCACGAGCGACGGTACCGAACCGCTGGTGCGCAGCAGCGATCAGCTCCGCGCGACGCAGCTGGCGTTCGGCTACAGCCACGAAGATCTGCGGCTGGTGCTCGAGCCGATGGCCACGACGGCCACCGAGGTCGTGTACAGCATGGGCGACGACGCGCCGCTGGCCGTGCTCTCCCCGAGCGCGCCACAACTGTACTCGTATTTCCGTCAGCGGTTCGCGCAGGTCACGAACCCGCCCATGGATTCGTTGCGCGAGTCGATGGTGATGTCACTGCGCATGCACCTGGGGCGTCGTGGATCGCCGCTGGTGGAGAAGCCGGCCTACGCGCAGATGCTGCGCATCGAGCATCCGGTGCTGCTGCCGGAAGAGATGGCGGCGCTGCGGTCGTTCCCGGGGTTCCCGTGCGCCACGATCGATGCCACGTACGAAGGGCACTCGCGCCCCGAAGCACTGGAGGCGGCGCTCGACACGCTCTGCCGTCGGGCGGAAGTGGCGGCGCGCAAGGGCGCGCGTCTGCTGGTAATCAGTGATCGCAAGATGAGCGCGGACCGGGCGCCGATTCCCGCGTTGCTGGCCGTTGGCGCGGTGCGACAGCATCTCGTGCGCACCGGGCTGCGCGCGCGCGTGGGGCTGGTGGTGGAAGCGGGTGATGCCATGGAGCAGCACCACGTGGCCACGTTGGTGGGCTACGGCGCCGAAGCGGTGCATCCATGGCTGGCCATGGAAACCGTGGCCACGCTGTTCGCCGAAACGGCGCACGGCCGCACCGATGCCGACGCCGAACGGCCCGGCCCCGCGCTGGCGCAGTCGCGCTATCGGTCTGCGGTGGAGAAGGGCTTGCTGAAGGTGCTGGCCAAGATGGGCATCTCGACGCTGGCCTCGTATTGCGGCGCACAGACGTTCGACGCGATCGGACTCGGCGCCGACGTGATCGATCGCAGCTTTGCCGGGACCACGTCGGCGTTGGGCGGGCTCACGATGCGCGAACTGTCGGAAGACGTGCTGCTGCGACATCGTCGCGCGTACGGCCCGGACAATCTGGCCACGTCGGCCCTGCCCGACTTCGGTCGTGTGCGCTTCCGCAAGGAAGGCGAGCAGCATGGGTGGGCGCCACAGACGGTGCTGGCGCTGCAGCAGGCCGTGGGCAGCGCGCGGGCCTCACGAGCGGGCGCGAGCGCGGATGACGCGTGGCGCACGTTTGCCGAGCGCGCCCAGGGGGCGATGCCGGCCACGGTACGCGACCTGCTCGCGCTCCGTCACATGACGCCGATCGCGATCGACGACGTGGAACCGATGGAAGCGATTCGCGCGCGATTCATTTCGTCGGCGATGTCGCTGGGATCGTTGTCACCGGAAGCCCACGAGACGATTTCGATTGCGATGAATCGCATGCAGGCACGCTCGAACTCCGGTGAGGGCGGTGAGGATCCCGAGTTGTATACACGCCCCGCCAGCGAACGGGCGGACAGCCGCATCAAGCAGGTGGCATCGGCGCGCTTCGGGGTGACCACCGAGTATCTGGTGCGCGCCGAAGAGATCGAGATCAAGATCGTGCAGGGCGCCAAGCCGGGCGAAGGCGGACAGTTGCCGGGCTTCAAGGTTACGGATCTCATCGCGCGGTTGCGGCACTCCACGCCCGGCGTCACGCTCATCTCGCCGCCGCCGCATCACGACATCTACTCGATCGAAGACCTCGCCCAACTGGTGCACGATCTCAAGACGGTCAATCCGCGGGCGCGGGTTGGGGTGAAGCTGGTGGCGTCATCGGGGGTGGGCACCGTGGCGGCCGGCGTAGCGAAGGCGTTCGCCGACTACGTGCTCATTGCCGGACACTCGGGGGGCACGGGGGCGTCCCCGCTGTCGAGTATCAAGCACGCGGGCGCCCCGTGGGAGCTGGGATTGGCTGAAGCACAGCAAGTGCTCATCGAGAACGGCCTGCGCCACCGGGTGGAGGTGCGCGTGGACGGTGGCCTGCGCACAGCGCGTGACGTGATCATCGCGGCACTACTGGGGGCGGAGTCGTACGGCTTCGGCACGGCGCCGTTGGTGGCGATGGGCTGCGACATGGCGCGGCAGTGTCACCTGAACACCTGCCCCACCGGTATCGCGACGCAGCGCGAAGATTTGCGCGCGAAGTTCCGCGGTACGCCGGAACAGGTCATCGGCTTCTTCTCGCGCATGGCAGAGGACGTTCGCACCGAGCTCGCCGTGCTGGGCGCCCGGTCGCTCGACGACATCATCGGCAAGGTGGAGTTGCTGCAGCGCGCCGAACGCCCGGAGATGCCGCGTTCCGCCATGCTGGATCTCTCAATGGTGCTGTCAGCACCGCGACGCACTGATGAGGCCCGTCGCCGCACGCAGGAGCGCAATACGCGGCACGGCAACGACTCGCTGGATGCGCGGATCCTGCTCGATGCCGCGGCCACGATCGCGACGGGGGCGGCGTTCCACGGTGCATACGACATCCGTAATCACCACCTCACGGTGGGTGGTCGGGTAGCCGGCGCGTTGGCCGAGCGCTTCGGTGATGCGGGACTACCCGACGGCACGCTGCACGCCGAATTCCGCGGCAGCGCCGGTCAGAGCTTCGGCGCCTTCGCGCTGCGCGGCATGCGCCTCTCGCTGGAGGGGGAGGCGAACGACTACGTGGGCAAGAGCCTGAACGGCGCCGAGATCAGCGTGCGTCCGTTCCGCGATGCGCGATATCGCGGCGCGAGTCACTTGAACATGATCATCGGGAACACCGTGCTGTATGGTGCCACTGATGGAGTGCTGTGCGCCGCAGGTCAGGCCGGCGACCGCTTTGCGGTGCGCAATTCGGGTGCCTGCGCCGTGGTGGAGGGCGTGGGCAATCACGCGTGCGAGTACATGACGGGGGGCGTGGTGGCGGTGCTTGGTCGGGCCGGGCGCAACTTCGGCGCGGGCATGTCGAATGGGGTGGCCTATGTGTTCGACGAAGCCGATACGTTCGCGGGCCGCTTGAATCACGAGATGGTGCTGTTGGCCGATCTCGACCACGACGACACCGCCTTGTTGTCGCGGCTGCTGCAGCTGCACCAGCAACGCACGAACAGTGCGCGGGCGCGCTGGCTGTTGGATGGCTGGGATCAGCAGCTACCGCGGTGGCGTAAGGTGAAGCCGCGTGGTTCGGCCGAACATGTGTCGCGGATCCGCGCCGGATGGACGGTACGACTCGACGGGCTGCTGGCGACGCCGATGGAAGACGGGCGATAGACACGGTGCGGCGGTAGGCGCACCGGTTGGTCGGCCTACCGCAGCATCGACGCGATCCGTTCGCGCACCATGGGACTCGGATCATCCTTCAGCTTGCGCAGCATGGCCTCGGCCGCCTCAGGGTGGCCGCGGCGCAGCGCCTCGATCGCCGCAATGCGGAGCGCCGTGCCTTCGAAGCTGTTCGTGGTGGTTTCGCACACCTGCTGCAATCGTTGCCGCGCGCGTGGCGTCGGCAGATGGCCCAACGCGGCCACGATCTCCAGTTGATACTCGAGGGCCTGTTCCTCGTTCAGCACACCGACGAGCCGGTCGGGCAGCGGCTCGCTCTCAGGAGCGGCGAATACGATGGAGAGCGCGCGCGTCCGCACATCGACCGACGGATCAAACAGCACCGACTCAAGACGGGCGAGCGCCACGGGGCCACCGATCTGCCCGAGCGAGACCACCGCCGCCATCCGCACCCGAAAATCGGTATGACGCAGCGCTTGCCCGATGGCCCCGATCGCGGCGGGCGATCGCGTCTCGCCCAACAGACAGACGGCATTGCGCACGACGTACCAGACCTCGTGCGTGAGATACTCGCGCGCAACGTCTGGCGTCGCCGACAGCGCGGCCATCGCGTCGTACAGCGTGCGACGGTCGCCTAGGTCGAGCGCGGCGATCAGCTGCAGAAAGGCGGCGCGGGCACCGGCGGGCCCGGCACGCTGGAGGAGTGCGATCACCTCGTCGGGCGGCACCTTCGTATCCAGCAACTGCTCCACCACCAGCTGCAGCACCATCGGCGAAGCCGCCTTCGCAAAGTGTGCCGGCAGCGACAGCGCCCCAAGCTCACGGCACAAGTCGGCCCCATCACCGCGCGCCACGGCTTTTCCGATCCGGCTGGCGTGTGCGTCCACGTCCGCCGGCAGCGCAGTGGACGGGGCCGACGAGACGGTCGCTGCCGTCGGTGGCGGCAGCGGCGATGCCAGCGGGCGCGCGGCGGGTGCCATCGGGGCCGAGGGGACGCGCACGAAGTCGCCGGTCTGCGCCGACAGGAAGCGGACATTCCAGATCGACAGCGCGTCTGCCGTCTGCAGCAGCTGCACGGCGTCGTCGCGCTGCTCGCCGACCAGGAGCCCGGCGAGCTTGAGAAACTCGGCGTCGGTCATCGTCGTCGCGAGTTCTATCGCATCGAGGCCATGCCGTTCGAGTGCTTGGCCCATCGCCACGACCCCGTCCGGCACCTCTGGCGCAGTGGCGCACATCAACTGCCGCCGATCGAGGACCACCCGACCCACGCGCGCCAGGGCGCAGAGGCGGGTGACGCTGGCCAGCACGTCAGGCATGGGGGCCTGCTCGCGCAACTGCGCCATGAGCATGGCGAGGGCAGCCGCGTAGACGAATTCGATGGGCAGGGTCGCTCCGGATAGATCGGGAATGATGAAGAAAGCTCGCCGTGCACCGAGTGAGGCTCAAGCGCGAATCGCACGCTATTTTATTTCCCATGACGACCATCGCCCAAGCCGACTTCATTCAGTCCATCGCGGACGCGCTCCAGCACATCTCGTACTTCCATCCGCTGGATTACATCCATGCGCTGGGCGACGCCTACGAGAAGGAACAGAGCCCGGCCGCCAAAGACGCGATCGCGCAAATTCTCACCAACTCGCGCATGTGCGCCGAAGGACATCGCCCGATCTGCCAAGACACCGGCATCGTGGTGGTGTTCCTCAAGGTCGGCATGAACGTGCGCTGGGACGCCACCATGTCGGTGCAGGACATGGTGAACGAAGGCGTGCGACGCGCCTACCTGCAGCCCGACAACGTGCTGCGCGCCTCGATCGTGGCGGACCCGGCCTTTACGCGGAAGAACACGCGCGACAACACGCCGGCCGTGGTGCATTACGAGCTCGTGCCGGGCGATACGGTCGAGGTGAAGCTGGCGGCCAAGGGCGGCGGCTCCGAAAACAAGTCGAAGTTCGCCATGCTCAACCCGAGCGACTCGATCGTGGACTGGGTCATGAAGACGGTGCCGCTCATGGGCGCCGGCTGGTGCCCGCCGGGGATGCTCGGCATCGGCATCGGTGGCACGGCGGAAAAGGCAATGCTCATGGCGAAGGAATCGCTCATGGAGCACATCGACATGACGCAGCTCAAGGCGCGCGGTCCGCAGAACAAGATCGAAGAGCTACGCATCGAGCTGTGCGACAAGATCAACGCGCTTGGCATCGGTGCGCAGGGGCTGGGTGGCCTCTCGACCGTGCTCGACGTGAAGATCTTCGATTACCCAACGCACGCCGCATCGAAGCCGATCGCGATGATCCCCAACTGCGCCGCCACGCGGCATGCGCACTTCACGCTCGACGGCCGCGGCGCGGTCACGTTGCCGGTGCCGAGCCTGTCCGACTGGCCCGATGTGACCTGGCGTCCCGACGTGAACGCCAAGCACGTCAACCTCGACACGCTCACCCCCGAGATCGTGGCGACGTGGACGGCCGGCGACCGCCTGCTCCTGAGCGGCAAGCTGCTGACCGGTCGCGATGCGGCGCACAAGCGGATCGCCGATCTGTTTGCGAAGGGCGAAGGGCTCCCTGAGGGCGTGGACTTCACCAATCGTGTGATCTACTACGTGGGCCCCGTGGATCCCGTGCGCGATGAGGCCGTGGGTCCGGCCGGCCCGACCACGGCCACGCGCATGGACAACTTCACCGAAATGATGCTGGCCAAGACGGGGCTCATCTCGATGATCGGCAAGGCCGAGCGCGGACCGGTGGGGCTCGAGGCGATTCGCAAGCACAAGGCCGCGTACCTGATGGCCGTGGGTGGGGCCGCCTACCTGGTATCGAAGGCGATCCGCGCGTCACGCGTGGTGGCGTTCGAAGACCTCGGCATGGAAGCGATCTACGAGTTCGAGGTGGAGGACATGCCGGTCACGGTGGCGGTCGACGCCGCGGGCAGCAACGTCCACGAAACCGGGCCGCGGGAATGGCAGGAAAAGATCCGGCGTCTACCGATCTTGGCCGGGTGAGCAACAGGGGGGCGGTCCAATCGGATCGCCCCTCTTTTTTTCGGTGCAGCCTGTATGTTCGGGCTATGCACCTCATGGTCCGAACACTTCTGGCGGCCGTTGCGGCGATCGCCCCCAGCACCTTGCTCGTGGCACAGGGTACGCCCGCCCGTACTCCGCTCACCATCGAGCGGATCACCACCGGGCCACCGCTCGCGGGGATCGCCCCCGCGTCGCCCCTGTGGTCGCCCGATTCGAAGGCGGTGGCTTTTCTCTGGAGCGACGCCGCGCACCCCGACCGGTCGCTCTGGCTGGTGGACCGGGCGGGCACCGCGCCACGCCGCCTCCTGCCGGCCACGAGCACCGGTCGCATTGGCGAATTCGCGTGGACGCCCGACGGCCGCGCGATCGTGTTCGTGCAGGGCGACTCGCTCTGGCGCGTGGCGGTCGCGGGCAGCGCGCCGACGGCGCTGCCGATGGCGCTGCCGATGGCGCTGCCGATGGCGCTGCCGATGGCGCTGCCGATGGCGCTGCCGAGCGGAATTGGCGAGGTGAGCGAACTGGCGATCTCGCCGAACGGCACCACGATCTCGTTTCTGCGCGATGGAGACCTGTGGCTGCTCCCGATGACGAGCACGGCGCCGATGCGCGCCACGAACGTCGCGGTGGCACCGATCGGCGCGATTGCGCTGGGCACCTACTACGGCCGCGAGGTAGAAATCGGCGGCGCCACGTGGAGCGGACCGTCGCCGGCGTATGCGTGGTCTCCCGATTCGCGTACGATCGCGGTGCACTACGTCGACCGACGTGGCGTGCCGCGTTTCAGCATGCCGTACTACCTTGGCGACACGGTGCAGATGAACACGCTGCGCCGCGGTGCCCCGGGGCAGGCCAATGAAGTGCGGAAAATTGGGTTGTACGACGTGACCACGCGCGCGCTGGCCATGGTGGAGCTGCCCGACTCGAGCCGCACGCGCATCGTGAATTTCGCGTGGTCCACCACCGGCACACTGATGATCGATCGCGAAAGTGACGATGCGATCGACCGCACGATCCATGTGCTCACCGTGGGCGCGCCGACGCCGCGCCTGGCGTGGCATGATCACCGTGACACGCGCGTGTACAACGACATCGCGTCGGCGTGGAGCGCCGACGGCCGGAGCATCGTGCTCACCGGCGACCTCGATGACCGGTATCGCCTGTATCGCGTCGTGCCGGGTGACACGGCCCCCGTGGCGCTCACCTCGGGCCCGCATGATGTGGCGGGCGCCGGCATTCCGCGTGGCGCCACGAACAGCAT
>CANHJV010000117.1 GCA_947461225.1 Gemmatimonadota bacterium | reverse complement strand
GTGCGGCGCAACGTCGCGCCGATGCTCACGCCGGCGTTCATCTCGTCGCATCGGATCGAGGTGTCGCCGACGGATCGCTTCATGGTGAGCGTGGAAGGGCGGTATCAGTCTGCGGCGTATCTCGATAATACGAGCAGTGCGGATCGCGTGCTGCCTGACTACTACACGCTCGATGCCTCGGCGCGGGCTACGCGAGGCCGCTATGCGCTCACGGTGCGCGGCGCGAATCTGGGCGATACGCAGAAGTACGCGAGTGGTGCGGTGTCGGGGTCGGGGCGTGTGCGCTACTTCGTGCTGCCGGCGCGCGCGGTGTTTGCGACGCTCAGTGCGGAGTTCTGAGACGGGGTCGGCGTTCGCGGATGGTGCGGGTGGTGTGCGTGGCCGCTCTCTGCCCGCCCTCCGGGAGACCGTCGGGGTCGCGGTCGCCGCTGTAGTATTGGGCATGGCCTCACTGCATCGTACTCTCGTGGCGTCCGCCCTCTCCGTGGTCGCCCTCGCCGCTCTCGCTGCCGCGCCGCTCCAAGCCCAGCAACTCCGTCCCGCCGTCGACGCCTGGCGGAGGGCCCACGAGCGCGAGATCCTCGACGAAGCGTTCGCCCTGATGGCCATTCCCAACGTGGCCGCCGACACCGCGAACATCCGGCGCAACATCGAGTTTCTGACCGCGGCCTTCGCCAAGCGCGGCGTGGCCATGCGGCCGCTCGTCGCGCCCACCGGTGGCAGCCCCGCCCTGTTCGGCGAGCTGAAAACCCCGGGCGCCACGCGCACCATCGTGATGTACGCGCACTACGACGGACAGCCGGTGGCCGGCGGCGGATGGAACGGCGACCCCTTCACCCCCGAGCTGCGTCGCTACGCCAACAGCGTGGCCACCGATGCTGTGGCCATGCCGGCCAAGGGCGACACCATCGATCCTGCCGTGCGCATCCGCGCGCGGTCGGCCAGCGACGATAAGGGCCCGATCATCGCCATGCTGGCCGCCCTCGACGCGCTCAAGGCCGCGAAGAAAGCGCCCACGGTGAATGTGAAATTCTTCCTGGAAGGCGAAGAAGAAGCGGGATCGGCCCACCTGGGCGACCTGCTCAAGGCGCACAAGGCGGTGCTGGCGGCCGACGCGTGGCTGTTCTTCGACGGCCCCACGCATGTGAGTGGCACGCCGCAACTGGTGCTTGGCGTGCGCGGCGTGATGGGCGTGGACGTGACGTTCTATGGCCCCAATCGCGCCCTGCACAGTGGACACTACGGCAACTGGGCGCCCAACCCCGGCGTGGCGGTGGCGCACTTCATCGCCAGTGTGCGCGACATGGACGGCCGCGTGAAGATCGCCGGCTTCTACGATGATGTGCCGGCCATTTCCGACAACGACCGCGCCTTGGGCAAGGCATTGTCGAACACCGACGACTCGCTGCGCACGTCACTGGGGCTCGCGCGCACCGAAGCGAACAACGCCGCCTTGGGTGAGCGCATTATGCTTCCCGCGCTCAACATCCGCGGCATTCGCACCGGCGAAGTGGGTGGCGGGGCGGCCAACGCGGTGCCCACCAGTGCCAGCGTGTCCATCGATTTCCGACTGGTGCCCGACCAGCAACCGGCGCGCATCTGTGAGTTGGTCACGCGTCATTTGGTGTCACTGGGCTACACCGTGTCCACCGACCCCAACGCTGCCGCGCGCAGCACCGATCGTGCCCACCTCGCGTACGTGGGCTGCGGTGGTGGCTACACCAGCGTACGCGTGGCGAGTACGCTGCCGTCGGTGCGCGCCGTGAAAACGCTCATGGGCCGCGCGTACGGTCGCGAGCCGTTCGTAATGCCGATGCTGGGCGGGTCGCTGCCGCTGTTTCACTTCGTGGAGCAGCTCGGCGCCACGGTGATTACGGTGCCCACGGTGAACGCCGACAACAGTCAGCACGCGCCGAATGAGAACCTGCGCATCGGCAATCTGTGGGATGGCATCGGGGTGATCGCCGAGCTGATGGCGGGGTTGGGGCCGCTGTGGCCGGGCGGGGCGACGCCGCTGTTGAAGTAGCCAGCTGGCCTCGCCACGCACCGGCGTGAGCGGCTGGGTCAGTGCGTGACGGCCGGCAGCAGCGGCAGATGCCGGCCTACCGTGTCGATCAGCGTCGAAAAGGCGAAGGGCTTCTGCACGAAGTTCTCTCCCTCGACGAACTCCACCTGTCCTGAGCTGAAGCTGGCGGCGTAGCCGCTGCAGAACACCACGGGGAAGTTCGGTCGGGTGGCATGAATGCGGGCTGCCATCTCCAGCGGGTGCAGTTCGCCGGGTACGATGAGATCGGTGACGAGCATATCGATCCGGTCGCCCAGTGCTTCCCAGCGCCCCCACGCATCGTCGGCGCTGAGCGCGGCAATCACCCGATACCCGGCACGTTGCAGCAGGCGGGTCATGATCCGCAGCACGGCGGCGTCATCCTCGATCAACAGGATGGTGCGCTGGACCGGCTCGGGCTCGCGCGCCGCCATCGCCGGCGGTGCGGCCGCGGGAACGGTGCCGTCAGCGGACATCCCGGCCACCGCGCCGTCGGTGCAATGGGACGGCAGCAGCAGCTCGAAGGTCGCTCCCTGTCGGGAGCGCGTGCTGAGCCGTGCTTCGCCCCCGTTACGGATGGCGATGTCCCGGACGGTGGAGAGGCCGAGTCCGGTGCCCGTTTCGTCGTGCTTCGTGGAGAAGAACGGCGTGAAGATGCGGTCGCGGAGTGTCTCTGGGACTCCGTCGCCGGTGTCGCTGATGGCGAGCACGACGAAGCCGTCGGGCGGCGTCCCGCCGTCGGTCTCGATGCGGTCCTGCCGGCGGGTGGCGCGGCGACTCGTAAACGTGATCGTCCCGCCGTTCGGCATCGCTTCGACGGCGTTGCGGGCCAGCTGCAGCAGCGCCTGCTCGAGTTGCGCCTGGTCTACGTGCACCAGCGAGACATCGCGGTCCATCTGCCGTTCCACGCGGAGATCCGGCGTGCGCCAACGCTCCACGGATGTCGCCACGGCCTCGAGCACCGCGTTCGGGTCCACGTAGTGCGGCTCGTACCGGTCGCGGCGCCCGAGGGTGAGCAGATGACGGGTCACGCCGCGCCCACGTTCGACTTGCGCGAGGATGTCGCGGATCATCGTGTTGCATTCCGTCGACGTGGCCTCGCCGACCAACACTTCGGCCGCACCGCTGATGGCCGCCAAAAGATTGTTGATCTCGTGGGCCACCCCCGCCGCGAGTCGACCCACCAATTGGAGCTGCTCGGCCACCTGGTGCCCGTTGCGCTGAACGCGCCGTTGCCGGGCGTTGATCAGGCTGCGCGCAAACCGGGGGCCGCTGATGTCGGCGTGCACCAGAAAGTCCTCGGCGCCCAGCGACAGGGCCCGTTCCCCCAGCGTGTGATCGTCGCCGGTAAGCACCACGAGCGGGATGTCATGGGCCGCCTCGAGTAACCGCTGCAGGCCGTCCAGCTCGGCCATCCCGTTGCCGTCAGCGTTGCCGTTGCCGTTCCCATTGCCGTTCCCGTTGCCATTGAGCGGTCGCGACAGATCGGCGGTGACGAGCTGCACTTCGTTGGTGGCGAGATGCGATATCGCCTCCTCGACACTGGCCACGTGCACGATGTGAAAGTCATCGCGCGCCGTTTCCCGCAACAGGTTCGTGAGCTTGGCCGCATCGGTGGGCGACTCGTCCACGAGCAACACCCGAGTTGGTCCGGCAGGCAACGACGGGGCCGGATACCCATCGTTGTGATCGAATTCGACCATGGGATACTCGTCAATTGAATTCAACGTACGCATCGATGTCCATTCTGGCCCATAAACAGTGGGGCAACCCGTTTATCCTCACAAGGGGGGCGCGCCCTTGCCCATCCGGCACTTGTCGCTGCAGTAGCGCACGTGCTCCCAGTCGCGCTCCCACTTCTTGCGCCAGCTGAAGGGGCGGCCGCAGCGGGCGCAGAGTTTGTCGGGGTGGCCGTTGACCCCCTGGCCGCGGACGCCGCCGTCGCGCGGGCGTTTCGATTCTCGTGAAGGCATCGCTCCCCAAGCGACGTGCGGCGGTGCAGAGTTCCCAGATGCAGAGTCCGCACAGTTCTCACGACCCGGCGCACTTCCCGGCCAGCACGGAAGACCTCCTCTATTCCGACTACCGGAAAGCGGAGGAGCTCGGCACGCTCCGCCAAGTGGCCCGTGCGCTCGCCGCCGAAACGAATTCGCAAAGCGTCCTCCAGAAGCTCTGTGAGCTTTCCATGGTGCGCGGACGGGCGAATGGCGCATCAGTGGCTGAATTAAGCGGTGATAATGGCGTGTATGTGGCCTGTGCCGGTCGGACCAACGACCTGCTCTCCATGACCTTCCCGCTCGAGGGCACGGTCACAGGGCGGGTGGCCAACGAGCTTCGCGCCATCACGATTCTGTCGCCGCAGGCCAGCTCGCCCTTTTTCGCCGAACTGCTCCCCCGACTGGGCATCGGGCCGATTCTGCTGCTGCCGCTGCTGGCCAACGGTCAGCTGTACGGCGTGCTCTCGATTACGCGCGATACCGGCCACCCGCAGTTCGACGAGGCCGACGAGGAGCGGCTCGGGGTCATGGCCGACCTGGCCGCCCTGGCGCTCTGGAAGGCCAGACTGCTGGAAGATGCCCGATCAGCCGACGCCGCAAAAACCAGCCTTTTAGCGACACTATCGCATGAGCTTCGCACCCCTTTAACGGCACTTGAGGGATATCACGAGCTTCTGGAGGATCAGATCCTCGGCCCCCTGTCGCCCGAACAGCAGGACGTCGTGATGCGTCTGCGCACCGTGGGACGGCATCTGGGGTCGCTGATCGAGGACATTCTCACCTACGCCTCGCTCGAAGCCGATCGCCTCACGCCGCGCCACGCCACCGTCCGCGTGCCCGAACTGCTCGATTCGCTGTACCCGTTCATCGAACCGCTGGCCCGCGAAAAGGGAATCGAGTTCTCGATCGACCTCGAGCCCGGGCTGCCGTCGATGCACACCGACGAGGCCCGCGTGCGGCAGATCCTGCTCAATCTCTGCCAGAACGCCGTGAAGTTCACCGAGGAGGGTGCGGTGTCCGTGCGCGTCTCCCGTGGCTCCCCACTGGCCGACGGCGTGGCGACCGTCCGCTATGCCGTGCGCGACTCGGGCATCGGCATCGAGCCCACCGACATGCAACGGCTTTTTCGCCCCTTCTCCCAGATCGAGAACGTGCCGGCCGGTCGGCACCGGGGGACCGGATTGGGGCTCTACATCGCCCGCCGCCTCGCCACCATGCTGGGCGGACGCATCGAAGTCGTGTCGCGCCCCGGCGAAGGGTCGGTGTTCACCCTCGTCGTGCCCGTGACGCACTGAGCAAACCCGTGCCGCGCTCACCTGTGTGTTCGAGAACCCGCCATTACATTCGAACGTTATGACCGCTGCCATCACGAGCGTTTTCAACGACGGCATTTTTGCCGAACAATTCGAGCGTTATCGTCACGACCCCGCCAGTGTGGACGAGACGTGGCGCCAGTACTTCCGCATCGCCGAGTCGCTGTTCGGACCAGGGGCGGCAACGACTGCGGCAACGCCTTCCGCTGCCCCGGCCGGCGGTGGCACGTACGATGTCGCCTTCCTGCGCAAAGTGGCCGCGGCCGCCTCGCTGCAGCAGGCCATCCGCAACTACGGCCACTACGCGGTGCAACTCGATCCGCTCGGCACGCCGCCTCCCGGCGCCGAGGATCTGAGCCCCGAGTACTGGGGGCTGACCGACGCCGATCTGCAGGCGATTCCCGGTGAAGCGCTTGGCGACGCGCGCTTCGCCACCGCCGCCGACGCCATCGCGCGGAAGCGGCAGGTGTACGCGGGGCGCATCGGCTGCGAAGTCTGGCATCTCGAGGTGGACGAAGAGCGCGATTGGTTTCAGCGCACGTTCCGCGACGGCGTGCTCACGCGCGATCTCACGCCCGACGAGAAGAAGGACACGCTGCGCCGCCTGAATCAGGTGGACGGGCTCGAGCGGTTTATCGGCCGGGCGTACCAGGGCTACAAGCGCTTCTCGGTAGAAGGCACCGACACGCTGATTCCGATGCTCGATGAAGTGATTCGCGAGTCGGGTCGGTCGGGTGCGCGCGAGATCGTGATCGGCATGGCGCATCGCGGCCGGCTCAATGTGCTCACGAACGTGATGGGTAAGCCGTTCGAGGCACTCTTCGCTGAATTCGAAGGCCGTCACGACCATGTCGACGGCAATGCGACCGGCGACGTGAAGTATCACATGGGCTTCGTGGGTTCACGTGATGTGGACGGCAACGCGGTCACCCTGCGTCTCGCGCCCAATCCGTCGCACCTCGAAGTGGTGAACCCGGTCATCGAAGGGATGGTGCGCGCGTTGCAGCGGGTGCCAGGCCGGTTGGCCGAGCGCGACGAACTCGCGGTAGTGCCGGTCGCCATTCACGGTGACGCGGCGTTCCCGGGCGAGGGCATCGTGGCCGAAACGCTCAACATCGCGAACCTGAACGCGTACCGCACGGGCGGCACGATCCACATCATCGTGAACAATCAGGTCGGTTTCACCACCGACCCGACCGATGCGCGCTCCACACACTATGCGTCGGATCTCGCGAAGGGCTTCGAGATGCCGATCTTCCACGTGAACGCCGACGATGCGCAGGCCTGCATCACGGCGGTGCGCTTGGCGTGCGCGTATCGCGCCACGTTCAGAAAAGACGTGCTGATCGAACTCGTGGGCTACCGTCGTCATGGTCACAACGAAGGTGACGAGCCGATGTACACGCAGCCCACGCGTTACGCGCAGATCCGCAAGCACCCCACGGTGCCGCAGGTGTGGGCCAGTCGTCTCGTGGCCGAGGGCGTGATCACCGAAGCCGAAGCGGCCGAGGTCGAGCAGGCGGTGTCGCAGAACTACGCCGACATTCATGCGCGCTTCAAGCAGTCGTTGTTGGGGAGCGAACAGCACGCGCCGTGGCCGGCCGAACCCGTTTCGGCGCCCAAGGCCGTCGCCACCAACGTCGCGGTCGAGAAGCTGCAGCATGTCAACGACGCGCTGCTCACCTGGCCGTCCGATCTCAAGCCGAATCCGCGCTTGGCCAAGCAGCTCGAGCGTCGTCGCGAGACGATGGGCGAGCAGGGCGGTATCGAGTGGGGACACGCCGAGGCCCTCGCGTTCGGCTCGCTGCTCATCGACGGCATGTCGGTGCGCATCACGGGGCAAGACGCCGAGCGTGGCACCTTCTCGCATCGCCACGCGGTGCTCAGCGACAGCGAGAACGGCCGCAAGTACGCGCCGCTCGCCAACCTGCCCGGCGCCAAGGGCGTGTTCGAGATCTTCAACTCCGCGCTGTCCGAGACCGCCGTACTGGCGTTCGAATACGGATTCAGCACCGTCGCCACCGACGCGCTCACGTTGTGGGAAGCGCAGTTCGGTGACTTCGTGAACGTGGCGCAGCCGATCATCGACCAGTTCATCGTGGCCGACCGCGCCAAGTGGGGCCAGGACAGTGGCGTGGTGATGCTGCTGCCGCACGGCTACGAGGGCCAAGGCCCGGAGCATTCGAGCGCGCGTCTCGAGCGGTTCCTGCAGATGTGCGCCGAAGGCAACCTCACGGTGGCCTACTGCAGCACGCCGGCGCAGTACTTCCACTTGCTGCGTCGTCAGGCGCTGCGGAAGTCGCGTCGTCCGCTCATCTGCATGCAGCCGAAGTCGCTGCTGCGCTTGCCGCAGGCGGCGTCGAAGCTGGAAGACCTGTCGCAGGGAAGCTTCCAATCGGTGATCGATGATCCCATCGCGTCGCAGCATCGTGACGAGGTGCGCCGCATCGTGTTCTGCACCGGCAAGCTGTACTACGACATGTCACTCGCGGCCACGCGCAATCCGCATGTGGCGCTGGTGCGGGTGGAAGAGCTGTATCCGTGGCCGCACGAGGAAATCGTGCGCATCATGGATCTGTATCCCTCGATCGAGCAGGTCGTCTGGGCGCAGGAAGAGCCGAAGAATCAGGGCGCGTGGACGTACGTGCAGCCGCGTTTGCGTGCGTCGGCGGGTGCCTCGGTGGGTGTGCGCTACGTGGGTCGTCCGGAGCGCGCGAGCCCGGCGGAAGGCTACATGGATGCGCACCAGGCCGAGCAGGCCCGCATCATTGCGATGGTCATGGATACCGGCGAAGTCGCCGCGGAGCGGGCAACGATGAAGGTGGGTCAGTGAACGCGCTTCGGCGCACTCGAATCCACCAGATCCTGACAAGCGCCGCGGCAATTGCCGCGGCGCTTGTCGCTGGTGGGCGTGCCATGTCGGCGCAGAACGTGACGCTCGACCGCGGCGCCGCCGCGCTCGGCTCCACCCTCGCCGGCGTCGGCACCACGGGCCGCGTGCTCACGGTAGCCGCGCACCCCGACGACGAAGACACGCCGGTGATCGCGTGGCTGGCCAAGGGCCGCCACGTGGAGACGGCGTATCTGTCGCTCACGCGCGGTGACGGTGGACAGAACCTGATCGGCAACGAACTGGGCGAAGCGCTCGGCGCGATCCGCACCCAGGAGCTGTTGTCGGCACGTCGCATCGATGGCGGGCGCCAGTACTTCACGCGCGCGTACGACTTCGGCTTCAGCAAGAACGCCGAGGAGACGTATCTGCATTGGCCGAAGGACTCGATTCTCGGTGATGTGGTGCGCGTGGTGCGTGCGTTCCGTCCGCATGTGATGGTGGCGTTCTTTAGTGGCACACCGCGCGATGGGCATGGTCATCATCAGGTGTCGGGCTTGCTGGCGCGCGAAGCGTACGATCTCGCCGCCGACACGGTGCGCTTTCCGGTGAAGGGCTTCGGACTGCCGTGGACGCCGCAGAAGTTCTATCGCAGTGCGCGACAGGCCCCCGATTCCGCCACGTTGCGCGTGAACGTGGGGGAGTACGACGCGCTGTTGGGACGCAGCTACTACGAGATTGCGGCCGAGAGCCGCTCGCAGCACAAGAGCCAAGGGTTCGGCGTGCTGCAGAAGAAGGGCACGATTCTGGGATATCTCTCCCGTGAAGCCTCGCGCGTGGGGCCAGAGAACGCGCGCAGCGAGCAGTCGTTGTTCGATGGTGTCGATACCACGTGGACAGCGTTGCGCGCCACGCTTCCGGCCACGGCGCAGCCCGTGCTCGACTCGGCGTTGCGTACCATCACGGCGGTGCGCGTGGCGTATCGCGCGGATGATCCGTCGCCGATCGTGGCGCCGCTGGCCCAAGCGTTGCGGCAGCTACGCGATGTGCGCAACGCGAGCGGCAGTGGCCCCGGCATTCTGATTGCGGGTCGTCCCGGTGCGCCATCGAGCTTGTCGCGCCGCGCCCCCGGCGAAGCGCCACCCGCGTTGTGGGACGCGCTGGTGACGACGATCGATCGCGCTGAACATGCGTTGGTGCTCGCGGCGGGTGTGGCGGTGGAAGCCACGGCCCCGCGTGCCACGTTCCCGGTGCGCGAGGCGGTGAAGATTGCCGTGAACGATTCGTTGCCGGTCACGATCACCGTGTTCAATCGCGGACGCGCGGCGGTGCAGTTACTGAACGCGTCGGTGGCGGGCTTGGGCTTGCGCCCTGGTGAAGCCGGCGACGTCGCGATCAGCCCCGACAGCGCCGCCGTGCTGAATCGCTGGGCGGTGGCGTTTCAGGCGAACTCTCCGTGGTGGCGCGCCTATGGGCGCAAGCAGCAGGACTGGTTTCAAGCGCCCATCGACGCGCGCACCGAAGCGCAGCAGCAGGAACAACGCGCCACGATGGTGCAGGCGCGACTCACGATCGCCGGTGAAAGCGTCACAGTGAATGAGCCGGTGGTGTATCGCTATGCCGATCCGATTAAGGGCGATCAGCAGGTGCCGGTGTCGGCGGTGCCCGGCATCACGATCAATCTCGGCAGTACGATGGAGTACATGCGCGCCGGCGTACCCGTAGAGCGCTTCGTACCCGTACGGATTCAGTCCTCGTATCCGCACGATGCGGAGGTCACGGTCAAGCTCGAGCTCCCCGAGGGACTCAAAGCCGACTCCGTGGAACGCGAACGCGTGCTGGGTCCGGATGGCGCCACCATCCTCACCTTCCGCGTGCGTGGCATGGTGAAGGAAGGACGTCTCGAGCTCGTCGCCCTAGCGCTGCACGAAGGCGCCCTGAGCACCAGCAGCGTCTTCGACATCCGCTACGATCACATCACGCCCATGCGGTTGTACGGCGCGAGCGGGATGTATCTCTCGGCCGTGAACGTGAAGCTCCCGCCGCGCGCCCGCGTGGGCTACGTGAAGGGTGTCGGGGACACCGGGCTCGAGGCGCTCGAGCAGCTCGACATCACGGTGGAGAAGATTGAACCGTCGATGCTCACCAGCACCGACTTGTCGCGCTTTACGAGTATCGTGGTGGGGCCGCGCGCCTACGAAGCGAGCGAGGTGCTGGTGCGCAACAATGCGCGCTTACTCGATTACGCGAACAAGGGCGGCACGCTGGTCGTGCAATACGGCGCGCAGGACATGAGCCGCTTCCCGAGTGTGGTGCCGTACCCGATGCAATGGACCCGCCCGGCCGCGCGCGTCACGATGGAGCAGGCGCCGGTGACGGTACTGCAGCCCACGAATCCGCTGCTGATGGGCCCCAACCGTATCGGCGCCGCCGACTGGGCCGATTGGGCGCAGGAACGCGCCACGTACATGCCGAGCACGTTCGACAAGCGCTACACGCCGTTGCTGGCGATGAACGATCCCAATGAACCGGTGCAGCAGGGCGGACTGCTCGTGGCCCCGCTGGGCAAGGGGCGCTACGTGTACGTCACGCTGGCGCTGTTCCGGCAGTTGCCGAAT
>CANHJV010000116.1 GCA_947461225.1 Gemmatimonadota bacterium | reverse complement strand
CCTCTTCACCGCCCTGCCCGATCTCCCCGCCGATGCGCTCGACGACACGAATGCGCCACTCCTGCTCGCTCCCGCAACGCGTGATGCCCTGCACCGGCTGCGCCTGCTCGACCCCGCCTGCGGCTCGGGCGCCTTTCTGGTGCACGCACTCGAGCGCCTCAGCACCGTGCACCGACGCGCACAACTCGCCACCGGCGCGCCCGACGCGACCGACGCGCATCGCATCCGACGACAGATCCTCACGCACTGCATCTTCGGCGTCGACCGCAATCCGGTCGCCGTCTGGCTGTGCGAACTACGGCTCTGGTTGTCGGTGGTCATCGAGTGCACGGAAACGGATATCGCCCGCGTGCCGCCGTTGCCCAACCTGGATCATCACATCCGTGTGGGCGACTCCCTCGCCGGAGGCAACTTCCGTTTCGCCCCGCCCAGCGCCCGCGCCCTGACCGCGCTGCGCGAGCGCTACACCCGGGCCAGCGGCCCACGCAAGCAGTCCATCGCGCTCGCCCTGCAGCGGGAGGAACGGCAGCGCGCCATCGCCGCCCTCTCCACGCAACGCGACGCGCTCCGCGCCGAACGCGCCGCGCTCCTGCGTCTGCTCCGGGCGCGCGATCTCTTCGGACACCGACGCACGCCCACGCGCGACGATCACGCCAAACTCGAGGCCCTGCGGGCGCAGTGCCGCGAGCTCTCAGCGACCCGTACCAAGCTCGCCGACGGCGGCGCGCTACCGTTCCGTTTTCTCACCACGTTCGCCGATGTCGCAGCCGGCGGCGGCTTCGATATGCTCATCGGCAATCCGCCGTGGGTCCGACCGCACGCGCTCGCCCCGCGCGAGCGCGAACAGTTACGTCGCGACTTTCGCAGCATGCGGGCCGCCACCTGGCGCGCCGGTGCCGCCCGCGCCGGGGCCGGCGTGGGCTTCGCGTCACAGCCGGATCTGGCCGCGGCCTTCATCGAGCGCAGCCTCGAACTGCTCGCTCCCGGCGGGACACTCGCGCTGCTCGTCCCCGCCAAACTCTGGCGCAGCCTGTCCGGCGGCGGCATTCGCCGCACCATCACGCAGCTCGCCACCATCCGCACGATCCGCGACTGGAGCGACGCCCCCGCGCTCTTCGACGCCGCCACGTATCCCTCGCTACTGGTCGCATGCAAACACCCACGCGCCGACCTCGCGGGCGCCGACCTCGCGCGCGCCACGACACGCGACATCGACGTCTCCATCAGCACCGCACAGGGCCTACGCCATTTCCCGATGCCCCCCTCACGCCTCGCCCTCAACGGCGATACCGCGGCGCCATGGATCCTCCTGCCGCCACCCGCCCACGCCGCCTTCGAACGGCTGCGCACCGCCGGCCCGGCCCTCGGCGACTCGCCGATCGGACGTCCGCTGCTGGGCGTGAAGTGCGGCTGCAACGCCGCGTTCCTTGTACACGCGCAGGAACACGATGACGATTCGGCCACGGTCGTCGCCGCCGACCATCCCGCACTCGGCAACGCACCAGTGTCACGGTCGGCCGTGATCGAACGCCGACTGCTACGCCCGGCGCTGCGCGGGGAAGGCATCACCACGCGATCGTTGGTTGGCGGCGCGACGCACACGGCCAAGGAACTCCGTATTCTCTGGACGCACGGCACCGATGGACTCCCGCTGCGCGTGCTGCCGCCCGCCACCACCCGGTGGCTCGCGCACTGGCGCCCCCGCCTCGAGCGTCGACGCGATGCCCGCGCCCGCATGCCCTGGTGGACGCTCTTTCGCACCGAAGCTGCCCGCGCCGATACACCGCGCGTCGTATGGGCCGATATCGGCAAACGACTGCGCACGCGCGTGCTCGACACCGGCGATCCCACCGTGCCGCTCAATAGCTGCTACGTGGTACGCACCACCTCGCTCGACGACGCCTACGCGCTCGATGCCTTGCTCAACTCCACGATCGCCGCCGCGTGGCTCGATGTGCTCGCCGAACCGGCCCGCGGTGGCTTCCGACGGTTCCTTGGCTGGACGGTGGCCGCGCTGCCGGTCCCCCGCGACTGGCTTCGGGCACGCACCCTGCTCGCCCCCATCGGTCAACGCCTCGCCCGCCACGAACTCGTGGCCACGACGGAACTCGAGCACGCGGTGGCCGATGCCTACGACGTCCCGCTCCGTCAACTCACCCCACTGCTCGAGTGGTACACGCCATGACGTGGTCCCTTCACAACGCGAGCCACGTGCAGGCCCGCCTCGCCAGTGCGCTCATCACCCCGCTGCCGCCAGCCGAACTGGGCGACATCACCCTGCTCCCCCACCAGCGCGATGCCGTCGCCCGCATTCAGCGTGCCATCCGCCTACATCACGGCGCACTCCTGGCCGACGACGTCGGACTCGGCAAAACCTACACCGCGCTCGCCGTGGCCCACGAGTACACGCAGGTGCACGTGATCGCGCCCGCGGCGCTGCAACGCATGTGGCGCACGGCCATCATGCACGCGCACCTACCGCACATCAGGCTGCACTCCGTGCACGGATTCTCGCGACCGGACCACGCACCCAGCGCCGTCGTGGCCGACGAGACGCCCCCGGGCATGGTGCGCGAACGCGCGCCGCAGCGCATCCTCGTCATCATCGACGAAGCGCATTACCTGCGGACCCGACGCACCGCGCGCTACACCGCCGTCGCTCGCTTCGTGGCCGGTTGCGACACGCTGCTGCTGTCCGCGACGCCATTGCACAACCGAGCGCTCGAGCTGCGGAATCTGCTCGCGCTCTTCCTAGGATCGCGCGCCGATCTCCTGTCGGATACGATGCTTGCCCAAGTGGTGATCCGTCGAGCGAACGTGACCGCAAGCGCAGCGCCACACGAAGATACGCCGGCAGCAGCCACGCCCCGCTCCGCCGCGCGCCCGCAGGTGCGGCAGCACACGCCCGTGCCCATGCCGCACGACCGCGCCACACTCACCCAGATTCTCGCGCTCCCGGCGCCGCTCCCAGCGCATGAGGGTGCGGTGGCCGGCGCGCTCATTCGACTCGGCTTGCTCCGTGCCTGGTGCTCCAGCGACGCCGCCCTCGCGCACGCATTACGTCAGCGGCAACTGCGCGGCGACGCGTTGCGGCAGGCACTGCGCGCTGGCCGACATCCCACGCCGGCCGAGTTGCGGAGTTGGCTGGTGGGCGATCATGAAGTGCAACTCGCCTTCCCTGAACTCATGGCGCGTCACGAGGTCGAGAGCGCACCACTGATCGAGCGTGTCGAGGCGCATCTCGAGGCGCTGGCCCGGCTCGCGGAGCACCATGAGCAGACCGCGCGGGCGGACCACGCGCGGGCGGAGGCGCTGCGCGCGATGCTGCAGGCGCACCCCGACACGCCGATCATCGCCTTCTCGCAATTCACCCACACGATTGGCGCGCTGCATCGCGCATTGTCGGACATTGCCGGCGTTGGCCTCCTGTCCAGCAAGCACGCACGCATTGCCAGTGGCCGCATCAGCCGCAGCGATGCGCTCGCGCGGTTTGCCCCGCGCGCGCAGGAACGCCCTCCACCGCCGGCGCACCAGGCCATCCGCCTGCTGCTCGCCACCGACCTGCTCGCCGAAGGCGTGAACCTGCAGGATGCGGGCGTTGTGGTGCATCTCGACCTGCCCTGGACTGACGCGCTGCGCGAGCAACGCGTGGGACGCTGCGCACGGCTCGGTTCACCACACCGCGAGGTGCACGTCTACGCCTTCGCGCCACACGCCGACGGTGACCGTGCACTCCGCCTGCAGCGTCGGCTGGTCACCAAGGCGGCGTTGTCGCGGCGCTTCGCCGGAGGCGTCGCGGTTCACCGAGCACGAGAGCGGTCGCATGAGCGGTCGCATGAGCGGTCGCATGAGCGGTCGCATGAGCGGTCGCATGAGCGGTCGCGTCGGGGGTCGCGTGAAAGCGCCGCAGATGCGGCATCGCGGCTGCACGCACGGCTGCAGCGCTGGGCCGCCTCCGGCGCGGCAACGGCATCGTCGCGCCCGGTGGTGGGCGCCGTGCGATCTGACCGAGAGACGGCATGGCTCGCACTCGTCGATCATCAGGGGCAGTCACGACTGCTGTGCTCGCATGCGCTCCGCACCACGGATCGTCGGCGCATCGTGAGCGCGCGCGTGCGCTCCCTACTCCGCGTCGCAACGATCGCCGATGCCGCGAGCACGGCCAGCGTGTCGTCGAGCGCCGAGCTCGCGGCGTCGGTTGAGCAGGCGTTGCGAGACATTCGCCGGTGGCACGCGCGTGCCGCGGCACGTGACGCCGTCGGCCCCACCGGTCAGGCCGTGGCGCCGCTCGCCCAACGCGTCGCTCGGCACCTCGCGCAACTCGTGCAGCGCTGCGGCCCGATTGAACGCGCGGTACTGCGGGAGGCAATTGCCGATGCCGAATGGGTCGTGGGGAGGGCACGTGGAACGGGAGCTGAGGAGGCGATGGCACGGTGGTGTGCGCAGGCAGAGGCCGCGCCGTGGTGGACGCCGAAGGTGTGGTTGACGGCGTGGCAGCAGGAGCCGGTGCTGGCCGGCTTCGCCCGAGACCGATCCCCGGTGCCGGAGGTCGCACCGATCACGGTGGCGCGCGTTACGGCCCTGCTCCTCATCGGCCCCGATTACCCGCTCGATTAGACTTCGGCATGTCACGACACGCGCTCCTGTTCGACCTCGACGGCACCCTGATCGACTCCATCGGGTTGCTCCTCGAATCCATGCGATTCGCCTTCGCAGGGCGCGAGCGCGCGCCCACCACCGAAGAGTGGGTGGCCGGTATCGGCACGCCGCTGCGCACGCAGCTCGCCGAATGGTGCGATGGCGAGGCCGAGGTGGAATCGCTGGTGGTGCGCTATCGCGACTATCAGGGGATTCATCTGCCGAGGCTCACGACCGCCTATCCGGATGTGCTCGACACCATCGCGTGGGCGCGAGCCCAGGGCCATGCCACCGCGCTGGTGACCAGCAAGGGACGTGGCATGACCGCGCGCTCCCTCGAGCACGTGGGGCTCGCCGGTGCCTTCGATGCCATCGTGACCTTTGAAGAGACGGCACGGCACAAGCCGCTTCCCGACCCCGTCCTGCTGGCTCTCGACCGCCTGGCGTTGCCGGCGGCTGGCGCCCTGTTCGTCGGCGATTCCCCGCACGACATGCACTCGGGCCGCGCCGCCGGGGTACGAACTGCCGCCGCCCTCTGGGGGCCCTTCAGCCAAGCGGAGCTGGCCGTCGCGGCACCGGATTTCTGGATGCACCGCATGACCGAATTGCCCGCCATCGTCGCCTCGCTCACGAGCTGACGCCCAGTCGGCGCGGCGGAAGAGCAACGAGGGGGCGACGCCCTACGCTGCCGCCAGCTCCTCGATCGCGCGCGCGAGCTCGAAATCCTTCGGCGTGATCCCGCCCGCGTCGTGCGTGCTGAGCGAGAAGTGCACCTTGGTGTAGCGGATGTCGATGTCGGGGTGATGCTGCATCGCTTCGGCGATGTCGGCCACCTGCGCGATGAATGCCACGCCCGCGGGAAAGGTCGCGAAGTGATAGCTCTTTACAAGCGTATCGCTCTTACGCGACCAGCCAGGCAGCGCGCCGAGGCCACGCTGAATTTCGATGTCGGAGAGCGGAGACATGATGCTCTAGACTAGGGTGCGCCGCCGCGGCGGACAATGCCTGTCCATGGAATTCGGCGGTCACGGTCCATCCACGGCTCAGCCGTGTTTTCCAGAATTCGCTCTTTCGGTCGCCCTTTGTTTTCGGTATTTATTCGGTATGACCGCTTTGCCTGCCCCCGCCCTCGACGAACCGGATAGCACCCCGGCCGTGCCCGACCTTACCCTCCTGCGCGACCAGTTGCAGGCGGTGGTCGCCAGTGGGCGGCAGGCCAGTGGGCCATGGAGTACGGGGTTGGCCCGATTGGACCAGGCGCTGGGGGGCGGCATTCCGCGAGGGCGTGTCACCGAAATCAGCGGCCCGTTGGCGGTCGGCAAAACGGCACTGCTGCGGAAACTGGTGGCGCAGGTGCTGCACACCGGCGCGTGGGTGGCGTGGATCGACGCCACCCGCACCCTGGCCCCGGCCCCGTTCACCGCGATGGGCGCACGCTTCGTGGTGATCCGTCCGCCCGACCGCAAGCGCTGTGCATGGACCGCCGATCTGCTATTGCGCAGCGGCGTGTTCGCGCTGGTGGTCATCGACGGCGCCCCGCCGTTGTCGCGCGTGCATGGCGTGCGCCTGGCACAGCTGGCGCGCGAACGCGATGCGGCGTGCGTGGTGCTCGAGCATCACGACGGCGGCCGTGAGGTGCGTCCCAGTCGACTGGCTGGCACCGTGCGCCTGCGCATCGCCGCGATGCCGCCCTGCGCGCCGAGTCTGCCGCCGTCCATGCGCCTGCTGTCAACGCGACGACGACCCACCCGATCACGAGAACCGGTGGCCGGTGAGTTGATCGCCCAGCAGGCGATCGCCGGACCGTCGCCCACCGTCGCTGATGCCTCGCGACGGTTTGTGGTGACCGTGGAGAAAGGGGGAAACAGTCAGGGTCGCAGTCCGTCCATCGAGGTGAACAGTGCAGTCGTCGTGGCGCGTCGCGTGTGTGCGAATTCCGAGATTCCCGATCGGCGCGGGGTGGCGCGAAGCGCGCGTCGTCCCTGGACCGCCCGCGGCAACAGCAGCGATGCCGAACAGCCCGGCCAGCACACCGAACACCCCGTCACCTGGGGTGGGCTCGGCGTGTCCGCCAGCGACCTGTATGGAGTTGACCTTCCCGGACACCCAGCTCGCCTTACCGCTGGGTTTACCGACGGTGCCATCACCATCAGCAACGACCGCCCGTTCCCGCCGCGGGAACGCAGCGATCGCGAAACCGACCAGCGTACCCGCGACTGGACGCGGCACCGCGGCCGCCGCCGTGCCGCCGACCCCAGCTACGGCCGCCGCCCCAAACGCGACCTCTCCCGCCACTAGCGCGTTTAACCCACCACCCACCACCCCGTTTTTCAACCCACCACCCACCACCCACCACCCAAAACCCCAAGCCAAAAGCCCACAGCCCCCAGCCCACTGGGACAACGCCCCCCGCGCCCTCCTCATCGACACCAAACTCCGCGCCGTCTCCCTCGCCGCCGGTCGTGCCGGCGTGCGCGCCGGTATGCTCCTCCCGGAAGCGCGCGCCTGCTGCGCCGATCTCGACGTGCGCCCATGGGACGAGCACGCCATCCGCGACGCGGTATTGGCGGCCAGCACCGCGCTGCTGGCGGCCAGTCCACAGGTCACGCCGGTGGCCGGTGCCCCCGGCATGTGGTGGGTGGGTGCCAATGGGTTCGATGCCGTCGGTGGTGAAGCGCAACTCGCGCGTGCCCTGCTCGCCATCGCGCAGCAGTGGCACCCCGATGCCCGCGTGGCCATCGCCGATTCGTGCGTGGCCGCGCGCGCCGCCACCTGGGCTCCGCGTGCGCGCAGTCGTGCCGTACGCGAACGTGATCCTCAAGGGGTGCGGGAACGTGACCCGCTCACGCTTCCCGACGGCATCACGATCATCCCCGCCGGGCAGTGCGCCGAGTATCTCGCACCGGCCCCGTTGGGGCTGGTGCCGATGGATGATGATCTGCGCGATGCGCTGCAATCGCTCGGTCTGCGTACCGTGGGCGCGCTGGCGTCACTCGACGCCGGCGATATCGAAAAACGCTGGGGCCCCGGCGGCCTCACCGCGTGGCGACTCGCGCATGGCCATGACCCCCGTCGACCGGGACTCGTGCGCGTGGAAGCGGCGCGCAGTGCGAGCGTGGAGTTGCCCGCGGCGGTGGAACGCACCGAGCCCGTGCTGTTCGTGTTGCGCGCGCAGTTGCAGCGCCTGCTGCGCGAGTGTGTGGAAGACGGACGCGCCGCCGCCGCCGTCGCGATCACGCTCGTGCTCGACGCCGGCCGTCAGTATCCCATCGACGACATCGGCAGCGAGATGCGCGGGCATACGCACGTGCCGGAGACGTCCGACGACACGACCACGCAGGAAGCGGGACGGAGGAAGGAGCCCCCCCCTGCCCCCTCCTCCCTGACACCCTCCTCCCTGCCTCCTAAGCTGTTGGCAGTTCCAGAGCCGTTGGCCGTTTCGAACTTCCTCAGCATCCCCCAACGCTCCATCACGCGCGAAGTGCGTCCCGCGCGTCCGCTCGCGCGGCTCGAGCCGTTGTTCGATCAATGCCGCAGCCTGCTCGAACGGTGGAGCATCCCCGCGCCGATCATCGGCGTCACCGTCAGCATTCCCGCCACCGCGCCACTCGCCGCCGATCAAGGCGACCTGTTGATCCCGTCGTGGCGCGATGCCGCGATGAATGCCGAAGCCGTGTTCGCCCGCCTGCGTGCCGTGCTCGATCCCGACAACACCGGCACCGTGGTCGTGCACCCGGAAGTGGGCGACAGTCATCGCCCTGAAGACACCGGTCGCTGGATCAGCGCCGACGCCATGGCCCTCGGCGCCGCACCAATCCCCGCGCCGATCCCCGCACCGACAGCACCAGCCGCGTCGCAAACACCGAACACCGACGCCGTCCTCCGCTTGCTCGATACGGCAGAACCGGTGGACGTGGAAGCCCCGCACGGCATACCAGATGCGGTGTGGTGGCGCGGACGACGCGTATCGCTCGCCAGCGCCGACGGCCCCGAACGGTTGAGCGGCGACTGGTGGCGTGCCGATGCGTACGCCCGTGATTACTGGCGGTGCGTGGCTGAGGATGAGGGCGAATTACTGCTGTACCACGAGGCCGGTTCGCAGTGGTACCTACAGGGGTGGTACGACTGAGAACAAACGGCCAACTGTTGGGAGGCCGCTTGAACTGCCTCCTAAGCAGTTGGCCGTTGAGTGCTGGCGACGCCACCCCGACGACCTTACCTTCGCATCTCGCCCTCACACCGGAACGCCCATGATTTCTGCTCGTGTGCTCATGCTCACGACACTCGTCGTCAGCACGACCACTCTGACGACCACCCGCGCTTTGGCGCAGGATGCGCGCGCCGCGCCGAACCCTGCCGCCGTCGCCCGCGTGCGGGCGCAGTACGTGAAACGCGAAGTCGTGATCCCCATGCGCGACGGCACCAAGCTGCACACGGCGATCTACACGCCACGCGACACGACCACGCGTGTCCCCATTCTGCTCATGCGCACGCCGTACGGTGTCGCGCCGTATGGCGAAGCGGCGTATCCCTCGCAGCTCGGGCCATTCCCGGGTCTCGATGCCGAAGGATGGATCTTCGTGAATCAGGATGTGCGCGGCCGCTACATGAGCGAGGGATACCACGCGTTCATGACGCCCAACAAAGGACCGAATCGGAAAACGGGCGATATCGACGAATCCACCGACACGTACGACACCATCGAGTGGATCCTCAAGAACGTCGCGCACCATAACGGTCGCGTGGGCACGTGGGGAAATTCCGCGCCGGGCTTCTTCGTCACGGCCGGCATGATCGATGCCCACCCCGCGCACACGCTCGCCTATCCCTCCGCACCGATGGTGGACTGGTGGCTCGGCGACGATCGCCACATGAACGGGCTCTTCAAGTTGTCGCAGACGTACAACTTCATGAAGAACTTCGATCAACCGCGCACGGGGCTCATCACCAGCTATCCGGCCGGCCCGAATGCCGGCACCACCGACGGCTACGCGTGGCATCTCAACGTGGGCGCGTTCTCCAACTACGGCCCCGGCCCGATGCAGAATCGCATCGCCTTCTGGGACTCGATCACCGTCCATCCCGACTACGACGCGTTCTGGCAGGCCCGTTCGATCTGGAAGCACACCAAGAACATCAAGCCGGCCGTGCTGCTCGTGGGTGGCTGGTACGACGTGGAAGATCCGTACGGCATGCTGCGTCTCAATCGCAGCTTGCAGGCAGACAGCAAGAACACGAAGCAGATGTTCGTGGTCGGACCGTGGTCACACGGCGGATGGAATCGCGCCGACTTCCCCACCTTCGGCGCCTTCACCAACGGCAGTCCCACCGGCAAGTTCTTTCGCGACTCTATCGGCGCACCGGCCTTCCGCTGCCTGCTCAAGGATGTCTGCACGGGCCAGTCGTTCGGCGGCGCGCTCGTGTTTGAAGCCGGCACCAACCAGTGGCGACGCTTCGATGCGTGGCCGCCGAAGGCCGCCACCTCGCGCGCGTTGTATCTGCGCGAGAACGGACGCGTGGCGTTCGAGGCCCCGGCAGCGGCTCCCTCGCGCAGTGGAACACCCGCCATCTTCGCCGATCGCTACGTGAGCGACCCCGCGAAGCCGGTGCCGTACACCATGGGCCTGACCTTCGGCTTCAACGCGCAGTACCCCACCGAAGACCAACGCTTTGCGTCACGTCGCCCCGATGTGCTCACGTATCGTTCCGACGTACTCACGAGTGACGTGACCGTGGCGGGCCCGGTGTCGGCGCTGCTACATGTGGCCAGCACCGGCACCGACGCCGACTTCATCGTGAAGCTCATCGATCAGTATCCCAACGACGCCGCGCCCGAATACGATGGTGGGCCGCGTCTCGATGCCTACGAACGGCTCGTGCGCCCCGGCGTGGCCCGTGCCCGCTGGCGCAAAGGCTTCGACCGGAACGTGCCACTCACGGCGAATGTGGCCGACAGCGTACGCGTCCCCCTTGATGATGTGTTCCACACCTTCAAGAAGGGACATCGCATTGTCATACACGTGCAGAGCACGTGGTATCCCGCCGTCGATCGCAATCCCCAGCGCTTCGTACCCAATATTTACCAGGCAAAAGATTCTGACTTCCAGTCTGCTACCATGACCATCTTCCGTTCAGCCGCCCGACCGTCGCAACTCACACTCAACAT
>CANHJV010000115.1 GCA_947461225.1 Gemmatimonadota bacterium | reverse complement strand
AGCACGATCACGGTGCCGGTATCGCCGTCAACAACAGTGCCGACCAGCAGCGTGGCCAAACCGAACACCATCAGGGTCACGCTGCTGCTCCGGCTCTTCTTCATCTTCATCATCGGCGCCGTGGCCGAATCGGCGAAGACGTGCTGCAAGCCCACGGCGCGCGCGGTTGTCAGCGGGCCGGTGGCACGATCCGGCGTCATGGTCGACGGCGCGGCGGCGGTCACGCTCACGGCGGCCGGTGCCATCACGAACGTCGGCGCGACCGGCGCGGTCATCGGCGCGGTCACCGGCGCGGTCACCGGCGCGACGTCCTGCGCGGCGCCGATCGAGGGCAGCATCAGGGCCGCGGCGAGGGCCGCCCAGATGGTGGTACGGGAGCGATGGACCATGGAATCTCCGTATTCTGAGGGTGAAGACTGCAACCGCATACCTCGCAACGTTCGTGCCTAGCGATCACAAGCAGAGGCGCAGCGATAGGGCTGCACGGGCCATGCGAAAAGCTGCGGAGTCCGTCTCCCCACGTTATCGTTGAGGCGTGACGACAACTCCCGACCCCCTGCTGCGATTCCGCGACGCCTTCCCGATTCTCGGAACGTCCACCTACCTGGTCTCGAACTCGCTCGGGGCCATGCCCGCCGCGGTGACCGATCATCTCGCCGACTATGCGCGGCAGTGGCAAACGCGCGGGGTGCGTGCGTGGGCCGAGGGGTGGTGGGAGCTGCCGGTGAAGATGGGCAACGAAATCGCGCCCCTGATCGGCGCCGCCCCGGGAACCGTGGTCATGGTACCCACCGTGACGCAGGGAATGAGCAGCATTCTCTCGGCCCTCGATTTTCCACCTGAGCGCAACGAAGTCGTCATGACGGCGCTCGACTTTCCGTCGGTGCGCTACGCGTACGATGCGCTCGCTCCGCGCCTAGGCGCCCGCGTGACGGTGGTCCCCAGTGACGACGGCATCGCGATTGACCTCGATCGCCTGCTCGCCGCGATCACGGAGCGCACGCGGCTGGTGGCGATCTCACAGGTGCTCTTTCGCTCGGCGTACATCATGGACGCGGCGGCGATCTGTGCGAAGGCGAAATCGGTGGGCGCGCTCGTCGCGCTCGACGCGTACCACAGCGTGGGCGTGATCCCGGTGGATGTGCAGGCGCTGGGCGCGGATTTCCTCTGTGGCGGCGTGTTGAAGTGGCTGTGCGGTGGCCCCGGTGGCTGCTTCCTGTATGCGTCGCCCAAGGCGAGCGCCCAGCTCGCTCCCGCGCTGACCGGGTGGCAGGCACATCGCACGCCGTTCGCCTTCGCCGACAGCATGGAGTACGCGTCGGGCGGCTGGCGCTGGCTGGGTGGTACGCCGGTGGTACCGGCGTTGTTCGCGGGGCTCGAGGGCCCGCGCATCATCGCCGAAGCGGGATTGGAGGCCATTCGCGCCAAGAGCACGCGCCAGACCACGCGCCTGATGGCGATGGCCGACGAGCGCGGCTGGCGGGTGCACGCCCCGCGTGACGCCGAACGACGCGGGGGCACCGTCGCGTTCGATGTGCCGCACGCGGCCGAAGTGGCCAGAACGCTGCTCGCGCGCGATGTGGTCATCGACTATCGCCCGGGCGCCGGCATCCGGGTCGCACCGCACTTCTACACCACCGATGCCGAACTCGATGCGTGCGTGGCGGCGATGGATGACATTCTGGCGACCGGTGCGTGGAAAGCCTTCGCCGGCGTACAGAGCACGGTGACGTGACCGTACGCGGAGCGCTGGCGCCAACCGCTGGCGCCAACCGCGACCGCTGACCATGTTTTTCGGACTCTTCGCCCCCTGACCCCGAGACCATGAATTCGCTGAGCAATCAACCGCCGAAGAAGCTGCGCAAGCAGTACTCGAACACCGCGTACCCGCTGGTGGTGCTCAAGTTCGAAGACGGACACGAGATCAAGATTTACCAGAACACCGGCAAGGTGTTCGATGTGTGGTCGGGAGAGACGATCAAGGTGATGGCGGTCTACGATCCCACGTCGACGGAATGGGAGCTGGTTGAATCGAAGAAGAGCGACGCGTTCGACGACGCGACCGCCTGACAAACGTCGTCCCGCACTTCGTCGCGCGGGCGACGTTGCGACGCCGAGGGTTGCGCTGTACAATCGACCTGTGCCTGAGAGCCGAGTGCGCACGCGCAGCACCGTAGTCATCGAAGCCGCCTTCGCCCGCGGAGGCCCGGTCGTGGCCCTCGAGAGTTCGGTGCTCGCGCAGGGACTGTTGCCGCCGCACAATCGCGACGCGGCCGAGCGGATGGTCGCTGCGGTCGAGGCGGCTGGAGCGACCCCGGCCATTACCTCCATCGTGAAGGGTGTTCCCTCGTTCGGGCTCGAACCCGCCGATCTCGAGCGGTTTCTGGCCCGCGACGGTGTGCGGAAGGTGTCGTCGCGCGATCTCGGGATCGCGATCGCGCAACAGGCCGACGGAGCCACGACGGTGGCCGGCACCCTCGCCATGTGCACGCTGGCTGGTATTGAAGTCTTTGCCACCGGTGGCATCGGCGGCGTCCATCGCGACGCCCCCTTCGACGAGTCCGCCGATCTCGTCGCCCTGTCGCACACGCCGGTCATTGTGGTGTGCGCCGGTGCCAAGTCGATTCTCGACTTGCCGGCCACACTGGAGCGACTCGAGACGCTGGGCGTCCCGGTGATCGGTTACCGCACGCACGAATTGCCCGGCTTCTTCTCGATGAATACCGGTCTCCCGCTCACCGCCTCGCTCGATACCCCCGATCAGATCGCGGCCGCTTGGCTGGCGCACCGGGCCGTGGGGTGTCGCAGCGCGATGCTCGTGGTGCAGCCGCCGCCGGCGGCCAGCGCGCTGCCGGCGGCGCTGGTGAACGACGCCACCGACGCGGCCCTCGCGGCCGCCAGCACGGCCGGCGTGCGCGGAGCGGCCGTCACACCGTTTCTGCTGGCGGACATACAGCGCCGCACGGAGGGGAAATCGGTGGTGGCGAATTTGGCATTGCTCGAAAACAACGCCGCGCTGGCCGGACAGATCGCCGTGGCGCTCGCCGCTGCGCGTTTCGAAGCGGCCCCGGTATGAGTCGATGCCGTGAGGGGGGACGCGACGCTGTACGTGAAGGTCGAGGAGCTCAACGAGGAAACACCAGTGAACGAAGTACGAAGCGCACGGTACTATCCGGTAACCCGCTCGCTCCGGAGGTCTGACAGACAATGCCCACCCCGTTCCTGAGTTCCGAGGAATACGACGAGCGCGCTCACGCCCTCTACGATGAGGGTAAGTACGACGAGGCGCTCGCCCTGCTCCGCGAAGCCGTGGCCCTGTACCCGAACGCCGTCGAACTACACGTCGGATTCGGATACGCGCGACTGGCCCGGGAGGAGTACGCCTGGGCCCGACGCAGCTTCGAGGAAGCGTTGGTGCTCGATCCCGATCACGAAGACGCCCTCGCCGGTCTCGGTGAGGTGTTGCTCAAGTTCGGACAGGTGGATGCCGGTCTTCTTGCCTTCGAGAAGACGGTCACGCTCGGCTATGACGATGACGTCGATCTGATGCTGCAGATCGGTCGCGCACTCTTTCGCGAAGGCTTCGTCGATACCGCGATTGCCTACTTCGATCGCGCCGTGGCCCATGCCGCCGATTCGGCGGAGGCGGCCGCCTGCGTGGGATATGCGCAGCACCGCATGGGACACGAGGCCGAGGCGGTCGAGGCGCTCACGCGCGCGCTCGATCTCGATCCGCAGCTGATCGAGGCGCGGGTGTACCTCGCCAACCTCATGTACGACGCCGGCGACCTCGATCAGGCGCTGGTCGAATTCGAGAAGACCAAGCCTGAAGACCACTGGGACGAACTCGGCATCTGGCGTCTGATCGAACTCAAGAAGTCGGTCTACAAGCTCGACGACACCGACGGCGAACTGAAGCCGTGGGAGGCCCGCCTCATCGAGTTGGCCGACGAGAGTGATGACATCGACGATCTGCTCGAAGAAGTGGAACAGTCGATGATGGAGCAGGATGCCGAGGCAAGTCTCGAGGGACTTCCAGAGGCGCAGGGACAGCTCGAGGCACTGGGCAGCCTGCTCACCGGACTGGTGAACCAACACCAGGGTGAGCAGGCCGAGCCGGCTTCCACCGACGTGCTCGCGGCGGAGACTTCCCACCGCGTGATTATGCGTGATGGCAGCGTGTTCGAGGGCACCTGGGAGGAGATCGTGCGAGCGCTGCGCGACGCGCGTGATGCCGGTCGCCCCCTCGACGAATACATGGCCGCCGAAGCGCGCCGCTTCTATGGCGCCACCGGCAAGCAGGTCGCGTCCGACGCGCCCGAAGCGTTTTTACGTGGCGGGGCCGAGGCCGGTATGCTGCGGATCGATCGCTAGTGGGTATCACGTAGGATGACCACGGGATTCGAACCGACCACCGTCGACCCACGCGCCGCGCTCAACGCGGCGCGTTCCATCTTGAGCCCTGAAAGCACGTCGCCAGCCCCGGCGGTGTGGGCAGCCGCGCAGCACGTGCTCCGTGCGATCACCGTACGACCAGCGCTCAGCGGTCAAGCGCTCATTGCCGAAGCGCGTCGCCTAGGCGCACTCACGCTGGCCGACGCCCACGCGTTGGTGGCGCTGGTCACCTGGGCTGATGGCTCGGACCGTCCGGCCGAAAGTGAGTCGGGGCGCATGCTGCTGCGTGAGGCATGGATGGCGCTCGAACACGCCGTGGAGATGAACCGTGCGGCGGGCTCCGCCGCGCCGCTTCGCCCCACGGTGAACGACCTGAAGGCGGTCGGTGACGCGCCACCAACCGCTGCCAAGGCGGCGGCGTCGTCTGCCGAGTCTTCCGCGCTCTCGGCGGCATTCGAGAGCGACGGCCTCGAGGCGCGGACCGCCCCACGATGGCTCTCCGCGCGTGGCCTCGTGATCGCGGTATTGGTGGTCGGCGTGCTGACCGCCATCGGGTGGTGGGTGCTGTCGCAGCGCGCCGACCGCGCCTATCGCGAGGGCGTGGCCGCCTATGGCCGCGGGGCGCGTGAAGTCGCGCGCGTGGCGTTCGCTCAGGCCGCCCAGCAACATCCCGACGATGCTGGTCCGCTCGTCTTCCTCGGGCGTATGTCGCGCGAAGACGGTGATCTGCCCCGAGCGCGTCGCTTGCTGACCGCGTCGGTCCGCCTTGCGCCGAACAGCGCGCTTGCGACCCGCGAACTCGCCTCCGTGATGCTGGCCGATGGCCAGCCGGAAGTTGCTCGACGGTTTTACGTACGCGCGCTTCAGCTCGATCCCGCGGACCGCGTCGCGCAGGGATTCCTGGGCTGTGCGTTGTTTCGCCTGAACCGCTTCGACGAAGCGCGCCGTTGGACCGATCGCGCCGGACCAGGAGACTGGTCCCGCTGCGTTGCCCCGAGGCCACTCGCGATGCCCGCGCCGATGCCGCCACCAAGCGCCAGCTACCCGACGCAGCCTCCCCGATGAGCACACGTATTCAGCGGCCGAGCGATGCGCTCGCGCTGCACCATGAGACCATTCGCGACGTCCTGCCGAATGGCCTGACGCTGCTCGTGCGTCGTGATCCGTCCGCACCGGTGGTCGCCATCGTCACCCACGTGAAGGTGGGGTATTTCGACGAGCCCGACGACGTGGTCGGCATCGCGCACGTGCTGGAGCACATGTTCTTCAAGGGGACGCCGACCCGTGGCGTGGGGCAGATCGCCCGCGAAACGAAGGCGAACGGCGGCTATCTCAACGCGCACACGATCTACGATCACACCACGTATTACACCGTGCTGCCCGCGTCGTCGTTCGTGCAGGGCCTCGAGATCCAGTTCGATGCGTACGCGCGGTCGGTCATCGACGCCGAGGAGCTGGCGCGCGAACTCGAAGTGATCATCGAGGAAACCAAGCGTAAGCGCGATACGGCGTCGGCGATGGCGATCGAAACGCTCTACGCAACGCTTTTCGACAAGCATCGCATCCGACGCTGGCGCATGGGCGACGAACCCGAGCTCCGGGCGCTCACGCGCGAGCAGCTCCTGTCGTTCTACACACGCTGGTATCGTCCCGACAATACCGTGCTCTCGATCGTCGGTAATGTCGATATCGACCAGGTGCGTCGTGAAGTGGCGTCGCGGTATGGACAGCTCGAGAACGGCACGCCGCCTCGCGAGCGCGGGCCCATCGAAGTCGCACCGCCGGGCTTCCGGTTGCGCGAATGGACCGGGGACATCGCGCAGCAACACATTGCCTTCGGCTGGCGCACGCCGCCGATGGAGCACACCGACACACCCGCCCTTGATCTGGCCGGGCTCGCCCTTGGCTCCGGGCGCGCCTCGCGTTTCTATCGCGCGATTCGCGAGCGTCAGCTGGCCTCATCTGTTTCGGCGTGGGACTACACGGCTGGCGATGTCGGCGTGTTCGTCGCGCACGCGGAGTCCCCGGCTGAACACGCGCGTGATGCCACGCGATATCTGTGGCGTGAGCTGCAGGCCGCACGCACCGTGGGGTTTCGCGGCAGTGAAGTTGCCCGGGCCCAGAGCATCATCGAGGCGCGTTGGTTGCGTCGTCTCGAAAGTATGGACGGACAGGCCACGTATCTCGCGTCGTGGGAAGCCGAGGGCGGACTCGAGCTGGCCAGCCGCTACTACGATGCCCTCTTGTCGCTCTCGCCGCGGGATCTTCAGGACGCGCTCGCCACGCACCTCGATCCCGAACAGGTCGCGGTGATCTCGTATCGCCCGAACGGCGCGGCGCCGCTGGCGGAGCACGAGGCGGACTTACGCGAGATGCTGCGCGCCGAGGAAGGGCAGGGCAGCAGTGTGCTGGTTGATCCCCGTGTGCTCACGCCAAGGTCGAGCGCGGCGATCGAAGCCCCCGCCGTGCACGTGGGGGGGCGGGCCGAGCGGGTGGAGCGCGATGTCCATGTGTACCGCACGGCGCAGGGGGTGCCGGTGCTGGTGCTGCCGCGCCCCGGAACGCCGTTGGTGAATGTGGGCGTGTTTCAGCGCGGCGGTTCGTGCGTGGAGCCGGAGTCGTGCGAGGGGCTGTCCCGCATCACCGCGCAGGCGATGCTCAAGGGCACGGAGCAGCGCAGTGGCGCACGCATCGCCGAGCTGGCCGAGGAGCTGGGTAGCAGCATCGGCGTCAGCGCGGCGCTCGAAAGCATCGGCTGGACGATGTCGGTGCCGGTCCGGCATTTCTCGGCGGCCACAGACCTGCTCGCTGATGTGCTACAGCGTCCGGTATTTCCCGACGACGCGGTCAGCACCGAGCGCGCGCTCGCGCTGGCTGAGGCCACCCGCGCACGCGACGACATGTATCGCTGGCCCATGCGGCTGGCATCCATCGCGGCGTACGGTACCCATCCGTATGCGCGATCGGTGATCGGAACCGAGGCATCACTGGCACAGATCGATCCGGGCAGCGTGCGTGCCTTTCATGCCGAACACATCGCGCGCGGCGCGTCGGTGATCGCGGTGGTGGGTGATGTCACTCCCGATGATGTCGCCGGTGTGATTGAGCGCGCGTTCCCGTCGTTGCAGTGGCAGGACGAACGTGCTCCGTCGCTGGTGCAGTGGCCGCAGGAGGCGCATGGGCTGCGCGAAGAACGCGCGAAGAAGCAGACGGCATTGGCCATGCTCTTTCCCGGACCGTCGCGTTTTCATGAAGATCGGTTCGCCGCGCGCGTGTTGTCGGCGGTCGCGAGTGGGTTGGGTGGACGCTTCTTCGAGCAGCTGCGTGACAAGCAATCGCTGGCGTACACCGTGAGTGCGTTCCCGATTGAACGCCGAGCCGGCGGTGCCTTTGCCGCGTACATCGCCACGTCCCCGTCGCGTGAGGATGAAGCGCGCGAAGGATTGCTGGCAGAGTTCGCCAAGCTCTGCGAGTCTGCGCCCACCCACGAGGAGATGGAGCGGGCGCGACGCTACCTCATCGGCACGCACGCCATCGCGCAGCAGTCGGGCGGCAGTGTGCTCGGCGACATGGTCGATGCGTGGCTGTTCGGCGAGGGACTGCATGAGCGCCACGAAGTGGTCGGGCGTTTGGCGGCGGTGCAGGGCGCCGATGTCCTGCGCATGGCGCGCGCGTCGTTCGATCCGTCGCGCGTGGCTGAAGGGGTGGTGCGCGGGTTGATCGCCTAGCGCGATCGACGATCAGGGCGGCGATACGGGTCGCACGTCGCGCATCTGTCGCGCGGCGAGCGACAGCGCCGGCACACTACTGCGAACGCGGCCGTTGGCGGCGCGCAGCCCCACCCACCCGTCGTAGTCGGCCGGCTCGCCGATGATCGCGGCCTGAATCCACGCGCGCCGTGACCCCCACGCCAGCGCGTGCCGAATCGCCGCCAGCTGCGCCGCATCGCCGTGGGCATGCGGTAGTCCGCCCACCGTGACCAACCAGTGAGACTGTGCGCCCCCGCCGCGTGCGACCGCGCGCTGATGCCAGCGGTCGAAGGCCCGCAAACGGGCGTCGACGGCCGGTAAGCCGGAGAACGATGGAAACGACACCGCGCCAAGTAACGACACCGGCGAGGTGGCCGCGGAGGCCCACGCGTACACCGCGCTGTCGGTGGCATCGAGACGTGATGCGCTCCAGCCGATCCGTGTGCGCGGGCGCACCCGTTTCACGGTGGAGGCGCTGCGTCGCAGGAGCGCCCGCCACCAGTTGGACGAACGCGGCGTGGCGCCGAGGATCGACGGCAGCGGGTCGATGAGCCCTGGGAAAATCACGTCGGGGCGGATGCGGAGCAGCACGCGTTCCACGGCCGCCTGTCGTTCGGCATCGTCAGGGGCAACGACGCCCCGGCCGATGCGCAACGCAACGGCGATCTGCACGCTGTCGTCGCGCAGCGGCTGTAAGACGCGCGACAGCGAGTCGAGGGCGCCGCCGCGCCATCCGTCTTCGTCGATCACGACGAGCACGACGTCGGGCTCGAGCTGCTCGATGAGACGCCGGTCGGCCTGCACGGACCGCGCCGGGGGCGCCCCATCAAGTACGGGGAAGATGCGCAGGCCGATGGTGAAGTCGCCGGCTGGTCGCGCTTGCATGGGTTCGGCGTACGCCGACTCGTAGCTGCGCACCGCGGCGATGCCGCGCGGCCACTCGAGCACGAGCAGGGTGGTCAGCGCGGTGGCGGCGAGTACGAGCACCGCACGCGCGGCACCCGATAGGCGCCACCGCGCCGGATAAGCGGGCGCGATCATCGGCACCAACATGGCGAGTGGAGACACGAGCGCAGCGCGTCCCGCCGTCATGCCGAGGAGGACATCGCGGGCCGACACGGCGGCCTGCAACGGAAGGGGGGCACCGCCCTGCTGGGAGGCGAGATAGTCGCCGATGGCGATGACGGCGATGACGACGTCATACAGCAGGATCGGCAGGGCGACAACCACCGACACCAATCGGGTGAGCAGGGAATAGAGCACCTGCAGCACAAAGGCACAGGCGATCATCGGCATCAGCCACGTGATGCCTGAGATCGTTCGCGCTCCGGTTTCGGTTCCGGTGGCGACCGCCACAAGCAGTGCCGGCGCGACCAGCAGTCCGCAGAAGGCGGTGAGATTGGTAAAGACCCGCGGTGCTTCGCGACGCGCCGCGATCCAGCCGGCGAGCGCGATATCCCACGCCAGCACTGCCATCGCCACGCCGAGCACGAGCAGAACAAGCGGATCGGTCATGGGGGCACGATACACGACGCGCGTCGTCGCTGGCACCCCGCCCCCCGCCGTCGGTAGTTTTCAGCATGGCCCATACGGAAACTCCGACGGTGCTCACGGTGCCCAACCTGGTGTCCACATCGCGCGTGGTTCTGGCGATGGGATTTCTGGCGATGGATGCCGTGCCGGTTCGGCTGGCCTTGATCGCGGTGGCCTCGCTCACCGATTTCCTCGACGGGTGGATCGCCCGTCGCACGAAAGTCGTGTCGCGCTTCGGCGCGCTGATCGACCCGGTGGCCGATCGTTTCTTCGTGCTGTGCGTCGTGATCGCGTATGTATCGGGCGATCAGCTCACGGTGTGGCAGGCGGTGGCGATCTTCTTCCGCGACATCATGTCGCTGATCGGCTGGTTCACGGCGCGCAACGTGAGTTGGCTGCGCCCCATCAGGTTCCGCGCGCGCCCGCTGGGCAAGATCGTGACGGGGCTGCAGCTACTCACCTTCATCGCGGTGTTGCTGGCGCCGGCCACGGTAAACGGCCTCGTGATCGCGGTCGGCACGCTCGGGCTCGTCGCCACGGTGGACTACACGCTGATGCTGTGGCGCGAACGGGTGCGGTAGACTCGTGAACTGATCACGCAGAGAAGCAGAGAACGCAGAGTTCGCTGAGAACAGCCACAAGAAAAATGTTGAGTTGTTCTCTGCGACCCCAGCGCTCTCTGCGCCTCCGCGTGATCTGTTCAGCAGCCTCGGCGGTTCCTAAGCACGGCGACCTCCACAAACGACGAACGCCTCCCGAAGGAGGCGCTCGATGTATTTCGTATATCGCGCCAGCGGAAGCTGGGACAGATATGTCAGTGTGAGCTTGACGCCAGGGTCCCGTTGGGTCCGGCGCCGGGTGAAGCAATCAGACTGCAGCCGCTTCCTGCGCCTGCTTTCTGGTCGGCTGGGCAAACCGCTCGCCCAACGTGCGCAGCTCGGCAATTTCAGGAGCTTTGATCTCCGGGTAGCGACCCGTGAGATACTCCATCGTGCTGTCGAACCACTCCTTCTGGTCGTCGGGGTGACACCCGATCACACCACACTGCATGATCTGCTGGAAGAGCTCGTCACGGGCCTCCTGATACGGAGAGGGCACCATGGCGTCACGACGCGGACGAAGCTTGGGCTTGGCCATTTCCTCT
>CANHJV010000114.1 GCA_947461225.1 Gemmatimonadota bacterium | reverse complement strand
GCATTCTCGAGGAAGAACGGACGCTTTTCCGGGAAGAAGATCGGGAAGCGTGTGAGATTTACGCGTTGGTCATCGACTTCCACTTGCGCGAAGTCGGTATTGACCGTGAGATCGAGCGTAAGCGCCGGCGTGACACCGTACTTGATTTCACCACCGAATTCCGTGGGGCGCTTACTCTCCTGCTTGACGCCGCTCGTCCAGCGTTCCTGCGACGACGTGAGCACATACGGCGTGACCGTGCGAATGCGGCGCACCGGCAGCGTGAGGTTGGCCAGATTGCCGGCGATCGACAGGCGATACAGGTTGAACTGCCGCGGAATGAAGGCCCAGTACAGCTCTTCGTTCTTGCGACGGATGTTGCGCGACACGTTCATGCCCCACGTCTGCTCGGCGCTTCCCGACTGATAGCGCAGCGTCGAGAACGGGATACGGAACTCGGCCGTCCACCCGAGCGAGTCGACCGTGGTGGACACCGTCCAACTGGCATCCCAGTTCACATTGAAGCCGCCCATGCCGCCGGCCTGCATGCGGTTCTGACCGGCCACCTGTGCCCCGCCGCCCTCGCCTTCACGAATCACCTGCCCGTCGTATTCCACACCGGCGGGCGTCGTGGCGAAGACAAATCCGTTCTGGTTGTCGTGGTACGTATCGAAGACGAAGGCGATGTGATCGCTGTTGGCCAGCTGCACGTCGCGGATTTTTTCGCCCGGCACGATCAGCTGCGGCTCGCGGTCGTACATGCGCGCGCCGATGTAGAGATTCACCCCGTCGGTGGCCAGCCGCACTTCGGTGCGCTCAGAAGCGGGGACGCCCTCGTTGAGCTCGCGCTGCACGAAATCCTTGATCGGCGTGCCCTGCGACCACATCGCCTCATCGAGCTTACCGTCGATCGTTGGCGCCGTGGTCACGCGCAGCGTGCTGAACGACGGGCGGGGACGGGCGCGAGCCGCGCGAGCGAACGAATCGGCCACGGCGGCATCGAGCCGCACCGGTGTTCCCGCTGGCGGCGTGACCTGCGCCTGCGCCGCCGTGGCGGTCGCGATGAGGATGACGGCCGTGGCGATGGCCATCAGGGTCACGGACGGACGAGGCACGCGGTGCTGCGGCGCGAACAGGAAAGGCACGGGATGGGGAGCTACAGGTGGGAAGGCGGTATGCGGGCAATCTATGGCGCTGGACAACCGCGCGGCATGAGTGCCTTTTTCGGCATGTCCATCGACCCGTCACGCCGTCATTTTCTTACGTTCCTCGCGGGCAGTCCGCTGCTGGCCGCCGCCGGACTCGACGAATCCGTGTTCACCCGCCTGCTGCACGCCAGCGACGGGCCGCGCACGCGCCTCGACGACAGCGCCCTGCAGCTCGCGCAGCAGATCCGCACCGCCGGCGAGGCCCTCGACGTGTTCGACTTCGAGCCCGTCGCGAAGCAGAACATCCCTGTGGCCCACTGGGGCTATCTGGCCACCGGCACCGACGACGACGCCACGATTCAGGCCAATCGGCAGGGCTTTGACCGCTGGGCGATGCGCCCACGGCGCCTCATCGACGTGAGCCGGCTCGACACCAGCGTGAACTGGTTCGGCACCAAGTACCCCACGCCGATCATTGTGAACCCCCTCGGCAGCCAGAAGGCGTTCCACCCGCTTGGCGAAATCGCCACCGCGCGGGCGGCCAAGGCGAAGGATCACCTGATGGTGCTCTCCACCGTGGCCACCACGTCCATTGAAGACGCCATCGAGGCCCGCGGCGGACCGGTGTGGTTTCAGCTGTATCACCAGTCCGACTGGGCCATCACGAAGCAAATGGTGAAGCGCGTGGAGAAGGCGGGCGCGCCGGCGATCGCCTTCACGGTCGATCTCTTGGGCGGCAGCAACCGCGAAACCATGATCCGCGAAGCGCGCAAGGATACCCGCACCTGCACCAAGTGCCATCTGGGCGGCGCACCGCTGCCGGGTGTAAGCGGACGGGTGGACGATCGCGACAACCGCCGCAAGCCGAATCTCGTGGGCTACCAGAAGGCGACGCCGATTCCCGAAGTGGGCACGCCCACGTGGGAGTTCATCGACCGCCTGAAGCAGTCCACCAGCATGAAAGTGCTGATCAAGGGCATCGTGACGGCCGAAGACGCCGATCTCGCCGTGCAGCACGGCGTGGATGGCCTATTCGTATCCAATCACGGTGGTCGTGCCGAGAACTCGCACCGCGCCACGATCACGTCGCTGCCGGAGGTGCTGCTCGGCACCCAACGTCGCATCCCCGTGATCTGCGACGGCGGATTCCGCCGCGGTACCGACGTGTTTAAGGCGATGGCCCTCGGCGCCACGTCCATCGGCATCGGCCGCCCCTACGTGTGGGGACTCGGCGCCTTCGGGCAAGAGGGCGTGGAAGCGGTGCTGGGCATCCTGCGCAAGGAGTTCGAAGTCGCGATGAAACAGAGCGGCACCCGCTCACTCGCCGACATCACGATCAAGCACATCACGCCGGCATAACGCGACTACACGATCTCGTAGTTCAGCATCATCCCCATGTCCTCATGCACCATGTTGTGACAGTGCATGAGGAAGCGGCCGCGGTACCTGTCGAAGGTGGCCGCCACCGATACACGCTCGCCGGGATGCACGAGCACGGTGTCCTTGAGGCCTCGCTCCCACGGCATGATGCGTCCTCGGCCACCGACGCGTTCAACGACATGGAATTGCACCTCGTGCATGTGCACCGGATGTGGGAACGGGCTCTCGTTCACGAACGTCCATACTTCGGTATCGCCGAAGCGCACCGTCTCGTCGATGCGTTCCATGTCGAACGCACGCCCGTTGATGTGGTGTTGCATCATGGCGCTATTGAACTGAAACGTGCGCGTGCGCTTCGCCGTGTTCGGATCGAGTGTGGCAAGGCGCGGCAGCGCGCGCGGCTTCCACGCCACCGGCGTGACCGCGCGGTCGACGGTGAACTCCACGAGGTCCATCGCGGCGCCCTGTGGCGCGCCGCCGGCACCCATGCCCCCCATGCCCATCCCGCGGCCCATGCCCATGCTCATGCTGCCCATGCGCGCGGGCGACGCGAACGCCGCCGACTGTAGCATCACGCGTGAGCCCACCGCGACCTTGCCGAAATCGATCAATAGATCGGCGCGTTCGCCGGTGGCCATGTCGAGGTGCGTCAGCGTGACCGGTGCGGGCAGCAGGCCGCCGTCGTTGCCGATCAGCCTGAACGGCTGTCCGTTCGACAGCGCGAGTCGCAGGATGCGCGACGCGGTCCCGTTCACCACGCGCACGCGGTAGGTGGTCGTTTCGACCGACTGCGACGGCAAGCGGATGCCATTGGCGAATGCGGTGTCACCGAAGAAGCCTTCCATCTGCTCATGCATCGCGGGCTCGTACGTGAACGTGCCATCGGCGGGGAGACGTCGGTCCTGAATCAGCAGCGGCAACTCATACGCACCGCTGGGCAGGCCGAGGGCGTCTTCCGCCGCATCGCCGATCACGAGCACACCGGCCATACCGCGATAGACCTGCGCGCCCGTGCGATGGTGTGGATGCGCGTGATACCAGTACGTGCCGGCGCGATCGATCACCGGGAAGTCGTACTGATACGCGCCACCGGTCGGGATGACGAGACGCGGATGTCCGTCCGCGCGCTCCGGCACACGCAGCCCATGCCAATGCAGGATCGTCGGCTCGCTCAACGCATTCTCGAGGGTGATGCGCGCCGTGTCACCGGTCCGCACGCGAATCGTCGGTCCGACTGGCCCCTCCCCAGGACTCCAGGCCTCCACCGGGACCCCCGGCGCGATCTCCACGCGTCGGGCCGCAGCCCGGAGCGTGAGCGCATCGGCCGACACCGTCGGCGGCATCCGCAGTGGTGCCCGCTCGAATGGGATGGGGAGATCGAGCAGACGCGCGCTGTTGCTGAGCGTGGCGGCGAGCGGCGTGCGGGAGGCGAGCGTAGAAAGTCCCGCGACGCTGCCGAGGGCGATGAATTGGCGACGGTCCATCTGCTGATGATCGCGCAGACCGACGCGCCGGGCATCAGGAGATCGCCGGGGCGTGTCCGGCGATTCCCTGACGGTGCGCGGTTCGCCGGCGGCGGCTACCGTGGCAACGCCATGAAGTCCGCGTATTGATCGGTCGCCACGAAATCGACGCCGGTAGCCCGGGCGGCGCGCCAGCGCGACGCCGCCGCGACCCGTGATCCGAAGTTGTACGACGCGGTGAACCCTCGATCCTCGGCCGGGGTGAATCCGTCGAGGGTGTAGAAGCGGATCCAGAACCCCTGTGCGTGCGCCCGTTGCACGAACGCGTGGAGACGGGTGGAGTCGGCCGGCACCCACGCGCCGGCGGTGTGCTGACCGCCCGCCTCGATCACACTCCACGGGAAGTTCACCCAGCGCGCGAAGTTGTCGGCGCGCCCATTGATGTGCTGTGCGCTCGTCATCTGCATGGCGCGACGGGCCCGCACCGCTTTGGTCTCGCCACGCACGGGAGCGGGCGCCATCGCGCCAAACGCGCGCAGGGTGGCACCCACCGGTACCTCGTCATGAAAGCGGCGGCGTTGCGCGGTATCGGAGCCGGTCAGCACGAGTAGCGGCCCGACTCGAAACGGCGCCGGCACGGCCGGCGTCGCGGTGCGCGGGGCCGTCGTCAGCCATGCTTCGTAGGTGCCGAGTAACGCCCATACGGCGTCCAGATGTGCCGGTGTGTTGTCCTTGAAATCGAGATTGAGCGTGATCAGCGGCCACGTGTCACGCCGGTTCTCCGCCAGCGCGCGTTCCATGATGGGCCGGATGCGGGCAAAGAAGTAGGCGTCAAGCGTGGGAGCGCCGTCGAGCGCGTCGTCGTCGTGAGCCACGACCGATTGCGCGGCCCCGCCAGCCGCGACGCGCCAGTGGAGATCCTGCTCGATCGCCAGCGGGAGACCGGTCGCCAGCGCCTCGTCGAGGCGCGTGCTCCACTGGCCCCGCTCGGGATACGCGTTGTGCGCGTCGAGCAGCACGCGGGCGCCGGGACCGAAGCCGTCGCGCGACGGCGATACGGCGAACGTAAGCGCCAGGAGGGCCGTATAGCGGAGGAGCGCGCGTGTCATGAGGAGTAACTTATCCCTCGTCCCCGGCCACGACAGAGCGAGACAGAGTGAATCCATCTCCGCAGTTCCGATGGTCGGTCCGGTACGCGCTCTATACGCTCGCGCTGCTGCTGGTCGCCGCGCCGATCGCCTGGTCGCAACGCCAGCGGTTTATGGTCGAGCCGAATGTGCCGTACGACGGGCGCTACACGTTTGTGCGGCTGCGCTATACGCAAGGCTATCGCATGGCCTGGAGTGCGGACTATCCGCAGATGGAACGCAACTTCATGACGATCCTGGGCGATCTCTCCACGCTGCGCCTGCACAAGAAGGCCAGCAATGTGCACGTGCTCGACGATCCGGCGCTCAACCACTATCCGATCGCGTATCTCACCGAGCCGGGCTACTGGATGCCCACGCCGCAGGAGGCGGAGGCGCTCCGACGCTGGATTCAGAAGGGCGGGTTCTTGATCGTCGACGACTTCTATTTCGACCGACAGTGGGCGGTGTTCGAGAAGGCCATGCTGTCGGTGTTACCGAACGCGCGCATCGTGCCGATGGACGTGTCCCATCCGATCTTCAATGCATTCTTTCACATCAAGACATTGGTCGGCATGACGCACCCGGCCACGCCGCTGGCGAAGGCTGAGTACCTCGGCATCTACGAGGACAACGACCCGAGCAAGCGGTTGCAGGTGATCATCAACTACAACAACGACATCGGCGACTACATGGAGTGGTCGGGGGAAGGCTGGTATCCCGTGAACTTCTCCAACGATGCGTACAAGTTCGCGACGAACTATGTGATGTACGGGCTCACGCACTAGCGCGGAAAGTCAGGCTTGGTGGCGTACAGGATTTCCAGAATGGCCGCGCGATCGCTCGCGTGCAGCTGCTTGAACTCTGCACTTGGATCGGCGCCGGTCAGCACGTCGCGCAGCTGCCGATAGACTTCGCGCTTGGCCAGATCGGGAAGTGTGTTGAAACTGTCAGAATAGATCAGGAAGCTCAGCGGATACCGGAAGAGGCGCGTTTCCAGATCGAGGTCCCGCAAGGACCGTCCCTTCGCATCACGCGGCCCCGCTTTCACGAAGTCCTGCGCGTAGGTGGTCGTGCCTTTCACGGGGCCGTCGAGTGTGGCCTCGCCCACGAACAGCATCGCCCGCACGAGTTTCTCCACGGTGCGGCGCAGCTGGGCCGCGGGCCCGCCACCAAGCTGGGCACGCGAGGTGGTGTCGCGGCCCTTGGCCCGCGCCATGGAGTCTTCAAACACCGCATCGGGCGCTGCTTCGTGCACCGCCGTGATGAGGTTGTGCACGACGGTTTGATGGACCAATACCATCAGCGCCACGATGTCGCTCTGCGCCGACAGATACGGCGCGGGATCGAACTTGCCGACGAGATCGGTGCGTGCACTCTCGGCGTGCATATCGAGCTGCGTGCGATACGCCGGCTTGTCGGTGATTTCGTGTGCCAACTTGGGGGAGTACACGTTGCCGGCGTGCCCCCTCGCGCCAGCCGACCCGGTGACATACCAGCCGGCGAAGCGCTGTTGCATTGGGGTGGCGTCGGTGGTGCTGCCATCATGCATGCCGACCACGGGATAGCCGTACCGGTCGGTCAGAGTCGAGATCACCATGAACCCCGGCACGCCACCCGTCGCGGCGCGCGACTGATGGCACATGAGGCAGGTGGTCGTCTCACGGGAAAACACGGGACGGGCTCGCGGCTCCTGGCTCAGCGTGTAGAACACCGCACCGCGCACCGGATCGACGGCGGCGACCTCGAGGAACGTGCTCTCCTGCACGTAGCCGATATACACGTCGTCGTTGAAGTAGATCGCGCGCGGCGACCACGGTGTGATCTTGTCGGTCTGCAGGCTGGTGCGCGAAAACACAAGCCCCTGCGACGACACCGGAATGTGCAGTGTTTTCAGCAGCGCTGGCAGATAGCCTAGCAGCGAGTCGTGGGCGAGGATCACCTCACCGGCATCGAGCTGCGCCTGCAGCGTCGCAATCGGATCACGCGTCGCTGGCGCCAACAGGCGCGAGCGTCGTGGCACCGACGTGGGCGTACCGCCCAGCGTCGCCGCCGCCGCGCCGAGTAGCGAGACCACCACGGCGAAGGCGCCTAGCGTCCGATGCAATCCAGTATTCATGATACCGGTTACGGTGCGACCGCGTGCGTACGCCCGCAAGCAGCGTTTCCCTGACAACGCGCCGCGCGCGCGACTACGGCCGCTTAGCGGGGGCGATCACACCGCCGGCCAGAAACGCGGCAATCTTCTCGTTGAGGAACCGCTTGTCCTCGGGGTTCGCACCGGCGCCGGCTGGATGCCCCCACAGCGACGGGATGGGCACGAGCTGCCCCTTCGGTATGAACTGGGCTTCGTACTGCGCATCACCCACCGGAAAGTACAAATCGGTTGCCGACGGCATGTACAACAGCGGCACAGTGATTGAGCGCAGGGCCTTTTCGGTGTCGCCGTTGAAGCCAGGTGTCGTGCCGACATCATGCTGCTCCCACGTGCGCGCCTGCAGGATGTAGTTGTTCGCGTCGGCCGAGAATCGCGTACGCCACGATTGCACGAACTGATCGAACGTCGTGCCCGGGCGCGCACCCGCCCGCCACAGTTCCTTCCGCCACCATTCCTGCGAATACAGCCACGCCGCCCAGACCATGCTGAACGCTTCGAGCCCGGCCTTCGGTGGCGCCGTGTAGTCACCATTATTGAATGACGGGTCGGCGGTGATCGCGGCAATCTGTCCCTCGAGGCGCACGATGCCGTGGCCGTACGTTTTCGCCGTACCCGCCGTGGCCACGATGCGATCGGCGAACGCGGGATAGCTCACCGCCCATTGAAACGCCTGCTGCGCGCCCATGGAAAACCCGATCACCGCGCGCAGGTGGGTCACGCCCAGCTGCTCCGTGAGTAACCGATGCACGATCTGCACGTTGTCGCGAATCGTGGTGACGGGAAACCGCGGACCATGAAACGGCTCCGGCGTATTGCTCGGCGACGACGACGCACCGTTACCGAACAGCTCCGTGGCGACCAGAAAGAGCTTGGTCGTGTCGAGCGCCAATCCATCGCCGATCAACCACTCGTACCCGTGATGATTGGCCATGTAGTGCGACGGCAGCAACACCACATTGTCTCGTGCCGCATTGAGCGTTCCGTAGGTGCCGTACACGATGCGCGCTTGCGGTATCGTGACGCCGCTTTCCGTCTTGAAGTTCGCCGCCACGAACTCGCGATGTTCGGCGTTGTGTGGCGGGGCGACCTGCGCGGAGAGGAGCGCCGGGGTCAGGGCAAGCAGCAGAGAACGGACAAATCGTCGCATGCCTGAGTTATGGTACCGCGACCAGCGAACAGCCAGCCCCCGCGCAGGTGAGCGCCACGAACACCTCGGAGCGGATGAGCCAGCGACCGTCGCGCTTCACCCACTGCGCCGAGAACTTGCCGCCGATAATAACGGGGCCATTGGCGGTCCCCTCGCGCCCTTCCCACACACCGGTCTCGAACGCGAGGGGCCACTGCGTACTCACCTCGACCTCGTTCGGGATGCGTTGGTACACGATGCGCGGCGGCGTGGTCGCGGCACCGGTGGGCAGTGCGCCGGCGGGCGGCTCGAACGCTGCACGCGCCGCGGCGCGGCCGGCCAGTGGCGAGCCGAGGGCACGGCGCACCGTGACATCCTCGGTCCAGAACGCCGTCACCGCGTCGAGGTCCCCAGCGGCGATCGCGGCGTTTTCTGCGGCGCGCGCGGCGCGGACAGCCCGGACGTCGGCCGATGGCGCATCCGACGATTGCGCGTTGGCGTCACTCGCCGCAATCAACGTCATAAGGCCGCCCAGGAAGAGCGTGATTCGGAAGAGGCGCACGGCACGCGGGTTAGCGGTGGAATCCGGCGGCCTGTCCCAGATACGTGGGATGCAGCACCGACAGCGCACGCTGTACCGACGCGTCGGGGGATCCGTAGACGGTGCACCGCGTGGGCGTGAGCAGCGACATGAACCGCCCCGCGAAGTGGGCGCCGAACGTGTGGATGTGTGCCAACGCGGCGGCCGAATCGGCGTAGCGCTCGTACAGATGACACTGACGCCCGTCGGCTGTCATGTACCACTCGTAGTGCAGCGTGCCGGGCTCGTGCGAATGCGTGTTCGACACCATGTCCTCCATGAGCGCGCGGAGTTCGTCGGAGCGACCCTCCTGCACCTGCAGCTCCAACACCCAGCTGACCGATCCCGTCATGCATTGCTCCTCGAGTGGAATGCGGGAAGGTGAACACTACACCGCGCTAGCCGTTCCAGCTCCACGCCAAGCCGCCGAGACACGCCAGCACGAGTGCAAAACTGATCCAACCGCGAACGCGCGCGCCGAACGAGGAACGCGCCGCGCCCATAATCTCGGCATTCCCCGCCAACAGCAATAAGGCGGCGATGTGCAACGGCAGGACGGCCGCGTTCAGGACCTGGCTGCTGTAGATGAGCTGAATGAGCGGGAGACCCGGTAAGGCAACCACGCTCACGCCCGCGACGGTGAGTCCCACGAAGGCCGCATAGAACCACTGAAAGTGCGTGGCGTCCAGATCCAGCGACGCGGGCTCGCCAACCCCTTCGGCGATCGAGTACGACGTCGCGATCGGCACGATCGCCGCCGCCAACAGGGACGAGCCAAGGAGGCCGGCCCCGAAGAACAGGGTCGCGAACGAGCCAGCCAGCGGACGCAGGGCCGCCGCGGCATCGCCCGCACTTTCGATGTGCACGCCCGCCTGGTGCAGTGTGGCGGCACACGCGACGGCAATGGCGAGCCCGACCACGCCGGTCAGCAGGGAGCCCACGATCACGTCCACCCGTTCCCACCGCAGCGAGGCCAGCGTGATCTTCTTGTCCACCGTGTACGACTGAATGAACGCGAGCCCCCACGGCGCGAGGGTCGTGCCCAGACTCGCGGCCAGCGCGACCCAACCGTCGCGCGTGATCGGCATTCGCGGTACGACGGATCCGTACGCGACCTCGGCCCATACGGGTCCGGCGAGAACGCCGTCCACCACATAGAGCGCGAGAGTGGCCGAGATGGCCAGCAATACCTTCTCCACCCGCGCGAACGACCCCAGCACCACCACCAGCGTGATCAGAGTCCCGGCGGTGATCGCGCTCAACCACGCCGGGAGCCCGATCAACGAGCCGGCGGCGGCCACTCCGGCGTATTCGGCGCAGATCGTGCCGAAATTGGCGAACAGGAGCCCGAGCACGGCCGCGTAGCCCCAGTGGCGACCCCAGCGCTGCCGCACCACGGCCACGAAGCCTTTGCCGGTGGCCGCGCCGATGCGTACCGCTACGAGGTGGAACTGCACCAACAGGATCGTGGACGCCGGAATGATCCAGAGCAGCCGGTACCCGTGCTCCGCGCCGAGAATCGAGTACGTGGTGATGCCGGCCGGATCATCATCGGAGAGCCCTGCGAGCAAGCCCGGCCCGAGCACCGCGAGGAACGACGCCAGCGCGCCGGCTCCCGCCACCCGCATCGCCGCGAAGCGCGCCGTAATGCCGCGCCGGTGATGCGCGACGGCATGGGCAGGAGCGCGCTTCGCGCGGTGTGTCACTATTTGGCGGCGGCTGTGGGTTTGCGGTTGTCCGGCACAAAGTGATCGCGCGCCGGCATGCGGACCGCCCGGAGCGTGGCGGCATTGAGCGTCGTCGTATCGGGAATGATGGCGTTGGCCGACAGCAAGTACGCGGTCACCGCGTACACGTCGTCGTCAGTCATCGAGCCCGGTGC
>CANHJV010000113.1 GCA_947461225.1 Gemmatimonadota bacterium | reverse complement strand
TCCGTGCTTCACGCCGTGGAGCCGGGCACTCTCCCCATCGATGCCGTTGGCGAGGAGCTCGCCGCGTGGGAACAGGCGCAGCAAGAGACGTGGGACATATCGTGGGCCAAGCGGGTCACGGGCAAACACAAGGCCATGTTCGACGTGCCAGAGATCGAGGGCGGCGTCGGCATTTTCCGCGCGGGGATCTGGGGTCAGCAGTACACCGACGTGCTGAAGCTCTCGCCCGGTGACCTGAGCACCGTCATCGTGATCCGGCACGCCGCGATTCCGCTGGCGATGACCTCCGAGTTCTGGGCCACATATGGGCTCGGCAAGTCGCTCAAGATCAAAGACGACAAGGGCAAGAAGTGGACGATGGTGAATCCCATGCTGTCCACGCCCTCCACCGACCCGAAGGTGGCGTCGTCCAATTACCTGCTCGATAAGCAGATCGCCAAGGGTGCGATCGCCCTCGGCTGCAATCTCGCCTTTCGCCAGATGGTGTCGATCGTGGCGAAACAGGACAAGCTGTCGCCGACCGCCGCTCGCGAAAAAGCCAAGACGTTCCTGGTGCCGGGGCTGATCATGCAGCCGTCGGGGATTTTTGCGAACGTGATGGCTCAACAGGCAGGGTGCGTGTTTGTAAACGCGGTGTGACGGCGGAGTCTGAACGCTGACCACCGAACTGAAAACTCCCTAGTAAGCAGGGGGGAGGGTATCAGGGAAGAGGAGGCAGGAACCACGCGCGGTTCACCTGCTTCCTGCCCCCTGATACCCTCCCCCCTGCTCCCTAGGGAGTTTGCAGTTAGCAGTCCCGCAGCCTACACCGCATCCGACAGCGACGAAAACGTAAAGTCCCTGACCTTGATCGGCGGCATATACACCGCACCGCCGGCACCGAGATTCTCCGACGCGTTGATGCGAATGGTCGGGCCCATCGCTTCCAGGTTGTTCAGGAAGAAGATCGGCGACTCATTAAAGCGGAAATTCTTGATCGGGCGCGTGACCTTGCCGTTCTCGATCAGGAACGTGCCGTCGCGCGTGAGTCCCGTGTAGAGAATCGTGCGCGGATCGACGCCGCGGATGTACCAGAAGCGTGTGACCAGAATGCCGCGCTCCGTGCTCTTGATCATGTCGGCCACACTCGTGGTGCCGCCCAGCATGCGCAGCGAACGCGCGCCGCCACCACCACCACCGCCGCCGCCACCGCCGGCGCGGGTAGGCTGCACGCCCTGCTTCTGCGCCCAGAACCGATCGTAATTCAGGTTCTTCACCACGCCGTTCTCGATCCACGTGATCTTTTCGAGTGGCATGCCGTCGCCGTCGTAGCCGCCGCTCGTGCTGGGTGAATCGGCCGGGTCGGTGAGTAGCGTGACACGCTCATCGACCACCTTCAGCCCGATTTTGTTGCCACCACCCTGCTTCGAGAAGAACGAGCGGCCCTCATCGGCGGAACGCGCCTGCATCGCACCGGCGATCAGCTGCACCAGATTGCCCACGGCCGTGGGCTCGAGAATCGTGGTGTAGCGGCCCGGCTCGATCGCCACCGGATTCCGCGAGTCCTTCGCCTTCTGCACGGCCGTAGCCGCCACACGCGCCGGATCGAGATCGGAGAAGGTGTTGCCATCGGTGCACGCCCAGCCGGAGCCGGTGCCATCGGGTGAGCGCACCGTGGTCGTCATCGTCACCGACGAACTCGAGTCGTACGCGAACAATCCCTTCGAATTGGCGAGCGCCGTCGCGCCGGCGCGACACTCGATGAAGCCGGTCGCGATCAGATCGTTCGCCCGCGCCAGTTCGGTCACGATCTTCGACGCTGCCGCCCGCTCGGTTGGAGAGGGCAACGTAATGCTGCGGTCGCGCGGCGACGGATACGTTTGCGCGCCAAGCTCCGGCATGCGCTCCGGATTGGGTGGCACCAGCTTCGCGATCTCGTACGCCTGCTTCGCCGCCGCGGCGAGCGAGGCTTCGTCGAGCCGGTTGGTGTTCACGCTGGCGGCACGATTGCCGGAATACGCCGTGATCGTGACCTGCGTGTCCTGGTTCTCACCCGACGTGGTGACCTGATTTAGCGCGAAGCGCGTGTCCGCACGGGCCGCACTGTTGATCGAAACGCGTGTCTCTTCCGCCGGCGAGTTACGCAGCGCACGCTGCGCAATCTCCTGCGCCTCGGCACGCGTGAGAATACCGGCCGGCGCGTAAAGAGAACGGGGGCCGAAGTCGCTCATGCCCTCCTCCCGGTGTTGATGATGTTGGTCTGCTGGAAGAGCGACGGCACGCAGCCGTGACTCACGGAGTTCGACTGGCCCGGCTGTCCCTTGGCATCGCCGAAGGCGCCGCCCAGTTCGTAGCTCTTCTGGCCGCCGATGGCCTTGAGCGACTTCCAGAATTCGGGCGTGCGGAACTGATACGCCACGTCCTTCAGCTGCCCGACGATCTTGCCACCCTTCACTTCGTAGAAGAGCTGGCCGGCGAACTGTCCGTTGTACCGCTGCTGATCGATCGAGAACGAGCCGTCGCCCACGATCGCGATGCCCTTGTCCATCTTCCCGATCATGCTGTCGAACGTGTCGTCGTTGTTGCCCGGCACCATGCTCACGTTCGGCATGCGCTGGAACTGCACGTCGGCCCAGCTCTGCGCATACGAGCAGCCGTACGAGCGCACCGGCTTGCCGACGCTCGTGTAGTAATCGGTCATCATCGTGGCCTGTTCGCGTGTGGTCTGATAGTCCACGAACACGCCGTTCTTGATGATGTCGAACTTCACCGGCTTCACGGCTTCGTCGTCCCAGCCGATGGCGCCGAGCGATCCCTTTTGCTCGCGATCGCCGACGACGTTCAGCAGGTCCGATCCGATGCGCAGCTTGCCAAGCACCTGGGCCGGAGGCGCGATAAAGCTGGTGCCGGCGTAGTTGGCTTCGAAGCCGAGGGCGCGATCGAGTTCGGTGGGGTGCGCGATCACCTCGTGCACCGTGAGCCACAAATTCGACGGGTGGAGCAGCAGGTCGTAGCGACCCGGCTCCACCGGCTTGGCGCTCAACTTCTGCACAGCCAGCTCCGCCCACTTGGGCGCGCGTTCGGCCATCTTCGAGTTGATCACCCACTCGTAGCCCAATCCCATCGGCGCGATTTCGCTGCTCTGCACCGTCTGGAAATCCGAGAAGTCGGCCGACACCGCCGTCACCGACATGCTGGGCGACGTGCGGTAGATCGTCTGCACGAGGAAGGAGCCGTCGCTGGTCATGAGCGACTTCTCTTCGCGCAGGAAGAACATGCTCGACGTGACGTTCCGGATGCCCTTCACCTTGAGCGCCGACTCGTTGGCAGCCAACAGCAGCGCCACCTTATCGGTGATCGCCACCGTGAACGGATCGGTTTCGATGGGACTCTTCCACTCACCCACCTGATTGCCGGGTGTGGGCGCGAGCTGCACCGGACGTAGCTGGCTGGCGCGATTGGCGCGGGCCTGCTCGAGTGCGGCGCGGGTAGCGGTGGCCACCGAGTCCTTGTCGAGACGGCTGGTGGCAGCGAAGCCCCACGCGCCGTCGACCAGGGTGCGCACACCGAGTCCGAAGGTGTCGGTGTCGCTGACGCCCTGCACGATACGATCGCGCGTATTCACGTTCTGCTGGCGGCGGGCCGCCACGCGGACGTCGGCGTACGAGGCACCGCCCGACTTGGCGACATCGAGCGCCGCCTGCATGAGGGCCTTGATGGCCGGATCGTCGGCCGACGGCAGGTCGGACGCAATGAGTCCGGGAGCGGCGATCAGCGAGCCGGAGGGGGACAGCGCGGAGGCCGATCGCGTAGCGACCAGACCACCGGCGGCCACGGCGGCGCTGGCCTTGAGGAAATCGCGGCGGGAACGTGTCATGAGCAGATCATGAGCGGGGCGAGAGGAGACGCGGACAGACCACGGGCATGCCACGGGGGCGTCCGGTACGGACCATCGATCGTTGCAACTTACGCGTCCGACCGCGGTCCTGTTAAGCGCTGCGCAGTGAACGACGCCGTCGCGATTTCGCTGTAGCTTTCCCGACACTGGGCCGTGCCACTGCGGTGCGTTCCGTCCCTCACGTTTTCGCCGTTGGAGCCTTTCCGATCATGTCCCTGCTCCGTCGTCCCGCGCTGGCCCGCGCCCTGTCCGGCGCTGTCGCCATGACGCTCCCGATCGCCCTCTCCGCCCAGATCCTGCAGAAGGCGCCTGGCGCCCCGACCACGCTCACGCCGGCGCAACAGGACGCCCGGGCGATCTACAAGGAGATGGTCGAGATCAACACGGTCGACTCCGTGGGATCGGTCACGAAGGCCGCACAGGCCGTCGCGGCCCGCTTCAAGGCGGCGGGCTTCCCGGCTGGGGATATTCACGTGGTGGGCCCCGCCAGCGCCCCGGCCAAGCAGAATCTGATCGTGCGCTACCGCGGCAAAGGCCGCGGCAAGCCCATCCTGCTACTGGCCCACTTGGATGTGGTGGCGGCACTCCGCAGCGACTGGCCGCGCGACCCGTTCGCGATGACCGAGCAGGACGGCTACTTCCTGGGACGCGGCGTGGCCGACGACAAGTCGATGGCAGCCATTCTCACCGCCAATGTGCTGCGCTACAAGAAAGAGGGCTGGGTCCCCGAGCGCGATCTCATCCTCGCGCTCACCGCGGACGAAGAGGGCGGCGGCGACAACGGCGTGAGCTGGCTGATCGCCAACCATCGCGAGCTGATCGATGCCGAGTACGCGATCAACGAAGGCGGCGGCGGGACGCTGCAGGACGACAAGCCGCTGTTCCACTCGATTCAGGCCGCGGAGAAGGTCTACAACGACTACACGCTGACCGTGCTCAATACGGGCGGCCACTCGAGCGTGCCGCGCAAGGACAATGCGATCTACTCGCTCGCGAACGCGTTGGCCCGCATCGAGAAGTACACGTTCCCGGTGGAACTCAACGACGTCACGCGTCCGTTCTTCGAGCAGACGGCGAAGGTCGAAATGCCGTCGCTGTCAGCTGCCATGAAGGCGCTGGTGGCCAATCCCACCGACACCGCAGCGGCCCGCATCATCTCCACCGATCCGCGCTACGCGTCGATGCTGCGCACCACCTGCGTAGCCACCCGGCTGTCGGCGGGCCACGCCAACAACGCCTTGCCCCAGACGGCCACGGCGAATGTGAATTGCCGGATCGCCCCCACCAGCACCGGCTCGCAGGTGAAGGCCGCGCTGGAGCAGGTGATCGGTGACGCGACGGTGAAGGTCACCGGCTCACGTGAGGATCGCAAAGACGGCGCGCCGGGCCCGATCAACGCCACGTTGCTGCAGGCGACCACGCAACTCACGAACAAAATGTTCGGCGGCGTGCCGGTGATTCCCACGATGAGCACCGGGGCAACCGACGGCTATCGGCTGCGCGCCGTGGGCATCCCCACCTACGGCGTCAGCGGCATCTTCTCGTCGCCCGGCGAAACCAACGCGCATGGGCGCGACGAGAAGTTGCGCGTGAAGAGCTTCTACGACGGACTCGACTTCCTGTACGAACTGGTGAAGCAGGTGGCCGGCCCGAACGCGGGCAAGCCGATTTCCTGAGTCACCCGGAGTACCACCGGCATGGAGCGCGTTTACGCCTTCATGCCGGGTTCGCTGTCGATGACGGCGCGCGCGATGTCGACCATGCGCACCGAGCGATCCTGGCTGCTGCGCTGCATGATGCGATAGGCTTCCTGCTCGCTGCTGCCCGTGCGACGCATGAGAATGCCCTTGGCGCGCTCGATCAGCTTGCGCGCCTCGAGCTGCGCCTTCGCTTCGGCGGCTTCCCGACGGGCCGACAGCAGCTCGCGGGCCCGCGTGACAGCCATGCGGAGCGTGGCATCGAGCGTCGTCGGCGGCGTCGGCTTGGGCAGCAGCGCCACGGCCGTGCTGCGCAACACGTCGGCCGTGCTCAGCGTGAGCGACAGATCGCCCGTGATGAGCACCACCGCCGTGCCAGGCAGCGCACTGGCGATCTCTTCGGCCGCCTGCACGCCACTGGCTCCCGGCATGTGCATGTCGAGCAGCACCGCATCAGGGGTGAACTGCTGCGCCTTCTCGATGGCCTCCGTACCGCTCTCGACTTCCGCGACGACCATATGGCCAAGCGCGCTGAGGAGGTCGACAAGGGTAGACCGCTCGAGAGCGTTGTCTTCGGCCACCAGCACACGAATGGTCGACGGCAGATCCGACATATTCTTACTCGGTTTTAGAGGCGGGAGAAACACTGCCCGCAATGTGAGCCTGCAATTCGCTGGCGCGCAACGGTTTACGGAGGACAAATTCCGCGCCGCGCGATTCACCGGTCTCAGCAATGGGTTCCCAGCCGGTAATCACGCCGACGCGCACGGTTGGCGCGTGGCGACGAACATGCCGCACGAGTTCCCAGCCGCTCCCGTCGGGCAGTCCGACGTCGGTCAGCATGAGATCGTATGGGGTTGCCGCACTGGATGCGAGCTTTTCCCGGGCGTCGGCACATGTGCCCACGGCGTCGACTCGATGGCCGTCAGCCTGCAGAATACGCCGCAGGAACTCGCGGCCGTCATCATGATCCTCGACCACCAGGATGTACTGCGGGATCACCGCCTCGCGCGTCGCGCCCGGAAGCGCGAGTTGCGGCTCCGATCCCACGGCGCGCGGCAGCCGAAGGGTGACCTCGGTGCCACGCCCGGGCACCGACGAAATGGTCGCGGTCCCCCGATGGCGACGGGCGATGCCGTACACCTCAGCCAACCCCAGCCCTGAGCCTCGAGAGCCCTTCGTCGTAAAGAACGGCTCGAACGCGCGCTCCCGCACATCGGCGCTCATCCCCACACCGGTATCGCGAATCGCGAGACAGGCGTCGCCCCCCTCGTCGAACGTGCGCACCGTGAGCGTCCCGCCTTCCGGCATAGCGTCGACGGCGTTTTGCACGAGATTCAGCAGCGCCTCACGAATTTCGCCGGGCAACCCTCGGGTGCTGGCCCGCGAGGCGAACTGCCTCACGATTCGGACCTCGCCGCTCTCACTCGACCGACGCAAGCGCATCGGCTCGGTCAGGTCGAGCACCTCGTCCGCCAGGACCGACAGATCGAGCGCCTCGTCGCCGCCGGCATGCACCGGTTCCTGGCGGATGAAGCGACCCACGCGTGACGCCGTCGCCGCGCCGATCTCGGCCGCCTTCTGAATGCGATCGGCATAATCGCGCACCGCGTCGGGCGACTCGGCGTGATGCCGCAGAAGATACGCCGCCGCCATGATCGGGTTGAGCGCGTTGTTCACATCGTGCATCACGCCGGCGGCCAGCTGCCCCACTGCCGTGAGCCGACGCTCACGCAAACGGTCTTCCTGCGAGGCAATGAGCGCGCGTGACCGTTCCTCGACCAGGCGGTCGAGATGCTCTCGTTCGTGCGTCACCTGTTCCTGCAACGCGGCCTCGCGTCCTTCCCGCTCGTGCAACTGGCGCTCGAGTCGCTCGCGATCGGTCACGTCACGATCCAGCAGCACCACCCCCGTGACGTCGTGCTGTTCATTGCGGATCGGCGCGGCGAACGCCTCGATCACGCGCTGCGCACCGAGCCGTCGGACTTCGAGGCGCTGACGCAGGACGACATTGCCCGCGAGCGCACGCATGGCCGGTGAGTCGAGGAACGACAGCGGTCGATTGTTGGCCATGTCATGCGGCGCATCGAGTTCCCATAACTCGCGCACCGTAGCCGGGGAACGCGACGGATGCTCGAGATTGGCGATCGCATTCGACTGCACAATGCGCCCCGACACGTCGGTGATCCGGACCGTGGACGGGGTGAGAGACAGCAACGCCGACAGTTCGCGATCGACGCGCGCCGACTCGGCGCGCTGTTCGTCCTGGCCCGTGACATCGGTGGCCGTGAGCAGCAACAACTCGCGATCGAACGGCACGGCCCGCACGTCGACGATTCGCCCCTCGCGGCCGAGTGGCGCACGCTGCGACACGGGCGCGTTGCCCGCCGCCACGGCCTCGAGCAGCGCAGAGCCGGCAGACGCCAGCGGCAACAGCACCACGCCCCACGATTGCGACGTCAGCGGTGCACGGGCGTCGACGACAAACCATTCGCGACCGAGCGTGTTGACGGCGTACAGCATCCCGGAGCGCAGAAAGAGCGCGGCCGCGATCGGCAGTGCCTCAAGCAAAGCCGCCGCACGCGCCGGATCAGGCGCGTCGGGTACGGGGGGGCTCGCCTGGTCCATCGAACTCGGGTCTGCCATTCTCTCGCCGCTCACATGCTGGCGGGCCCCATGCGCGACGGCGTTGTCGCGGATCGGGGCACGCCAACATTCTGGAATTCGGGACATCCTACTCGGACAAGACTAGCGATGGCCGGTCCACGGTCAAACCGACAGGGGGTATTCGCTCGCCGGCCGGGCAGCGTGATCCCCGTTCGGCCAGTAGCTTGGGTTCCATGTCTACCCCGTTCCGCACGACACTCTGGCGGGTCCTGCTGATTCAGGCCGTCACTCTGGTACTGCTGTGGCTGCTACAGTCGCGGTATACCCTGCTGCCACGGTAGCCCGCATGCATTGGATCAATTGGGCCATCGTGGCGGTGTACCTCGTGGTCGTCGTGTTCGACGGCCTCCGCCGGACGCGCGGCACGACCAACATCGAAGGGTATTTCCTGGCCAACCGCAGCCTGCCGTGGTGGGCAGTTGGTTTGTCGGTCATGGCCACGCAGCTGTCGGCTGTTACCCTGATCGGCACCACGGGCCAGGGCGCCACCGATGGCCTGCGCTTCGTGCAGTTCTACTTCGGTCTGCCGATCGCGATGGTGATTCTCGGCGTCACCATCGTGCCGTTCCTGCACGGGGCCAAGGTGTACACGGCGTACGAATTCCTCGAGAAACGCTTCGACGCCAAAACGCGCTCACTGACGAGCTTCCTGTTCCTGCTCTCGCGCGGCATGTCCTGCGGCACGATCATCGCGGCCCCCAGCGTCGTCCTCTCGGCCATCTTCGGCTGGGACATCACGTGGTGCGTAGCGCTGATCGGCATTCCCACGGTCATCTACACCGTGCTGGGTGGCGTGCAAGCAGTCACCTGGGCCGACGTGAAGCAGATGGTCGTGATCGTGGGGGCCCTGCTTGCGATCGTGGTGGTGCTGATCATGCGCATGCCCGTTCCCCTCGACAACGCCCTCGAGATCGCGGGCGCCACGGGCCGGCTGCGCGTGTTCGACTTCTCGTTCAACCTGTCGGAGACGTACACGTTCTGGTCGGGCATTTTGGGCGGCACGTTCCTCATGCTGTCGTACTTCGGCACCGATCAGAGCCAGGTGCAGCGCTATCTGGCCGCGAAATCGGTGGACGAAGCGCGCAGCTCGCTGCTGATGAGCGCCTATTGGAAGATTCCGCTACAGGCGCTGATCCTGCTGATCGGTGTGCTCGTGTTCCTGTTCTACACGTTCACGCCGGCCCCGATGCTGTTCAATCCGCAGCACAGCGCGCAGGTGCAGCAACAGGAGCCGGCCACGTTTGCCGAGCTCGAGGCGCGTTACACGACCGCCATCACCCAGCGCACTGCCGCCGCGCGCGAAGCGTCGACTGACATCGACAACGGCGCCGACGCGGCGACCACCAGTGCACTGCTCGCCTTCCGAAGCGCCGACTCGTCGGTGAACGTGGTGCGCAAGGACGCGCTGGCCGCCGCTGGCCGCGTCACGGGCGAAGCATCAAAGGACGTGAACTACATCATCCCGCGCTTCGTCCTCGATCACCTGCCGCTGGGCTTCGCCGGCGTCTTCCTGGCCGCCGTGCTGGCGGCCGCCATGTCGAGCATCGCCGCCGAGCTGAATTCGCTCTCCACCGCGACCGTGGTGGACTTTTACCAGCGCTGGTTCAAGCGCGAAGGCACCGACGCGCACTACCTGTTCGTGTCGAAGGCCTCTACCGCCGTATGGGGTGTGTTCGCCTGCGTGGTGGCCGTGTACGCGGCCAACCTCGGCTCACTGATCGAAGTGGTGAACCGCTTCGGTTCATTCTTCTACGGTTCGATCCTCGGCGTGTTCATCCTCGCCATGATCCCGCGCACCCGCGCCTTCGGCGCGTTCGTAGGCCTGCTGAGCGGCATGGCCGCCGTAGGCGCCGTGTCGTTCGGAGTGCCCAGTGTGAGCTTCCTGTGGCACAACGTGATTGGGGCGGTGGTGGTGGTGGTGGTGGGGTCGGTGATGAGCTTCGGGGATCGCAAACTGCAAACGGGCACTCTGCAGACCGACAACCTGTAAACTCCCTAGGTAACAGGGGGGAGGGTATCAGGGGGCAGGAAGCAGGTGAACCGCGCGTGGTTCCTGCCTCCTCTTCCCTGATACCCTCCCCCCTGCTTCCTAGGGAGTAAAACGTTCAGTGTCGCAAATGCCCGTGTCGCTACAATTTTGGCGGCTGAACCGTTGGCCGTCCATTAATGCAGTTTCAAGGGGTCTTTCAAGGGGTCAGAGTCGTTGAACAACCGCGTTCAACGACTCTGACCCCTTGAACTTTCGTGGTGGTGGTGGTGGGGTCGGTGCTGAGCTTCGGGGATCGCAAACTGCAAACTCCCTAGGAAGCAGGGGGGAGGGTGTCAGGGGGCAGGAAGCAGGCACAACGCGCGGTTCACCTGCTTCCTGCCCCCTGATACCCTCCCCCCTGCTCACTAGGGAGTAAAAAGCTCAGGGTAACAAAACCTTCAGCACTACATCTTTGGCTGCACCACCGCCGGCGCCGCGTTGACCAGATTCGCCAGGATCCGCGCCGCCCCTGGCACACCGTTCGGCAACTGCCGGAACAGCGCCAGCGTGACGTACACGTAGCGCCCCTTGCCCAGCGGGGCCACGAGCAGTCCGCCCTGCTGCACCGGTTCATTGGGATCGTTCATCGCCAGCAACGGCGTGTAGCGC
>CANHJV010000112.1 GCA_947461225.1 Gemmatimonadota bacterium | reverse complement strand
GATCACACCACACTGCATGATCTGCTGGAAGAGCTCGTCACGGGCCTCCTGATACGGAGAGGGCACCATGGCGTCACGACGCGGACGAAGCTTGGGCTTGGCCATTTCCTCTGGGTAGTGCGTCGAACATCGCTGCCGGGGAACTCCGGATCAGCTAGTTAATCGTAACCGATGAGACACCGGCTTCCTAGTGGCGTCTCACCCGTATTACGCAATCCATGCCAGTAACGCTGAGACGAGCGCGGCCGGCGCATCCTCCGCCACCAGCGTTCCACAGGGGCGTACGACGATGGGACGTACCGATGCCATGGGGAGTACGCCACGCCAGCGCTCGATGCGTGCCACAAGATCGTCGTCGGCGTCGCGGTCCCCCGTCCAGAGCAACATGTCGCCACGCACCTCGCCCAGGCGCTGCCGGTCCTCGGGGCTCAACGTGACGGCGCTGGCGCGCTGGAGCAGCTGCGCCGCGCCTCCGCTTCCCACGAACGGCGCGAGGTACCGCGCCACCAATAAGTCGGGCATGTTGGCCGGCACGGCGACGGCGTCACGTAAAAACGGATCCAGCAGCGGCCGCGCGCCGAACAACGCGTTGGCCGAGAGCGCCGAGAGCGCCGACGTGCGTTGCAGCGAGCGGATGGCCGGTCCCGGTAGGTCGTCGGGATCCAGCGGTTCGAGGAGCGCCACCTTGGAAGAACGCTCCGGTCGCTGGCCGGCCACCAGGAGCCCCACCAGCGCCCCCATGTCCTGACCCACGAGGGCGACCTGAGACAGGCGGAGTGCCGTGAGCGCGCGTTCCACGTACTCGGCCTGGACGCCGAGGCCGAAGGGCACATCGAGCGGTCGGTCCGACTCCCCGTGTCCCATGAGGTCGATGGAGAACGCCGTATAGCCCGCATCGGCCAGCCGTGGGGCCACCGCCCGCCATAAGAAGCTGCAGCTCCCGAATCCGTGCAGCAGCGCGACCGCCGGACCGGCCCGTCCCACCCGTTCCACGTGGAGCGAGCCGGCGCCCACTGGGATTCGGAGATGTTCGGTATACATGGGCTCGGGGCAACGGGAGTCGGAGCGGCCATCGGACCTCCCCTCGGACCGCCGGCGCAGGATAGCGCCGAGGACGGTGCGACAGATAGCTTACCGCCTCGGCCGCAGTGGACCGTCGCCGGATGACAGGGCAGAAGTTCCGGAGGCGCGATGGCGGAAGAGCAGACGTACGACGACGGACGCACCGAGATCCTGAAAGCCATGCTTCGGGGGCTCGCCGATCGCATCCGGGCGCTCGATGCCGACGACCAGATGCTGCTCCACGCTGGCGAGCTGCTGAAGCTGATCGGCGACGTACGCAGCGAGCTGTTTCACTACGAAGTGCGCTGCACCTATGATACACCGGAAGTAGCTGAACATCGCCGTCTGGTCGACGAAGCCCGTCGTCCCGACGAGAGCGGATGGGAACCAACCGGCTGGACGCCGGAAGACGACGAGGAGATCGAGTGGTAAAGGCAACGAAGAAGAAGTCCAACAACGCGTTCCTGCCCATCGTGCTGATCGTGCTCGCCGTAGGCGGCGCCGGCATCTATTACGCCATGCAGAACAAGCCGAAGCCGATCGAACTCGCGCCCGGCACCGCGTTGCCGACGGCGGAAGGCCAGCTGCGTGGCGATCCGAACGCGCCGATCACGATTATGGAGTTTGCCGACTTCGAGTGCCCGGGCTGCGGCCAGTTCGCCGCGTTGCAGGGGCCGGATATCAAGGCGCGGATCATCGACGCGGGACTCGCCAACTTCCGCTTTTACGATTTCCCGCTGACGTCGATTCACCAGAACACGATGGCGGCGCACCTCGCGGCGTCGTGCGCAGGCGATCAGGGCAAGTTCTGGGAAATGCACGACGCGCTCTTCGCCGGGCAGATGGACTGGAACTCGCAGGCCACGACGAATCCCCGCAAGGTGTTCGACTCGTACGCCGGCCAGCTCGGTCTGGATATGACGGCGTACAGCAGCTGCTTCGACACCCAGAAGAATCTGCCGAAGATTCAGGCGAACGCCGCCGCGGGCACGGAGCGTGGCGTCAGCAGCACCCCGACGCTCGTGGTCGGGAATCGCGTGTTCGCGGGTGGTCTGACGTACGACCAGCTCAAGAAGATGGTGGACAGCCTTCGGGCGGCGTTGCCGGCCGCGCCGGCGGCAGCGGCGGCTGTTCCCGCGACAACGGATTCCGCGAAGAAGTAATCGGCCGAACGGCAGCGAACGGCTTACGCTCGCCGTCTCGCTGCCGCTTCACCAAGTCGCAATCTCGGCAAAGGCACCGCTTCGGCGGTGCCTTCGTCGTTCACGGCATGCGACGTGACCGACGGTACCAGCGCCTCGCCGAGTGCCACGAGCGCGCGGGTGGCCACGACCGAGGCCAGCGGGTCGGGCACACCCATCTCCCGCACGTAGATGTCGAGCGCGCGCTCGTAGCCGACGTCGGTGGACAGCGTATCGACGAAGAGCAGCGCGTTCTCGACGTGCGTGCGAACCAGCGCGTCTTCCGCGCGTGCCTGCACGAGCCGCAGTCGCTGCTCGGCGTCGGCCGACAGCTTGCGGGGGAACAGCGTTTCGGGAAACAGTTTGTTCAGAATGGACATATGAGTACCGACGAATTTGCGGGGGCGCGTGTTTCGAACTCTGTGACCACGATCACCACCCCCCCCCCGTGCGAATCTCGTGCCTGATGCCGGTGGGGCGGGATCGTGGTACGGGCGGCATGCCGGTGCGGGCGCGACGTCTCCCCGTCGCGGCGTTCCTGCGGGGTGATGGCCGCGCGCGCTGCGCTCCGCTCGGGTGCCGTTACGACTCCTGCGCCTCATACTGATCCCGCAGCGACGCGACGACGGACGGATCGGCCAGCGTCGTGGTGTCACCAAGCGCACGCCCCTCGGCGATGTCGCGCAGTAACCGACGCATGATCTTGCCCGAGCGGGTCTTCGGCAGGTCGGCACTGAACAGGATGTCGTCGGGGCGAGCGATGGCGCCGATCTTCATCGCCACATGCTCGCGCAGTTCGTCGCGCAGGCTGCCACTCTGCGTGAAGCCCGCCCGCAACGTGACGAACGCGGCGATCGCCTGCCCCTTGATGTCATGGCTCTTGCCCACGACGGCGGCTTCGGCGACCGCCGGGTGATCCACCAGCGCGCTCTCCACTTCCATCGTCCCGATCCGGTGCCCGGCGATGTTGAGCACGTCATCGACGCGCCCCAGAATCCAGAGGTAGCCGTCGTCGTCGCGCTTGGCGCCGTCGCCGGCGAAGTACAGATCAGGGCGCCCGGGCCACTTCGAGAAGTAGGTCTCGACGTAGCGCGCGTCGTCGCCCCAGATCGTACGCGCCATGCTGGGCCACGGATGCGTGATCGCCAACAGACCACCACCGACAGCGATGTCGTTACCGGCGGTGTCGAGTAGCGCGATCTTGACGCCGGGGAATGGCGTCGTGGCCGAACCGGGCTTGGTCGCGGTGACCCCCGGCAGCGGCGTGATCATGATGGCGCCCGTCTCCGTCTGCCACCACGTGTCCACGATCGGACACCGCTCCTGGCCGATGTGCTTGTGGTACCACATCCACGCTTCAGGGTTGATCGGTTCACCGACCGACCCGAGTAAGCGAAGCTGCGAAAGATCGTGCTTCGCGACGTACGGCGCCCCCCATTTCATGAAGGCGCGGATCGCCGTCGGTGCGGTGTAGAAAATCGACACCCCGTAGCGCTCGCAGATCTCCCAGAAGCGATCCTTGTCGGGCCAGTCCGGCGCGCCTTCGTACACCACCTGCGTGACGCCATTCGCCAGCGGGCCGTACACCAGATACGAATGCCCAGTGATCCAGCCGATGTCGGCCGTGCACCAGTACACGTCTTCCTCCTTCAGGTCGAACACGTACTTGGTCGTGCTCGCCACACCGGTCATGTAGCCACCGGTGGTGTGCACAATGCCCTTCGGCTTTCCCGTGGTGCCTGACGTGTAGAGAATGAACAGCACATCTTCGGCGTCCATCACTTCCGGCTCGCAATACTTGGGCACCTGCCGCTTCATACGATGCCACCAGTGGTCTCGCCCGTCCTGCATCTCGGCGAACGTTTCGTCGCCCACGCCACTGCGACGGCGCATCACCACCAGCATGTGCTCGATGGTGGGGCACTCCTTGACCGCTTCGTCGGCGTTGCGCTTGAGCGGCACGATCTGTCCGCGACGATAGCCGCCGTCCGCGGTGATGAGCACCTTACAGCCGCAATCGTTGATGCGGTCGCGCAGCGATTCCGGCGAGAAGCCGCCAAACACCACGGTGTGCACGGCGCCGATGCGCGCGCAGGCCAACATCGCGATGATCGCTTCGGGAATCATCGGCAGATAGATCGCGACGCGATCCCCCTTCACCACGCCGAGCTGCTTGAGCATGTTCGCCGCGAGATTCACTTCGCGGTACAGGTCCCAATACGTGTACGTCCGCCGGTCGCCGGGTTCCCCCTCCCAGATGATCGCCGCCTTGTTGCGGCGCGGCCCATGAATGTGGCGATCGACGCAATTCACCGACGCGTTGAGCTGTCCGCCCTGGAACCACGCGGCGTGCGGCGGCGTCCACTCCAGGACCGAATCCCACGGCTTGGTCCACGTCAGTTCACCGGCCTCGCGCGCCCAGAAGCTCAGCGGGTCGATCGCGGCGTCGTCCTGCAGGCGCGAATCATGAACACGGGCCGTGGCGCGGAAGCCGGCGGGCGAGGGAAAGGAGCGCGTTTCCTGCAGGAGGACGTCGATATCGCTCATGGAGACCTGGTAGCCGGTGCGAACCGGCGCGGTGGGGTGTCCGACGGGGAGTGCGCAGATCGCGGTCGTTCGCGTGTCGCGAGCAATCGTGTGTCCTGCTAATGTAGAGCGATGCAGTCACCCCACGAAACAGGTGCGACCGGTGTCGCGTCCGCTCTGGCCCACGCCGCGTTGGGTCCGGCGCTGACAGCCGAGGCGCTCGTCCGCGCGTTTGGTGGCCGCCGCGCCGTGAATGGGGTGTCGCTCACGCTGCACGAAGGCGCCTGCTTGGCCCTCTTCGGGCCGAATGGGGCGGGCAAGAGCACCCTGCTGCGCCTGCTGGGGGGGCTGCTCAAACCCACCGCCGGGATCACCCGGTTGCATGGCCAGCCGCTCCCCGGTGATGCCGGGACGCGGCGTCTGGTCGGACTGATCTCGCATCATGCCATGCTGTACCCGGCGCTGTCGGTGCGCGAGAACGTGCGCTTCGCCGCCGAATGTCAGGGGGTGATCAACGCCGATGACGCCACCACGCGGGTGCTCACGCAGCTCAGGGTGCTCGACCGCGCCGATACGGCCGTGCGCTACCTCAGTCGCGGATTGCAGCAACGCGTGTCGATTGCGCGGGCGTTGGTGCATGGTCCGCAGTTGGTGCTGCTCGACGAGCCGTACACGGGGCTCGATGAAACCGGCGCCCAGGCGCTCACCGATGCGCTGGGCGCACTCAAGGCCAACGGGGCCACCCTGGTGCTGGTCACCCACAATCTCAGCGAGGGCCTCGCGCTGGCCACGCACTCGGCCATCATGCAGAGCGGCCGGTTCGTTGATGAAGAGCTCGTGTCTGCGTCGGGCTTCGATGTGCCAGGCTATCAGGCGAAGTACCGCGCCCTCGTGCACGAGGGGCTGGCGTGAGCGCGCCACGCGTGAGCTCGACCCACCGGGCGCCGTCGTATCTGGCCGATGCGTGGCGCATTGCCCGCAAAGACCTGCTGATCGAGTTCCGGACCCGGAGCGCGTTCCTGGCGGCCACGGTCTTTGCCGTGCTGGCCGTCGTGATCTTCCGGTTCACGTGGGATCCGACGGCCATTCCGGCCATGGATCTCGCACCGGGGGTGCTCTGGGTGATCTTCACCTTTTCCGGACTGCTGGGGCTCAACCGCTCGTTCGGACTGGAACTGGCCGAACGGGCCTATGACGGCCTGCTGGCCTCGCAGGTGTCGCGGGAGGCCATCTTTACCGGCAAGGTCATCGCGAACCTCGTGTTCGTGCTGTGTGTTCAGGCCTTGGCGCTTCCCGCCGTGGCGCTCTTCTTCGATCTTCCGGTCGGCCCATCGTGGTGGATCATCGTGGGGATCGTGTTGCTCGCGTCCCTCGGCTTATCGGCGGTCGGGACACTCTTCGCGGCGATCGCGTCGAACACGCGACTGGCGGAGTTATTGTTGCCGATGATGACGTTGCCGTTTTTCGTGCCGCTGGTGATTCCGGCGGCGCAGGCCACGGCGGTGGTGTTGCGTGGTCAACCGATCGCTGATGGTATGGCATGGCTCAAGGTGTTGCTGGCGTTCGATCTCGTCTTTGTCTCGGCCTGTATCGTGGTGTTTCCGTTCACCATCGAGGAGTAGGTATGTCGTCGGTGTCGTCTGCTGCCCCGCGTCCGGCCACCATGCCGGAGCCGAAGGGATTCGATGCGTTCCTCGCCATCGCCATCGTGGCGGTGATCGCGGCGTGTGCGCGCGCGCTGTTCTTCACGCCCATCGATGCGATGCTCGGCGCGGCGCAGAAAATCTTCTACGTGCACGTGCCGGCGGCGATCATCGGGTTGTATTTCGCCTGCGGCCTGCTGTTCATCAGCAGCATCATGTACCTCTGGATCAAGGATGAACGCCTCGATCGCTTGGCCGAGTCCTCGGCCGAAGTCGGGCTGGTGTTCATGGGCATCGTGCTGGTGACCGGCCCGGTCTGGGCGCGCACGAGTTGGGGCACGTGGTGGGTGTGGGAAGCGCGCATCACCAGCACGCTCTTCCTGTGGCTGCTGGTCGTTGGTTATCTCGTGCTGCGCAGCGGCGTGGAGTCGATCGAAGTGCGCGCGCGGTTGTCGGCGGTTATGGGATCGCTGGCGGCGCTGCTGGTGCCGTTCATTCATCTCACCGTCAAATTGTTCCGTGGCATGCATCCGGAGCCCGTGGTACTGGCGCCGGAAAAGCCCAAGATGCCGCCCGAGATGCTCCTCTCGTTCGGCCTGTCGATGGTGGCGTTCCTGCTGCTGTTCTTCGCCTTGCTGCGGCTGCGCTTCCGCTGGGCCACGCTACGCGATACCCGTGCGGCGATGGAGGCGGCGTGATCATGGCCACGAGTGCGTTCGTCTCGGCGCAGCCGCTGCTGACCGTGGCCACTGTGCAGGACACGGCCGGGAAGGTGGCGTTCGTGCCGAAGGCTGGTGGCCCTCCCGACAGCAGCGGCTATATGTGGGCCGGCTACGCCATCGCGGCGGTCGCGTACGGCGGCTACATCGTGCTGTTGCTCCGTCGTATGGCGCGGGCGAAGCGCGGACGTTGATCGCGCTATGATCGCTCCATGATCATGGCCCGGACACCGGCGCGTGCGCCGGAGCCGCAGCCGTTGCTCGGCGTCCGGATCGCGGTCACGCGGGCCGGCGAGCGTGGCTCGCCGCTGGCGGATGCCCTGCGGGCCAAAGGGGCCACGGTATACGAGGTCCCGCTCACGCGCATCGAAACGCTCGATCTCGCACCGCTGCACGAGGCGGTGCGCCGGCTCGTGGAGTTCGACTGGGTCCTGCTCACCAGCGTCAACGCGGTCGAGCATTTGGCGCGTGTCGTTGCCGAGCGCGGTGCCGAAGCGGCCATGGCGACCCGTCGCTTGGCGGTCGTGGGCGTGGCGACGGCGGCCGCGGCCGAACGGTGTGGATGGCGCACGCCCACGGTGCAGCCTGAGAACGCGCAGGCGGTGGGGATGCTCGATGCCATGGCCTCACGGTCGGACATTGAGGGCACGCGCATGCTGTATCCGTGTGCCGCGGCGGCCCGCGACGTCCTGCCCGACGGTCTGCGGGCGTTGGGCGCGGTCGTCGAGAGCGTCCCGGCCTATCGGAGCGCCCCCGATCCCGAGGGGCAGGCCCGCGTCCGGGGGCTGGTGAAGTCGGGGGAGATCGATCTGGTCACGGTGGCGGCGCCGAGCGCGGTGGATGCGCTGCTGGATGCCCTGCCGCCGGAGCACGCCGGGCGGCTGCCGGTGGCGTGTATCGGCCCCGTCACCGCGCGCGCCGCGAAGGTGGCCGGATTTCCGGTGAAGGTGGAATCGGGGGCCGCCACGATGGAAGGGTGGGTGATCAGCATCGTGAAGGCCTGCGGGAAGTAATCCGGCAGGACGGGGACTAACTGAACCTGTGGGTGCCCCAATAAGTTGTAGCATGACTGATCTTGTCGTCCGCATCGGAACCCGTTCCTCTGAATTGGCGCTGCGTCAGGCGCGCCAGGTCGCTGCCGCGTTGGCCGAACGCGGGGTGGCGAGTGAACTGGTGGAGTACACGACCATTGGCGATCGCATTCTCGATCGCCCGCTCAACGCGATCGGTGAAAAGGGGCTGTTCACCGCCGAACTCGAAGCCGACCTGATCGCCGGTCGCACCGATTGTGCGGTGCACTCGCTGAAGGATCTGCCCACGGCCGATCCCGAAGGGCTCACCATCGTGGCGTTGCTCGAGCGGGAAGATCCGCGCGACGCGCTGGTGGTCGGCCCCAACACCACCGCGCGCACGTTGATGGAGTTGCCGAAGGGGGCAAAGGTCGGCACGTCCTCGCTGCGTCGTCGCGCGCAATTGCGCGCGCTGCGCCCCGACTTCGATGTGCGCGAACTCCGTGGCAACGTGGGCACGCGCCTGCGGAAGATCGACGCCGGCGAAGTCGACGCCGCGTTGCTGGCCGCGGCCGGTTTGCGTCGTCTCGGGCTCGGTGATCGCATCGTTGCGTTCATGGACCCGCCCGATTGGATTTCGGCGCCCGGTCAGGGCGCGATCGCGGTGCAGGCGCGCGCGCACGACGACCGCATGACGGCGATTCTGGCCACGCTCGATCACGCCCACACGCGGGCGGCCGTCACGGCGGAACGCGCCCTGCTGGCGGCGCTCGAAGGTGGATGTCAGGTGCCGATCGGCGCCTGCACCACGTACGAAGCGCAGTACGGTCCGATGCTGCACGGCATCATCGCGTCGATCGACGGTGTGTCGGTGGTGCGCGGCGGATTACCGATCAACGCTGAGGATCCGGCGTCGAGCGGCCGTGAACTGGCGCGGCAGCTGCACGCCGCTGGCGGTGCCGGCATTCTCGACGAGCTGCGCGAAGAGCTGGCGGCCACCGCGGCAGCCAGGGCGGCCGAGAAGGCCGCGGCCCAAGGAGCCGGATAATGCCGATGCGCATGCGTCGTGTGCGGCGAACCGATGCGCTCCGCCGCATGGTGCGTGAGACGCGTCTCGATCCCGCCCAGTTCATCTGGCCGCTGTTTGTGCGGTCGGGGAAGGGACTGCGTGCGCCGATCGGCTCGATGCCGGGCGTGTCGCAAACCTCGGTGGACGAGATGCTGCGCGACGCCGAGAAGGCGGTGGCCGCGCAGATCGGTGGAATTCTCTTGTTCGGTATCCCCGACACGAAGGACGCCACCGGATCGTCGGCGTGGGATCCGCAGGGACCCGTGCCCGCCGCTGTGCGTGCGGTGAAGCGGGAGTTTCCGCACCTCGTGGTCGTGACCGACGTGTGCATGTGCGAGTACACCGATCACGGGCACTGCGGCTTGCTCACGTCGTCGGGCGAGGTGGATAACGACGCCACGCTCGAGCTGCTCTCGCGCGAAGCGTTGGCGCACGCCGAGGCCGGTGCCGATATCGTGGCGCCCAGTGACATGATGGATCTGCGCATTGGGCACATGCGCCGCGCGCTCGATACGGCCGGTTTCACGCAGACGCCGATCATGAGCTACGCCGCCAAGTACGCCTCGGCGTTCTACGGCCCGTTCCGGGAAGCCGCCGAGTCCACGCCGGCGTTCGGCGATCGTCGCAGCTACCAAATGGATCCGGCCAACGGCCGCGAAGCGCTGCGTGAGGTGAAGCTCGATGTGGAGGAAGGCGCCGACATTCTGATGGTAAAGCCGGCCGGTGCGTACCTCGACATCATCGCCGCCGTGAAGCGCGAGACGCAGATGCCGCTCGCGGCGTATCAGGTGAGTGGCGAGTACTCGATGATCAAAGCCGCAGCGGAACGCGGCTGGATCGACGGCGATCGCGCCATGATGGAATCGCTCATCGCCATCGCGCGCGCCGGTGCCGACATGACCATCACGTATTTCGCGCTCGAAGCGGCCGCTACTCTGCGCGCCCGCTGAGCGTCTCGTCTTTCAACACCCTATCGTCCATGCACAATCCCTGGCGCGACATGCCTCCCGGCCCCCACGTGCCGGAGCTGGTCACCGCGATCATCGAGATTCCGGCGGGCTCCCGAAACAAGTACGAGCTCGACAAGGAATCCGGACGGTTCAAGCTTGATCGCGTGCTGTATTCCGCCGTGCACTATCCGGGCGACTACGGCTTCATTCCGCGCACGCTGCACGAGGATAACGATCCGCTCGATATTCTCGTGCGCATCAACGAGCCCACGTTTCCCGGCTGCCAGATTACCTGCCGCCCGATCGGCGTGCTGAAGATGCTGGACAAGGGTGAGCCCGACGAGAAGATCCTCGCTGTGCCCAGCGACGATCCGTACCACAACGACATTTACGACATCGCCGATATGCCGGCGCACTATCTGAAGGAGATCGAACACTTCTTCGGCATCTACAAGGACCTCGAAGGGAAGCGCGTCGAGATTCAGGGATGGGAGAAGAGTGAAGTGGCGTTCAAGGTGATTCAGCGGTCGGTCGAGCGGTACGCCGAGGTCTACCTAAGGGGTGAGTAAACGGGATTGAAACTGCCAACGGCGGTTGGCAGTTCAGACACCTGTTTGAGCACCAACGCGGCGTTTATCCCACCAAAGCCGAAACTGTTCGACAGCACGACCTGCGGGCGCATTTCGCGTCCGTGGTGCGGCACGAAATCCAGATCGCAGCCCTCGGCGGGCGTGTCCAGATTGAGCGTGGGGGGAATCCAGCCGCGTGAGATCGTGAGCGCGCTGATCGCCGCCTCGAAGGCGCCGGATGCACCGAGGGCATGGCCGTAGTAGCCCTTGGTGCTCGACACCGGAATGCGGTAGGCGCGT
>CANHJV010000111.1 GCA_947461225.1 Gemmatimonadota bacterium | reverse complement strand
TTGCCTTCGCTGTTGCGGAGGAAGGGATCCATGAACAGCAGGGGCACAGAGTCGGTGCCGAACTTCTGCAGGCTGCTGACGCCGCCGTTGAAGCGGACCTGCCACTTCGCCGCGCCACCCGCGCCACGCTTCGTGAAGATCTGGATCACGCCGGCGGCGGCATCGGTGCCGTACAGCGTGGCCGCGGCCGCACCCTTCACGATTTCGATGCGATCGATATCGTCCGGGTTGATGTCGTTGAGCGGGCTCGAGTTCGAGTTGGCGCCGCGCTGGGTGGTACCCGTGAAGATACCGTTGCGCGGATATTCATCGCTGCGGGTCCGCACGCCGTCGATGAAGATCAGCGGCTGATTCGTGAGCGACACGCTGGTCGTGCCGCGCAGACGGATCGCTGAGCCACTGCCGGCGTTACCGACACCACCGCCAACCGTGACGCCGGCCAGTCGCCCGGACAGCAAATTCGACACATTGGTCGGGACTTCCGGGATTTCGGAGAGCTTGACCTGCCCGATGGAGTTACCAACTTCACGCTTACGCGCCGAACCGCCGGTGCCCGTGATGACCACTTCGTCGAGGGACAGCGCACTCACCGTGAGGGCGAAGGTCACGGTCGTGGTCGCACCGGCCGTCACCACGATGGGCTTGTCGACCGGCTGGTAGCCGATCAGTCGCGCACGCGCGACCTGATTGCCTGCGGGGACGGACGCGATGGTGAACGCACCACTCGCGTTCGTGATCGCGCCCAGCATCGTGCCGGGGATCGCGACCTGTACGTTCGCCAACGGCGCGCCCGTACCACTGTTTGTAACCGTACCACGGACCGTCCCGAGTGCGCCTTGCGCCTCGGTTCGGGTGGGCATCAGCGTGCTGGCAACGGCCATCGCAGCGACAAGCGCCGCGAAAGCTTGGCCGCCAACATATCGGCGGAAGCGCATCAGGACCTCCATGCGGGTAATGGGGTGGAGCGCGTCGCACTGCGGGGGGAAGGAGGCAGGCGATGTTGAGCAACAGCACGAGGTCGCACTGAATCGGGCGCGTCGCGCAGATCGTGAGAGCGGACTCGCGGGTAGATTCAGCCTCGGACAATCAGTTGTCAACGTTTTGACCTGAGATCGTCACGTGATGGCCCCTCCCTCGCCATCTCGTCCCTTCGAGGTGGTACCATCCGCCATCGGCCCTATCGCTTCGCCGGCTGCGTCACCCGATTCCGCAGGATGCCGACGCCCTCCAGCTCTACCTCCACCACGTCGCCGGCCACGATGCGCTTCGTGGTGCCCGGCGTGCCGGTGTAGATCACGTCGCCCGGCATCAGCGTCACGTATTGGCTGATGTAGCTCACCTGGGCCGCCACATCGAAGATCAGGTCCTTCGTGCGCTGGGACTGTACGACCTCCCCGTTCAGGCGGGTCTGGAGCAGCAGGTCGTCGTAGTTCAAACCGGTGATCAGCACCGGCCCCATGGGCCCGAACGTATCGGCCGCCTTCGCCCGGAACCACTGGAGGTCACTCTTCTGCCAGTCGCGCTCCGAGACGTCGTTGCCCACGGTGATCCCGAAGACGTACTGCTTCGCGTCAGCCACCGACACATGCGCCGCCTGCTTGCCGATGACGATGACCATCTCGCCCTCGTAGTGGGCGTTGTTCGCATCCGGCGGCAACACGATGTTCTCGTCGTGCGCGATAATCGACGTGGGGAGCTTGGCGAACAAGCCGGGATAGGTGGCGGCCGACCGTTCGCCGAGATGCGTCTGATAGTTCAACCCCACCGCGATCACCTTGGAGGGGGTGGCCGGGGCGAGCAGCTTCACGCGCGCCAGCGGTACCGTGCTCCCCGTGGGTGTCGCATCCAGCCAGGGCGCGGCTCGCAGCTGTTGCACGGTCGTGCCGACCACCCGTCCATAGGACGTCTGTCCATCAACGGCGTAGCGAACGTAGGTCGTGATCTTCGGGGATTGCCCGGACAGCAGGGTGCTCGGCACTCCCGTGACGGGGAGCGCCGCGGCGACCAGCGAGGCGAGCAGGAACAGGCGCAGAGAACGACGCATCATGACAGGCTCCAGCAGGCAAGGGAGTGAACGGAGGCGAGTGGCTATTTCGTGCGCGGAACCATGGCGACGGCGCGGAGCGGACCGCCCGACCCCCCTTCGATTTTCATAGGTAACGCGATCACGTACGCGCCGGTGGCGGGCAAGGCCTCCAGATTGGTGAGGTTCTCGAGCCCCGGGACCTGCTGCGCCGCCGCTATCCGGTGTACCTGAAAGTCTTTCGACTGACCGATGTCCACCGACGCCACGTCGGCGCCCAGCACCGCCACCGCGCGCTCCTCCACCAGCAGGCGCGCCGCCTCCGCGCCAAAGGCGGGGAAATGCAGCTTGGACGCGTCGTTCGGCGTATCATCACCGAGATAGGCTTTCCGGTTGGGCCAGCGTGTACTCCACCCGGTGCGCAGCAGCACGATGGTGCCGGCTGCGATGCGGCCATGCGCCGCCTCGAACGCCAGCACATCCTCGCGGCGGAGCGCAAAATCGGGATCGGCCGCCGCCGCGCTCCGGACATCGATCACGACCGCGGGGGCCATGAGGCGTTCCAACGGAATCTGCTCGGTGGCGTGCTGCCCCTCGCCGAAGTGCAGCGGGGCGTCCAGGTGTGTGCCGCCGTGCTCGGGTGAGGCGTAGCTGTTGGCGGAGTAGTACCACCCACCCGGGGTGGGGCCCTTGGAGAGCGTCTCGAGCGAAAACGCCGTGGGCGACGTGGGCCAGTAGATCGTCTGCGCATTGTAGGCGTGCGTGAGATCGACCAGCTGATACTCGGCAAACGACAATGCCGGGGGCGTAGCCGCGGCGGGGGGCTGCGCACAGGAAACCAGCAGCAACGCCGGCATGATGGCCAGCAACCGGAACGAGCGAACGGACATCGGGACTCCACAGGAGAAAAACGCGCATCGGCGGTATCGCGCGTCGCGCGAGCCACGAGAATGCGCCGCATGTCCACCTCGCGGAAGGGGGCGGCGCCCCGGTCCGCTGCCGGACGAGTCTTCCCCAGCTCACCACGTTCGTTTTTCAATCAATTGGCGTTCACCGCTGCAGCGTGCACCAAACCAAACGGCCCGCCGCGACTGTTGTCGCAGCGGGCCGTTTCCGTCGATTGTTGCTGCCCTTACGGGCGAGCCGGACCCATGATGTTCTTGGCGTACATCGCGATGATGATCGCGACGAGTGCGACCTGACCGATCGGGCCGATCGCGATGATCCCGCTGAAGATCGCTGAAATGAGCGTCAACGGCAGCTTGACGATGGGCAGCAGCCAATCAGCGTTGGCGGGATGTGAGAAGAACGGCATGGATGGCCTCGCAGGGGTTCAAAACGACGTCTGGTAACGATAGCAGGTCCCGCTCAGCCCCGGAAGCGCTGGAGGTACTGCAGATCATCCTCGTCCACCCGGATGGTGTACACCGTGCCGCCGGCACCGAACCCGATCACGCGGGTCTGCTTGGGTAACACGACCTTGCCGGTGAGCTTCCCAGCCGCCGAGAAGACGTCGTACGTAGGAATAGGATCGGAGGCCGATCGATTGCGGGCGACCCAGATCTCGCCGGCGGGCGTGGCGAAGATTCCGTTCGAGTTGAAGGGCGGCTTGGTCGCGGGCCACTCCGTAGGCTCCTCAAACGGTGGCGGCGCCGTGCTGGCGCGGTTCTGCGACCCGCCCGGGCCGCCTTCCGTGCGCATGATCATGATACCGCCGGTGTTCTTGGACTGATCGCGGTACTCCTGCTTCTCGGCGTTGCCGATCTTGACCGGGGCATGCGAAACCGCCGCGCCGCGGGTGACGACGCGGGTGGGCGAGACGAGATCGAGGTGATAGTCGCCGACGCGGGCGATGACCACGGTGCCGTTGGCCAGCACGGTCCAGGCGTCACGGGCGGGATACGGGGTGCGTCCACCGATCCGTACTTCCATGCGCTGGTTGCCGCCGCTGCCGCTCGACTTCACCGAGGCGTTGTTCTTGGGCAGGTTCACCCACGCCAGCGTATCCACTGCCTTCGTGGTCCGGTCATAGCGCACGATCGGGGCGGTGTCGGCCGTGACGGGACCGTTCGGCCCCATCGAGATGCCACCGCCTTCGAAGTAGAGGCGTCCGCGCGCATCGGAGGCGCGTGGCATGCCGAATCCAAGTCCACCGATCCGCATGACCTGCCCGCCGCCTTCGGGGCGCTGGCCCTGTTGCGGGCGCGGCGGCGGCTCGTCACCCACGCGGAACGACGCGCCCGGCTTCCCATCGGGGTGCACCATGAGGTAGCGCTGGTTCAGCGGATCGAAGATCACGCTGCTGTCGCCGGGGAGCGCGAACAGCTGGGTGGGCAGGCCGTACTCGCCGGGGCCCGAGCCCTCACGACCCACTTTCGTGGCGCTGTTGGCGGTGAGATTGACTAGCTGCACGAGCTTGTCGCGACTGTCCACGACCAGCAGCCGACCGTCTTTCAGCTCACGGATGGCGGCAATTTGCGAGAACGGCTCACCATATTCGGCGAGCGGCTTGGCGAGCGTGCGGGTGGGCTGTTGGGCGGCGACGGGAAGCGCGGCCGAGGCCAGCAGCGCGATGACGCAAGGAGTGCGCATAGGCGGAGGGGGGTGGAGGTCACGAACAATAATTCGTCACCCCACCCCCCGCCTGCAGTTGCCTTGGCTGCCCGGACCTACGCGAGCACTACGCGATCGCGTCCTTGGCGATCACGGCGAAGTCGCGGGCGCCGAACCCTTCGGCGATCACGGCATCCATGCGGGCGGCGAGCGACGGCAGCACAGCCAGCGGTAGATCGCCGGCGGTTTCCATCATCAGGCGGATGTCCTTGCGGGCCATCGTGAGCTCGAAGCTCGCGTCGAACTTGCCCGCGGCCATCGTGCGGCCGCGCCCCTGCAGGATGTTGCCGGGGTTGAAGAACTCGAGGAGCTTGAGGGCATCGGTGGGGGCGATGTCACTGCCCTTCGCGATGCTGTACACATCGCTGAGCAGGGCGCCCATGCCGATGATGAAGGCGTTGCCCATCAGCTTGTAGGCGGCGGCGAGATCATTGCGCTCGCCGAAGTACTCCACGCGCACGGCCATGGCGGCGAGCGCATCCTTCACCGATTCGTACAGCGCGGTTGGGCCAGCGGCGAGGATGATGCCCTGACTCAGCCGCGCGGCGGCCGGTCCGATGAAGACGGGGCAGTGGAGATAGTGCACGCCTTCGGCATTGAGCCGCGTGGCGCGTTCGGCGGTGAGCGCCGGCTGCGTCGTGGTGTGATCGACGATGATCGCGTCGGGTGAGAGGCCGGCGCGCAACTGCGCGATGACGTCTTCCACGACCGCATCATCCTTGAGCACCAGATGGACGCGGCTCGCGCCACGCACGGCGTCGGCCGGTGTGTCGGCCACGATGGCCCCGAACGGCTCGAGCGCACGGGCTTTATCGATGGTGCGGTTCCATACCGTCACCGTATCGCCGCGCTGGCAAGCGGCTTCCACAAAGCCGCTACCGAGCAGCCCCGTGCCGAGAAACGCGATAGTGGTCATTGGTGAAAGATAGCCGTTTGGGCCTGCGGGCTGCAGTTTAGCGATTCACTCCCGCCGTCCACTTCAGCCCGTACCGCCCATGCGTCGTTTTGTTGCGCTCACTCTGCTGTCCACGCTCGCGGTCGCCTGCAAATCATCGGGCGGTGGCAACGCCAACCTGAGCCCGAAGGCTGATGCCAAGGTGGCCAAGCCGGCCGCTGTCACCGCGGCTGCGGTCGCCATGGGTGACTCGATCTTCAACACTGGCTCGTGTGCCCGCTGCCACGGCAAGGGCGGCGTGGGCGCCACGAATGCCCCGTCACTGGCCGGTCCGAAGTTCCTGCAGATGACGACGGGCAGCTTCGAGGAGATCGTTGCCACCATCGTGAGTGGTGTACCGAAAGAGAAGATCAAGGACCCGACGCACCCGAACGCGATGGGCGCCCGCGGCGGCCGCATGGCGCTCACGGATCCGCAGATCCAGGCGGTGGCGGCGTACGTGTGGACGTTGTCGCACAAATAGGTCAGGTCAGACTTCAGACATCGTAGGTTCACGCGAACTTCGCGTGAACCTACGATGCTGCAGCAGGCACAACAGCTCGTGTGCGCGGCACGCGCCGCCCCACCAGTAACGCCGGCATCACGAACATCACGCCGAGTGTGCCGGCGACGGTGCCACCGGCCGTGGCCAACGCGATGGCGCCGAAGAGACGGGTGGCATCGGTGCCTACGGAGAGCGGAATGAGCGACGCCATCGCGGCGAGCGTGACAATCAGAATCATGCCCGCCCGATCGAGGGCGGCGTGCAACACCTGCCCTGCGTGCAGGCGCGCATCAAGCCCGGCCGCATGCAGGGCGCGACGTTTCTCGAGCGCGGCGTCGGCCAAGAGAATGGCCTGATTCACCGCCAGGCCAATCACCAGAATCACCCCCACGGCGGCCTCGCGCGTGAACGCGGCTTTGAGTATCCAGAACGCCGCCACCACGCCGCCGATGGCGAGGGGCAGCGACAGGAATACCTGCGCCGCACCCCACATCGAGTCGAACACCAACGCCACCGCCAGCACCACCAACACCACGCCGATCGCGAACACGAGATAGAGGCCATTCTCACTGTCATCGCGCTCGAAGGGCGAGCCTTCGGTGAGATCGATGATGCTGTAGCCGGCCGGCGCGGCCAGTGATTTCATGAACGCGGTGTGCGTGCGGCGCGCCAGCTTGGACGGTCCTCTGAAGTCATACGACACCTGACGGATGTATTGCTGGTCTTCACGCACGATGGTACTGAGCGCCTCGCGCGCATCCACCAGCGCGACATCACCGATACGCACCGGGGCGCCAGTGATCGTGGGCACGATGGCTTCCTGCAGTTCTTCGAGACTGCGGTCGCGCGCACCAGCGGCTTTCACCGTGACCGGCAATTCGTCGCCGCCGATTTCGAGCAGCTGTCGTCCCACCGGTCCGCGTACCTCACGTGCGATGGCACCCGCGAGGAGCGAGGCGTTCAGTCCGTATCGGGTCAGCGCCGCGCGATCGGGGTCGAGGGTGACCTGATAGCCGCGCTCGCCGCCGAAGTAGCCGCCGCTGCTGATGCGCACTTCACGCACGCGCGTGATGCGCTCGAGGCGCGACTTGAGATCGTCGGCCACACGCCCCACGCCGTCGTACGAATAGCCGCGCACCTGAAGGCGGAAGGTGGCGAAGCTCGATCCGCCGCCACCGCTCGAGAAGCCGGGGCCATCGCCCACCACGCTCACGCTGGCGCCACCGATCAACACTGCGCGCTGCGTGAGCAACTCCTGCAACTCCAGTGGCACCGCGGTGAGGCCGCCAGCGCGCGTGAACAGCACCGACATCTGCGCCGACGTGCCGCTGCGCGCCGCGGCCCGCACCTGTTCGATCTCGGGGCGTCCCACCACCAGCCGCTCGAACTCCGCCATGCCGCGATCGAGCGTGCCGGGGTCGGAGCCACGCGGGAATGACAGGCCCACGCTCAACGACGTGCGGCGTTCGCCGAAGCCGCCGAACGACGAGCGCGGCACCTTTGCCATGAAGCCCCAGGTGAGCACCGCCAACACGGCCACCGCGCCAATCATCGTGGCGGCACGCCAGCGCAGCAGCCGTATGAGCATGCGGGCGTACGCGCGCCGCAATCGGGGCCACGCCGCGTTCTGCGCCGCCACACCTTTCCCGAGCGCCGGTACGACTAGCAGTGCCGTGAACACACTCCACCCCAGCGCAAACACGAACGCCGCGGCGAAGGGTACAAAGGCCGCCCGGGTGTCGCCCTGCAAATACAGGAAGGGAAAGAGCACCACCGCCGTGGTGAGCGTGCTGCCGATGATCGCCGGCATGATGCGCTGCGTGGCGCGCGCGCGGCCGTCGGGGGTGTCGGGCTCGGTGCCCAAGCGCTCCACCACCACGAGTCCGTTCTGTACAAGAATGCCGACGCCCATGCCGAGTCCGGCCAGCGTGAGCAGGTTGGCGGGAATGTTGAACAGATAGAGCGACAGTGCGGTGGCCGCGATGGCCACGGCGGTGGTGCCCATCACCACCGCCACCGCACGCCAGCGGCGCAGTGTGAAGGCCAGCACCAGCAACACGCAGCCGAAGGCGATCGTGCTGCGCAGGGCGAGATCGTCGAGCTCCTCCTTCAGGTCTTCGCTTTCGTCGTTGTTGATGCGCAGCCGTACCGCGGGCGGCATGTTGGGCTCGAGCTCCTTGATGGCGGCTCGCAACGCCGCCGCCGTTTTAATGGCGTCAGCCCCGGGATGCCGCGAGATCTCCACCGCGACCGCCGGCGCTCCGTCAATGCGAAAGAACCGGCCGCGGGCGTCTTCTTCGGCGCGTACCGTGGCCAGCTCGCCCAACGTGAACACGCGCGCGCCGGGGCCACGCACCGGCAACGCCTGTAAGTCTTCGAGGGCCGTGGGCTGGTCGCGCAGCACCACGTTTTGCGTGGTGGCATGCGCCGGGTCGCTGCCGCGATCGAGTGCGCCGAGCGCCTGCACCATCCGCGCGCCGGCGATCGCTTCCGACAATCGCTGAGGCGAAATGCCAATGCGTCGCAGTTGCACCGGATCGTACGATACCGACACCCCCATGTCGGTGCCGCCGCGCACCTGCACGCCGGCCACGCCGGGAATGCTGCCCAACCGCGGACTGACGCGTTCTTCCAGCAGCTTTTGCAGGGTGCCCGAGGTGTACGGTCCGAACACCGAGAGCGACATCAATGGCGCTTCTTCGAGCCCTTCCGGCACGTAGTTGGCCACGGTGGGCGCACTCGCCCCCGGCGGCAAGTCGGCGCGCAGCAGTTCGAGCCGCTCGAGAATGGCCAATCGCGCCATCTGCACGTCGGCGCGCTCCTCGAGCTCCACCGTGAGCATGGCGTAGTCGTCGTTCGAATTGCTCGACACCCGCCGTACGCCACGCACGCCTTGAATGGCGGCTTCGACGGGGCTCGTGAGATACGTCTCGATCACCTCCGGCGACGCGCCCGGCCAGCTGGCGAAGACGCTGAGTCGCGGCAGCTCGACCGTGGTACGCGTGGCCAGCGGCAATCGCGTGAAACTGATCGCGCCGGCCAACAAGAGTGCGACGCAAATCGCCCACACCACCGCTGGGCGGTGCGTCGCGAAGCGAATCACGCCACGGGCTCCGTACTACGCAGCGTGCGGCGTTCGGTGCGCCGCTCGAGTACCGCGTAGGCCGTGGGTAGCAGAAAGAACGTCACCAACAGCGCGCTGATGCTGCCGCCGATGATGCCGGCTGCCAGCGGCTGATACAACGCGCCGCCGCTGCCCGAGCCGAACACCAGCGGCAACACGCCGGTCACGGTGGTAATGGACGTCATCGCAATGGCACGCAGGCGCTGCTCACCGCCGCGAATGATGGCGTCGTCGATACTGTGCCCGGCTTCGCGGAATTTGCGAATGGCATCGAGCTTCACCACCGCTTCGTTGTCGGCCATGCCGATCATCACCACGATGCCGATCAAACTCACCGCGTTGAGCGACTGACCGGTAAGCCACAGGAAAATCACCGCGCCGGCACCAGCCAACGGCACGGTGAGCATGACCACGAGCGGAATCGTGAAGCTGGCAAACTCGCCGGCCAACACCAAAAACATGAGCAGCGCCGCCAACACCGCCACCAGCGTGAGTTCGTTGCTCGTACGCTCCCGCTCGGCGTCGGCGCCGCCCACCTGCCACGACACCCCGGCCGGCAGCGTGAGGGCCGCCATGCGCGACTGCACATCGGTGGTGGCTTTCGCGGTTCCCCCGCTCTCCACCAGCCCTTCAATGATGGTGACCGGACGCTGCCCCACGCGCACCACTTCCAACGGCGCCCGTGTTTCGCGCACCTGCACCAGCTGCGCCAACGGCACGCCACGTAACGGTGTTTTGAGTGCGGTCCCGAGCTCTTCGTTGCGCAGCCCGGCGTAGCGCACCATGATCGGCGTGCGACGATCGGTTTCACGTAGCTCACTGGCACTCACGCCGCCCAGCGCGCCGGCCAACGCACTCGCCACTTGGCTCGGCACGATGTTGCGTTCGGCCATGCGCGCGCGCTCCAGCGACACTTCCACGATAGGCTGCGTGGCGGCAAAGGCATCGCGCACATCGGTCAGCGATGGCACCGATTGCATGGCGGTGCGCACGGTATCGGCCCACCGTTGTGATTCCACCAGCGTGGGGGCCGACAGCTCCACACGCACCAATCGCCCTTCACGCCCGATGAGTGATCCGAACTCCGATTGCCCGGCCAGATCGATCGCCAATGCCCCCTTGGCCAGGTCGGGCAGTTTCGCGCGCAGTTGCTGCGCAAACTCGGCGGCATCGGCGTTGGCCGGAACCGGTACGATGAGCTGCGCGGTGGCACTCGACCCCGGGTCGGCCCCGGCCAACACTTCTTCGTCGGTGGCCTTGCCCACGCGTGCGTAGATGCCTTCGGCACCGAGTGCCCGCGCGGCACTCTCCACGCGCGCCACCTGCGCGGCCGTGGCCTGAATGCTGGTACCCTCAGGCAGCTGCACCGCCGCCACCAGCACGCCTTCGTCCACGCGCGGCAGGATCTCCTTGGGCAACGTGTAGATCAGCACCACGGTGACCGCCAACAGCGCGCCGGCCATGCCGAACACCGACCGCGGATGCGCCAGCGACCAGCGCATGCCACCTTCGTACCATGCGGTGAGCGTGCGTCCCCACGCATCGAGGGTGCGCGCGATCGCCGACGGCTCCTTGGCCACTACGACCGGCGCCGGCGCGGACTTCGCGAGCTTCCGCCGCCCCACGATCATCACCGGCATCAGCGTGAGCGCCAGTACCAGCGACGCCGCCACCGTCGTGACCACGCTCAAGCTCAAGTCGCGAAAGAGCGCCGCCGCGAGACCGCGCACGAAGATGATAGGGCCGAACACCAGCACCGTGGTGAGCGTACCCGCGAACAGCGGCGCCGCCACTTCATCGGTGCCCGTCACCGCCGCCTCCAGCAACGACATCCCTTCTTCGCGTCGTCGCCCCACCGACTCGGCCACCACGATGGCCGTATCCACCAGCAGGCCGGTGCCCAACGCGAGGCCACCAAGCGAGAGCACGTTGATGGACACATCGAGCGCCTGCAGCGCCACCAATGCCATCAATACCGACAACGGCACCGTGACCCCGATGGCCAACGACAGCCGCCAGTCGCGCAGGAACACGAAGATCACCAGCAGCGACAGCAGCCCGCCGGCCACGATCTCCTGCCCCAAATTCGACAGCGCATCCACCACGAAGTCGGC